>CAZLYX010000045.1:0-15558 GCA_964563885.1 uncultured Neisseria sp. | reverse complement strand
AGGCTACCTGAAACAAATAGGCTACCTGAAACAAATAGGCTACCTGAAACAAATAGGCTACCTGAAAAGCTCCTTAACTTTAATCAACATTTTGCTTTCAGGTAGCCTTTAAAAACGACCAAAATCTATCTAAGCCGTTTGTATAATCTCCCTGCCAGAAATCTTTTTGATAACAGCACTTGAGATTTCATCAGCTGCCCTCATTTTTTGCAGCATCCCGATTATCAATTTGAACCACATAAATTATTATGAGCAATCAAGACTTTTACGAAACACTGGGCGTTGCACGCAGCGCCAGCGATGAAGATATTAAAAAAGCCTATCGTAAACTGGCAATGAAATACCATCCAGATCGCAACCCCGATAACAAAGCATCAGAAGACAAATTCAAAGAAGTTCAAAAAGCCTACGATATTCTGTCTGATAAAGAGAAAAAAACTGCCTACGACCAATACGGCCATGCTGGCGTTGACCCTAATATGGGCAGCGGCGGCTTTGGTGGTGGTTTTAGCGGCGCACAAGGTTTTGACTTTGGTGATATTTTCAGCCAAATGTTTGGTGGAGCGCCTGGTGGTGGCGGTAGCGGTGGCAGTGCTCGCCAGCAAAGCCAACAAGGTGCAGACTTGCAATATGGCTTGGAAATTAGCTTAGAAGAAGCGGCCGCTGGCGTTAAAAAACGCATCACGGTACCCACCCACGAAGAATGCGATCTTTGCCATGGCAGCGGTGCAAAACCTGGCACTTCAGCCAGCACCTGCTCTACTTGTCGCGGCAGCGGTGTCATCCATGTGCGTCAAGCGATTTTTCAGATGCAGCAAACTTGCCCAAGCTGTCACGGTAGTGGCCAAGAAATAAAAGAACCTTGCTTGAAATGTCGTGGCGAAGGCCGTGTACGCACCAGCAAAACGGTTGAAGTGTCGATTCCAGCAGGGATTGAAGAAGGCCAACGTATCCGCTTAAGTGGTGAGGGTGAACCAGGTTTACGCGGCGCGCCTAACGGTGATTTATATGTGGTTATCCGCGTTAAAGAACACAAAACCTTTGAGCGCAATGGCTTAGATTTACATTGCGAATTGCCCATCAGCTTCACTACTGCTGCTTTAGGCGGCGAAGTGGAAGTGCCCACATTAGTAGGCAAAGTAAAACTCACCATACCCAAAGAAACTCAAACTGGTCGCCGTATGCGCGTTAAAGGTAAAGGTATTAAATCGCTGCGCTCTAGTGCTGTTGGTGATTTGTATTGCCATGTTTCAGTGGAAACGCCAATTGATCTGACTGATCGCCAAAAAGAATTACTGGAAGAGTTTGAAAAAATCTCTACTGGCTTAGGTCGTTCACAAACCCCGCGTCAGAAATCATTCTTTGATAAAGTGCGCGACATCTTTGATTAATGTGCTTACTTAAACCAAGCTAAAGGCAGATTTTTCTGCCTTTTTCTTTACTTAATCGAGCTGGCTTATTGCTAATCAATAAAATAGTAACCCAAAAAACATAAAATATTGCTCCTAGCCTTGTGTCAACGTTTCATGCAAGACTGATTTGTGCGATAATTCTTTTGTTAAAGTTTACGGTAAATCATCATGAAGCCAGCGCATCTTGTCTGTTTTCACACCACTGCCATAACAGCAGCGGTTTTGCCGTTTTCACCTTTTTAAAGCCCAATCTATCTGGGCTTTTTTGCCGCCCCAATAAGGAAGATCATGCCCAACTTGCTCTACCGACAAAATATTATTTCTATTTCCGACCTCAGCACACCTCAGCTTGAGCTGCTGTTACACACGGCGCTTAAATTAAAAACTGAGCCACACAAAAAATTACTTGAAGGCAAAGTGATTGGCTCGTGCTTTTTTGAGCCTTCTACTCGTACCCGTCTATCATTTGAAACAGCGGTACAAAGATTAGGTGGCACCGTTATTGGTTTTGCCGATGGCGCCAATACCAGCGCTAAAAAAGGTGAAACCTTAGCCGATACTGCCCGCATCATCAGCAGCTACACAGATGCTATTGTGCAGCGGCACCATAAAGATGGCGCAGCTCGGGTGTTGGCTGAGTTTTCAAGTGTTCCGATCATAAACGCTGGCGATGGCACCAACCAACACCCTTCGCAAACCTTGCTTGATTTGGTGTCTATTTATGAAACTCAAGGTACGCTCCAAGGCTTAAAAGTTGCCATGGCGGGTGATTTAAAATATGGCCGCACTGTTCATTCGCTCACCCAAGCGTTAAAACGCTGGGGCTGTGAGTTTGCATTTGTGGCGCCGCCAATTTTGGCGATGCCCGAGTACATTCTTGAAGAGCTAAAAGAAGCTGGCTCTAGCTATCAAATATTGTCTAGCTTGGAAGAAGCTGTGGAATGGGCAGATATTCTCTACATGACTCGTGTGCAACGTGAGCGTTTTGATGAACAAGAATTTGCCAAAATTCAAGGCAAATTTAATCTGGATATCCCTATGCTTGCCGATGCTAAAGACAATTTCCGCATCTTGCATCCGCTGCCAAGGGTCGATGAAATCAATCCACGCGTAGACGATACTCCTTATGCCTATTATTTCCAACAAGCCAGCAATGGTGTTTATGCACGACAAGCGATTTTGTCTTTGATTTTGAACGAAGAAGTGTGAGGAACGCGCCATGACCAAACAATTGAGCGTCGAAGCCATTGAAAATGGCACGGTTATCGACCATATTCCTGCTGGCTTAGGACTCGTTATCCTGCGCCAATTCAATCTACTGAATTACGGCAGTGCTGTTACCGTAGGCTTTAATTTGCCTAGTAAAACGCAAGGCAGTAAAGACATTATCAAGCTTACTGGCATACAATTTGATGATCACACTGCCAACCGCTTGGCTTTATTTTCACCTGAGGCGACGGTTAATATCATTCATAATTTTCAAGTGGTTGAGAAGAAATTATTGAAATTACCAGAAACCATCACCGAAGTGTTCCGCTGCCCCAACGCCAACTGCGCCAGCCATGGCGAGCCAGTAAAAAGCCATTTTTATGTGCGCACCCAAGGTGGGCAAACTAGGCTAAAATGCCATTATTGTGAGAAAACTTTTGCCCGACAATCGGTTACCGAGGCCTAAGCTTTACACATAAAAAAAGGCTGCTTGAAAACACTTTCAGGTAGCCTTTGTTTTATACAATATGATTGATATTCAAACAGATACTAACTTTTGTGCTTTTCTTGCCAACCAGAATATTCTCTTATTTTATTGGTAAATCAAAGTTACCGAGTACCATGGCGACTAAAATCATGTTATTGTGAATCGTTTACGATGATATGAGCATGCTCCATTTAATACCACAAGGAATCACAATGAATATGATGATACGCAGCAGTATTACAATAATGGCACTAGTGTTTGCAGGCAGTGCAGCAGCCGAAGTTGCTCAGGTTGGCTCAAACTTGCCCGCCATTACGCTGGCTGATCAGTTTGATAAAACATGTGCTGTAAATACTCAAACTAAAGTGGTTATTTTTAGCAGTGATAAAGCCGTTGACACGATGGTGAGTGAATACTTATCCCAACAAGGCGGACAAAAAATGCAGCAAAATGGCATGGTCTACTTGGCCGACATCAACAAAATGCCTGCGTTGGTCACCAAAATGTTTGCTATGCCAAAAATGCGTAAACTAACTTTTCCGATTTGTTTGAGTAAACAAGCCAATGCATTGAATCATATTCCGCGCCAAGCGGGCAAAGCAAGCGTGGTTAAGCTTGATGGCCTAGCGGTAAAATCTATTGGCTACGCCAGCAATAAAGCGCAATTAGAACAATTGAGCAAATAATTTTTAATATGCTTATGATGTTAGCCTAAAGCAATGCCAGATACAAAAAGGCTACCTGAACATAGTTTCAGGTAGCCTTTTTGTATGCTTTTATTGATTCGCTTAATATACTTCAAATGGCAAAAATGACACATCCATCACATAGGCTTTGGGGTGATTCCAATCGACCTTCACAGTGACCGTTTGCTCTAAATAAGGCTGTGGGTCTTCCGATAAAGGCGGGCTAATAAAGGTCTGCATTTTGCCAGTAGAAGGATTGGGCGCCACTGCTAAAATTTCATATCGATAGCGCACGTCATCGTTATGTTTTTGTTTCCACTCGCGCACTTGTTGCACGGCTGCCTGCACCATAACACCTTGCTGCACAGCTTGTTGTTGCGCTTGATATTTTGGCAGCAATATAAAAAACAAAATACCGCACATGATGAGTGTGCCTATCCAAGTAATAGGATGAGGCAAAGCCATGCTAAGCAACAACAAAGCAACTGTTAATATGCCAGCAATGATTAAAGTAGTAAGCGTAATCATCATGATCCTTCTGTAGGCTGGGCATCTGATTTAACCGCAAGCTTGGTCGAAGCTGCGCGCTCATGTAAACGATACCAGCCAAACAGGCGCGCCAAACATAACAAGCCAACCCACGGCAAGCATAATGCCACAATCAAGTAACGCGGATTAGCCAACGACACCACTTGCTGCCCTTGCGCTAAGCTAAGCAAAGCCCACGCCCATTCCCACAATGCTGGCGCTGTAAATACCAATACCGTCAACAAGCCCAAACTTTGCAGCATGCCAATGCGTATCACTTTTCTCTGCAATACCGTGCGATTTAGCCGCAACAACACCAACAGCCCCAAGCCAGTCGCCAAAACCATGCCGCCGTTTGCCACCACCTGCAAGCCGCTAAAGGCGATATCTGGTGCTACAGGCAAGCCATCTTTAGGCAAGCCCTGTTTATTTAAATCTAAACTTTGTAATACATTCAACACAAAGCCATAGAGCATATCTACCAGCACAACCCATACTGGCAAAGCCGATATTATCCTTTTCATATTTGTTCCGAATCCCAAAGACGTAAACCTACAAGGTTTTAAAATTTATGGAGCTAAGTTACACAGCTCAATGCTGTTATTTTGATTCATTATGGTTGGATAATTAGCTTAAATAATATGCTCTGTTGCAGGTAGGCTATTTTATTATTCTACTAAACAAGCGTATTTATTTAACTAATCAATTTTTCAAGCTATTAACACTTATTAAAAAACAATTTATAAGTACTTTGGTTGCCTGCCAAACATTTGCGCTAACCGCTAAAAATGCTAATATAAAGCTCATTTATTTTTAATTGGATTATTTAATATGAACAAGCTGCTTTTCGTTAGCGCGTTAATGTGTTTACTTAGCGCTTGTGCCAGTGGTGGCAATGGTAGTAGCAACACTGAAATGTATGGTGAAATAATTGGCGGTGTAGAGACTGTTCACACGTCTACTAAACATTAATTAATAACCCACAAACAAGGCTACCTGAAACCCACTTTTAAGTACATTAAAAACGGGTTTCAGGTAGCCTTTATCGTTTATTTTGGCTTACACGCAATCATATAATTTACATCTGTCTTGTCGCTCAAACGATAAATTTTAGTGAGCGGATTGTATTCCAAACCCTTAGTGCTCACAATATCCAAGCCCGCTTCTCGACACATGCGCGCCAATTCAGCGGGTCTAATAAATTTCTGCCAATCGTGTGTGCCACGAGGCACCAAGCCTAAAACGTATTCAGCTCCAATAATGGCATGCACATAAGATTTAGGATTGCGATTAATGGTGGAAAAAAACACCATGCCATCAGGCTTTACCAGCTTCGCGCAAGCGCGCACAATGCTGGCTGGATCGGGCACGTGTTCCATCATTTCCATGCACGTAACCACATCAAATGCTTGCGGTATTTCTCCAGCTAGATCTTCTACGCTCACACAACGGTATTGCACATTTTCAACGCCCTGTTCTAGGGCATGCAGCTTGGCAATTTTCAGCGATTTTGGGGCTAAATCAATACCTGTTGCCGCTTGTGCACCACTTTTTGCCATGCTTTCTGTGAGTATACCGCCGCCACAGCCCACATCTAATATCGCTTTGCCTGCAAGCTTGGCCAAGCCATCAATGTAGCCTAAACGCAATGGATTAATATCGTGCAAAGGCTTAAATTCGCTGGTTTCATCCCACCACTTGTGCGCAAGCTGGCTAAATTTATCAATTTCTGCTGCATCCACATTGGGCTGTTGGTCTACATTTTGCTGTTCGCTCATATCGGCTTTTCCGCATTAAGTCATTCAATAATATAAGGCATTCTACTATAAACAATAGGCTACCTGAATAATGTTTTCAGGTAGCCTTCCACTATCATTGCTGCCGCTGCAACAGTTCAAACCCCTCATTCCGACTGCGCGGTCGCGCACCTTGCCACACAGTTTGCCAGCCTTTAGGTGCTGCGGTATCTAAGGTTTGTTGCTGTAATTGATATTGGCAAGAATCATCAGCCACTTTTAAATCAACACGGCTATATTGCGACCACGCCAGCCGAGCCGTGCGCGCCTCTTTAGCCACTGCAATACAAGCAATATTTGATGGCAACACCGCATCCATTTGTTCCACCACAGGGCGGTAGCTTTTGGCCGCATCCAACCACGGTAAAAACAAGGTCATCAGCAACGCCCAAACTAAAGTCATGCCCGCCGCCCAATTGGTAACCGCTTGGCGGCCGCGAATATGTTTACGCGTAATCGACCACAACCATATAGGTGTAAACAATAACGCCACTGCCATCGGCATGATATTAATATCTGGTACATAGTAAGGGCTAAAATAAGCTGAGCGTTCAGCCAATTTAGCTGGCCAACCATAATTCATGGCAAAAAATCCTAACCATAGAAAAAATGCCAGCAACCCAAAAGTCATCACACCAAACCAATTTAAAAATGCTGCTGCACCACGGCGCAAGCTATCTAAATTAGCCGCACCCAACAAAGCCAACGGCGGCAATAGCCACACTAAATAATCCTGAAACTGTCGAGGTGATAATATCAACAATACTGATACAGCAGCCAACCATGCTATACACAATACGCCCCAATCCGAACCAGCCAGTTTACGTTTATAAATTGTCCACAGCGCCAGCGGCCAAGCAGGAAAAGCAAACCACAGTATATTGCGACCATAATAAAGTAAGGAGAAGTCTATGTTGAAGGTTTCCAAGCCACCAAACGCACCAAACATATGATGACTTTTCCATAAGGCAAATGCGGCGAGATCAGTTTGATATAAAGCAAATGGATATAAACAAGCCAAGGGCAAGGCTACAGAAAGTGATCCAACCAAAGTGACATAATAGCGTTTTCTCTGCCAATGTTTATTCAAAGTAAGCGCTAATGCTACCAAAATAAAAGCCAGCGGCAACAATAAGCCGGCAGAAGAGGCTAACAATGCCCAGCCTCCGCCCAGCAATAACGAAGCCATAATCACACGGGTTTTCACTAATGCCCAACCGTATAACATCATGCCCAAAGCTGCAAACTCTACTGACATTCCGCCGAGAAAGTGCCCCATTACAATCAACCCAGGAGAGCCAATTAAAATGAGCACCACACTCCTACCATGATATCGGCCTAAAAACCTATAGCCCGCCATACCACAGCACAATAAACCCAGCGCCATAAACACAACTGTTGCAAAGCGTGATGCAGAATAGGCATCGGCAATATTAGGCGACAATAATGTGCGAAAACCAGCAGACAGCCAAACATATAATGGCGAAACATCAAAATAAGATTGTCCTAACACCGTTGGCAACCACGCTTTAGCTTGAGACAACTCTTCGATTGCTGCAAAATTTACTGGCTCAGCCGGATTCCATAAATCGTGCGAAAACACTCCTGGCCAAAACCAAACAAAAGCCAGTAACATTAACAACCAAGGTTTCTCATAAGTAGGGATAATACGGCGGGATTCAGGTGGGATATAAGTCAGCATAAGAGACACTTCAAAGAGGCCAATAGGAAAACCAGTTAAGTGTAACAAATTTAAACCCGAACTAGGGCATAACACATTCAGCAGACAAAACAAAAAGGCCGCCGAAGCAGCCTTTTTTTGCACTATCCAAAGATTAACGTTTGAATATATTGCCAAATTTTTGGTTGAATTTGTCTACGCGACCAGCAGAGTCAACAATTTTTTGTTTACCAGTATAAAACGGATGACATTCAGAACAAACCTCAATGGTGAAGTCGGTTTTTGCCATAGCAGATTTGGTTACAAATTTGTTGCCGCAAGAGCAGCTAACGTTTACATCGTGGTAGTTTGGATGAATATCTTGTTTCATGGTGGTTCCTTAGGTTAGCGGGTATAGGGATTTTGCCTATACTTCAAAATACAAGTTGCACATTATATAAGAGTTTTTTGCTTTAGCAAACTTTTTATCAAATATTGCTGTTTAAAATTCCAACCAAGCGTATGGATTGACCGTGCGATGCTCATATAAACGAACCATACCCAGCACCAAACGATAAATATGCCACACAGCTACCAGCAATAGCACCAAGAAACCAATCACCACCAAAGACAAGATCGCACCAATAATGCTGGCTATCAGCGTAATCCAAAATGTGCGAATGAGAAATTGCATGTGCTCGTAATAAATCGTACCGCGCATTTCTTCACGTTTTATATAAGCCATCACCACACCAACTATCGATAACAAACCACCACTAACGACAGCAGAAACAAAAAACACAATATAGGTAATCAAAGTGTATTGGTGAAAATCAATACTCTGGCGTGGGGCTGGATGATTTTGCATCATTTTCTACCTGTCTATACAAGTCACTAGAATTGTTGATATGACGCCATCGCACTGTTTTTCAAGCAATCAATCCAACCCAAATAAGAAACCGCCCGCTGTTTAAACGGGCGGTTAGTAAATTAATAGCACTTTAGCCTCTGCGCCAAGTAGTGCCGCCAGCGCCATCTTCTAGAAGAATATTCTCGGCATTGAGTATGTCACGGATTCTATCGGATTCTGCCCAGTTTTTATCAGCACGCGCTTGTTTGCGTTGTTGAATTAGATTATCGATTTCTTCACTCGGTAACCCACCTGTTACAGCACTACCTTGCAAAAATGCCGTTGGCTCACGTTGCAATAATCCAATAATACCACCTAAAGCTTTCAGGTAGCCTGCCAATTCAGCGTTATGGGTTTTGTTGATTTCATTCGCCAATTCAAATAATACTACCACTGCTTCTACCGTACCAAAATCATCATTCATGGCAGCAAAGAATCGGCGAGTGTAGTCGTTGCTGTCTTCTTTCAGTTCTACTTCTGTAGGCGCGGTGTGTTTCAATGCGGTGTACAAACGATTTAAAGAACCTTTTGCATCATTTAAATGTGCATCTGAATAATTTAACGCACTGCGATAATGCGCACGCAAGATGAAAAACCGTATTACTTCAGCGTCGTATTGTTGTAACACTTCACGAATGGTAAAAAAGTTACCCAGTGATTTAGACATTTTTTCATTGTCTACGCGGATAAAGCCATTATGCAGCCAATAGTTCACATGGCTTTCAATGGGTTTATTTTTATTTGAATGACTGCAAAAACCACCGTGCGCACCACAGCTTTGAGCAATTTCATTTTCATGATGTGGAAACTGTAAATCTGCGCCGCCACCATGAATATCAAATGTATCGCCAAATAATTCTTTGCTCATTGCAGAACATTCAATATGCCAACCAGGACGACCATTACCCCAAGGGCTTTCCCAAGAATCTACTTCGTTTGCCTTAGTGGCTTTCCACAATACAAAATCAAGTGGATCGCGTTTAGAATTATCAACCTCTACTCGTTCTCCAGCACGCAAATCATCTAATGATTTACCAGAAAGCTGACCATATGCTGGAAATTCGCGCACAGCATAATACACATCACCATTGGCTGCGGCATAGGCTTTGCCGTTGGCGATCAATTGTTCAATCATGACTATCATTTGGCTTATATGTTCGGTTGCCTTAGGTTCTACATCAGGCGGCAATACACCCAAAGCTGCCGCATCTTCATGCATAGCAATGATAAAACGCTGAGTTAGCTCGCCAATGGTTTCACCATTTTGTGCCGCGCGTGCAATGATTTTATCGTCAATATCGGTAATGTTACGCACATAAGTGAGTGGATAACCCTGCTTACGCAACCAGCGTGCAACTAAATCAAACACCACTAATACGCGGGCATGACCTAAATGACAATAATCATAAACCGTCATGCCACAAACATACATACGCACGTTTTCTGGATTAATTGGTTTGAATAATTCTTTTTTACGCGTAAGTGTATTGTATACGGTGAGCATCGCTTTACTCCTGATGTTCAGGTAGCCTTATTCGGCTTTATAAATAGTAGTATCAGTAGACACCGACTTGGTCGGTGTTTCTGCGGCGTGCTTAGCAGCAGCTTTCGCTTCGGCAGCCAAGCGTTTTTTCTCAATTAAATATTCGTTAATATGGTGTACTAAATCTTGCGTGCCTTGATGAGCTAGAGCACTGATGCGAAACACGCGTGGCGTATCCATATCAAAACGGAAGCGGTCATCAGGCTTGGGATAATCCCAACCAATGTCATTTAAAAATTGCTGTGCTTTTTCTTCTGTTTCTTCTTCATTTAGCATATCAAGCTTATTTAGCACCAACCAGCGTGGCTTATCATGCAAATCATCATCAAATTTACGCAGCTCGTTCACTAATGCCAGAGCTTCTTTTGCCGAATCAACTTCTTCATTGAAAGGTGCAAGGTCAACCACATGCAGTAGCAACCCCGTACGCGACAAATGTTTTAAGAAACGGTGTCCCAAGCCAGCGCCTTCTGCAGCGCCTTCAATCAAGCCGGGAATATCAGCCATCACAAAACTATTGTTCTCATCCAAACGCACCACACCCAAATTGGGATGCAACGTAGTGAAAGGATAATCGGCAATTTTTGGGCGCGCAGCAGAAACAGCTGTGATTAAAGTTGATTTTCCAGCATTGGGCATGCCCAACAAGCCCACATCAGCCAACACTTTTAACTCCAGCAGAAGCGTGCGTACTTCGCCCTCTCCTCCTGGTGTAGATTGTCTTGGCGCTCGGTTAACCGAAGACTTAAAGTGGATGTTACCCATACCGCCTTTACCACCTTTGCCCACACAAATGCGCTGACCATCTTCGGTAAGATCGGCCATAATCTCATCAGTGTCCGCATCGCGAACCAAAGTGCCAATGGGCATGCGCAGCTCAATATCATCTGCGCCTTTACCATAACGACCAGCACCATGGCCTTTTTCGCCATTTTTTGCCATGTAACGTTTTACAAAACGAAATTCAACTAAGGTATTGATGTTTTCATCGGCCACTGCATATACACTGCCACCTTTGCCTCCATCACCACCGTCTGGTCCACCGCGTGGCACATATTTTTCACGGCGGAAACTCGCGGCACCATTGCCACCTCTACCTGCGACTATTTCGATTTTTGCTTCATCAATAAATTTCATAATTTTCTCAGTGCGTTCAGGTAGCCTTATTTAATTAATAACGCTGCCTAAAAAATGGAACGGCCCAACTCAAACAAGCAGGCGATTTGCTGAATGGCATTATAAAGGATACTCGCCCAATGCGTGCAACTGCTTCGGCCTTGCCCGTTATTTATCTGTCCAACACACTTAAATGCAATATTTTCATAATATCATGATGCTATGACTAATATGATTTATACAAATAAACGGCTCAAAGCTCGGGTAGAGCGGTTTCTCCGCTATAGCGCGTTTCACCTATACTTTCAATCGTCCATGCTTGGTTGGCAAAGCGTAAACGTGACACCGAAGCATTGGCCACGCTCTGATACTGCGTGCTGGCTGGATCAATGCTTTTTAAAATACCCGTAATCGCCATGCCATGACTGACCATCAATACTTTGCCACCGTTTGGCAATTGCTCAACCACTTTATCCAAGCCTCGACGTAAACGAGACATAAACACTGCTTCTGTTTCCGCCAATCCTAAAGGGTCTAACTCACTCACACTTTCAGCCATCATATTATGAGTGCCCGTGCGGTAATGAGCCAGCCAAGTATTAATATCGGGTAGTCTGCGTTGAGCAGCGATGCTTTCATGCAACACATGAATCAATTCACCCTCAAAACCCCCAAAGCAATATTCACGTATTTCTTCAATTATATTTAAAACTAAAGTATTTTGGCCTTTAGCCTCTAACAAGATTTTAGCTGTTTCTACTGCACGAGGGCTCACGCTACAAAATGCAGCATCAAAATCTATTTCACCATGCAAACCTTTTCCCAGCCGTATCGCTACATCACGCCCTTCTGGGGTAAGTGGCGAATCACTCCAGCCTTGTAAACGACCGATGGTGTTAAACACGGTTTTACCGTGGCGAACAAGATAAAGTTCTAAATTCATAATGGCCTTAATATTGGCAATTAATTGGATTGCCTATTGTGGGTTATTGGTTAAAATTATAACATTCGCACCCACTCAAGGCAGTTGTAACCATGCTTATTTCATCCTATAAACCAGTATTTGGCTTTATTGGCACAGTCACATTAAAAAAATCGTTTCAGGTAGCCTAAAACGATCTTTTATCAACAAACTTATTATGCAGCAGCTTCGCCGCCAAAGCTTTCAAAAGCGATTAACGCTTCAGCAGCCGTCATTAAAGAAGGCCCGCCACCCATATAAACTGCAATTTGCAACATTTCCATAAACTCAGCACGGCTACATTCCAGCTTTACCAACGCTTTAGTATGAAAAGCCAAACAGCCTTGGCAACGACCAGCAATGCCAATCGCTAAAGCAATTAATTCTTTATCTTTGGCTGATAACGCACCTTCTTGCAAAGCTGGTTTCGCCATCATGCTAAAACCTTGCATGGTTGCAGGAATCTCTTTGTGTAGTTTCGCCAATGCGCCATTTAAATCATTTGCCAATGCTTGATAATCATGTGTCATTACTCATACCCTTTTCATATAGTGATTACAATATTGTGTTTCAAACCCGTCATTATATCAAAATAATAAAACACCACAATATACTGAAATAAACGAGCATCAATATAGCTTGTTAAACATAAAAACTGCCTTCACGATTATTATCAATTTTAAATTGTAATAGTTCCCTAACTCTCTGATAAACTCAGTAACATTACCAACCAGCAAAAAGTAACAATATGAGCCAACCTACTCAATTAATCGAAAATATTTCTGCCTCTTATGATCATGTTCCTTATGCATCAAACCCCTTTCATCAAACTCATCCAGATTATTTACGCGCGGTATCGACATTATTTGATGTACCGACTGTAGCCGTATCCAATGCCAATATTTTAGAAATAGGCTGTTCTTTTGGCGGTAATATTTTGCCTTTAGCACAACAATATCCTGATGCTAATATTATTGGTTTAGATTTATCAGCAGAACAAATACGCCTTGGGCAACAAGCCGTAGTCGCGATGGGCTTAAACAATATTCAACTGCAACAACAAGATATAAACAACTACACGCCTCCAGCACAGCATTTTGATTATATTATCTGTCACGGCGTTTACAGCTGGGTACCAGAATTTGTGCGAGAAGCAATTTTACGCGTTATTTCAGAAGGCTTAGCCCCTAATGGGGTAGCAATTGTTTCATACAACACTTATCCAGGCTGGAAAATCAAAGAAGTTTATCGCGACATGATGCAGTTTCGTAGCCAAGATATACCCGATGTTCTTGATAAAATTCGCTACGGACGCGGTATGTTAAATTTTCTAAAAGAGCATTTGCCAACTAACAGCCCGTGGCAATTGGCTATTGAGCAAAACCACGATCACATTGACAAAGCAGATCCATCGTACTTGGCACACGAATATTTTGAGCTGGTAAACGACCCTTGTTACTTTCACGAATTTATGGAATCCGCTCAACAATGTAGCTTAGGCTTTGTTGCCGAGGCTGAATTTGGCAGTATGCTATCGCCCAGCATTCCTGATGCTGCCAAGAAAGCGCTCTTGGCAGAATGCGGCAACGATGTAGTTAAATTAGAACAGTTTTATGATTTTCTTACTAATCGTACTTTCCGCCAGTCCATCCTAACCCGCTCTGATAGCTCACAAGAAGCTCGCCATCCTCAACTTGGTATTCGCAACGAGGCATTGTTGAACCTACATATTCAAGGTCAATTTACTTTGGAAGCATCGCCTACAGATTCAACTAAGAAAGTTCAAGCTGAGTCAGATAATGTCTGGCGTAGCTTAAAAAACTCACACGCTAAATTTAAAGATAATACTTTAAGTCAGTGGTTTTTTAAACGTATTAATGCTGCCAATGGTAAATCTTTAGCTATATCAGAGTTATGGGATGCCGCTCAGCTAGAATTGCCTAAAACTATTAAACAGACTGATTTCATGCAGTTGGTATTCGATATAATTGTCTATGGCGCAGTGAATATCCGCTCTCAAGCACTTACTTGGAGTGATGTTGATATTACTAAGCCTTGTATCAGCACTTCCAATCGCGCGTTATTTGCTTTAACCCAAAAATACCCAAAAACGCTTGGTCTGACTACTGCTTGGCATAACGCTTTTCAAGGGAACTTGGCCGATGCAGAATTATTGCCGCTGTTAGATGGCGCTCGAAATCGAGATGATCTGGCTAAAGTACTTATTGATGCAGTTTCTGCTCGTCGCATATTGTTTCATGATGCAAAACAGAAGCCTATAACCACAGCCAAAAAAATCAGCGAAGCTGCTTATGAGCATGTTGACAAACTCATCTACGCACTCCAATACAACGGCATGTTGTGTTGATGTGATTGAGGCTACCTGAAGAGTTAGACCCTTGTTCAGGCAGCCTCAATTTTACAATAACCAATAACCCTGATTATTTTTTAATGCAGGCTACAGCGACACAATAAAATTAGTTGCTCAGTCAAAATATCTACATTAATACTATAAAATATTAATATTCACTGCATCACTCATTAAAAAGTGTTCACTTGCATGTAAAAAGCATCAGTATCCGTGTCATTTTTTAGCAGATAGTCCAAAAAATCAAACAGTTTCCCAATAATCAATATACAACTGTAATTCGATATTATTGCGCCATTCGTTTGCCACGGGTCGATATACCGTGCGAATCTTTGCGGGAATATCAGTAGTGCAGCGCCAAAACATAGCCTCAAATTCATAGCCATCTTTTTCCAACCATGCTTTTTTGTGATTCACACCCATCGGTTGTTGTTTAATCACTTTAAATTCATCCGTAAAACTGGGTGGCGCGAAGCCTTGCCCCCATACATGCATGGCTATTTTTTGTGCCTGCAATAAGGTGATGTCCGCCACAGGCAAACTGCCATCGGTAATATGTGTTTGCAATAAATCATCCTCGCTCACTAATTCACGCACCACTTTCTCAAAGGCTACCTGAAAGTGTTCAATATCTTGCTGTAATATACTCAAGCCCGCTGCCATGGCGTGACCGCCAAATTTTAAAATTAAATCAGGATGTCGCTTCGACACCAAATCAATTGCATCGCGTAAATGCAGTTTCGGAATTGACCGACCCGAGCCGCGCACTTCGCCATTATCTGCTGGCGCAAAAACAATAGTAGGGCGATAAAAACGGTCTTTCAAACGACTGGCCACAATACCAACCACACCTTGATGGAAATCATCACGATACGCCACCAA
>CAZLYX010000044.1:0-17426 GCA_964563885.1 uncultured Neisseria sp. | reverse complement strand
TTTAGTTTCAAAAATTTTCTGACGAACTATTTCCTTTATTTTCTGTTTATTCAACCTATGTACTCCTTAAAATGTAATATTTGACCTACACGTATGAAAGATACTAAGATTTTTATTGAGTTCTTTTTACATTCTAATTGATGTCTGACAAGAGCATCTTGCAAAGTATCAGCTGCTATCAAACAATCGAACTTCGTTAACAAAAATTTTTCGGTGTCTGTTTCTAACAGTGCGTTGACGAACTATGAGAATGTAGACGTCTTCAACTCAATAACTTTTTTATTTCAATGTTATACTAAAAGCTGTTCGCTTTAATAATGCATACACTTATTACTAAAATAAAGTATTGCTGATGAGTATAGTTTTTTATCAATAAAGTACTTCCTATATTTTTAAATATTTTTTGCACCATACTATATTAATGAAATATATGAACGCTTTTCCCCAGAGCTTTCAAGGTAACAGTTTTTGTCTTCAATTTCTTTGACTTATTTTACTATAAATATGGTGGCATGGATGCCTCTTTGATTTCACGTCTCAAAGAGCTTGAGACTGAGAATGCTCGACTCAAGAAGATGTATGCTGACGAGTGTCTTAAGTCCGACATTCTACAGGACGCTATGACAAAAAAGTGGTAGCGCCACAAAGGCGCAGACAGATGGCTTGTCGCTACATTGAAGAGTGCAGCATTAGTATACGTCGTGCTTGCTTGATCTTTAACATCATCGTCACTGCTACTATCATAAGTCAGTTGCTTCTGATGAGAATAAGCAGATTGCAGACTTGCTGGTAGAGCTAACCGAGCAGAATAAGAACTGGGGCTTTGGCTTATGCTTTTTAACCCTACGTAACGTGATGGGCTAACCTACAACCATAAGCGCGTGTATCGCATATACTGTGTTGAACTCAACCTTAGAATCAAACCTCGCCGCCGCATTAAGCGCGCCAAACCCGTGCCACTGGCTGTACCTGAACAGATCAATCAAAGCTGGAGCATGGACTTTATACACGATGCCCTAACAGATGGTCGCACCTTTAGACTGTTCAATGTGATTGATGATTATAACCGTGAAGCCCTAACGGTTGAGATTGACTTCTCACTGCCCGCTCAAAGAGTCATACGTAGCTTAAGCCAGCTGATTGAGTATCGGGGTAAGTCCGTGCAAATCAGATGCGATAACGGCCCTGAGTACATCAGCAATGCGCTAAAAGACTGGCCAAAGATCAAGATATTATCTTAAGTTACATTGAGCCTGGCAATCCACAGCAAAACGCTTATGTTGAACGTTACAATAGGACGATGAGGTATGATTGGTTAAACCAAGAGCCGTTTACTACTTTAGCTCAAGTTCGAGAACAGGCTGAAGCTTGGCTACATCATTATAATAACGAGCGCCCGAACATGGGCAATGGCGGCTTTACGCCAATACAGAAACTCAATCAGGCAGCTTAATTCTATTGGATTAGTGTCTTATGATTGGGAGGGTTACCGGATATCGAGCAAATCTGCGGCTGTTCTAGCGGTCAGTTCAGCTGTGAAAAACTCCAATAGCCGTCGCTGTATTTTTATACTTATTTTACAATGGGTTATCTTCATAAAAGTAGTCTAGTATAGTGCTTATCTACTACAGCCCCTAAAATATTTATTTATTATCATTGAACTTTATACAGTTATTGGTTATAAAAAGAATGTAGAATTAAGTCGATGGAAGTGTAATTTAATTTCTGTTAGTCATTTCAAAATTCTGAAGGGAGAGCTTTATGAGAATTGGTATTCCAAAAGAGTCACTTGCGGGTGAAGTCCGAGTTGCTTGTACTCCTACTACCGTTCTTCAGTTGCTGAAACTTGGCTTCGAAGTGGCAGTTGAGAGTCGCGCTGGCTTAGGTGCGGGTTTGGATGATGCCGCGTATGAAGCGGCAGGCGCTCAAATTGTTGATAGCATAGAAGTGTGGCTCAGCCCATTAATTTATAAAGTTAACCAACCTTCTGATATGGAAGTTGACTCATTAAAAGCTGGGCAAACTTTGGTGAGCTTTTTGTGGCCAGCTCAGAATCCAGAGCTAGTACAGAAGTTAGCTGATAAAAAAGTTAATGTACTGGCTATGGATATGGTGCCACGTATTTCGCGTGCACAATCATTAGATGCTTTATCGTCATTAGCTAATATTAGTGGTTATCGTGCTGTGATTGAAGCGGCTAATTCGTTTGGACATTTCTTTACTGGGCAGATTACAGCGGCTGGGAAAGTGCCTCCTGCTCAAGTTTTGATAATTGGAGCGGGTGTTGCTGGCTTGTCTGCAATTGGAACAGCAAGTTCATTAGGAGCAGTGGTAAAGGCATTTGACACACGACTCGAAGTGGCTGAACAAATCGAATCAATGGGTGGTCAATTTTTAAAGCTAGATTTCGCTCAAGAAGCGAGCGGTAGTGGTGATGGTTATGCCCAAATGATGAGTGAGGAGTTCATTGCCGCTGAAATGAAATTGTTTGCAGAACAAGCCAAACAAGTAGACATTATCATTACCACGGCTGCGATCCCAGGTAAGCCTGCACCGAAGTTGATTACACGAGAAATGGTAGATAGTATGAAACCAGGCTCGGTGATTGTCGATCTGGCAGCCGCTACTGGCGGCAACTGTGAATACACTAAACCAGGTGAGCTATTTATAACCGAAAACGGTGTCAGAGTTATTGGTTATACAGATATGGCTAATCGTTTGCCTGGGCAGTCATCACAGTTATATGCAACAAACTTGGTGAACTTGGCTAAATTATTGAGCCCTAATAAAGATGGTGAAATAGAGCTGAATTTTGATGATGTTGTTTTGCGCAATATGACAGTAACGCGAGACGGTGAAATTACTTTCCCGCCACCAGCTATTCAAGTTTCTGCTGCACCAAAACAAGGTGCTGCTCAAACAGCGTCAATAGTAAAACCAGAGTCAAAACCAGTTCCGTTATGGAAAAAAATGGCGCCAGCGATAATTGCGGCAATATTAGTTTTGTGGGTGGGCGCAGTAGCCCCAGCAGAGTTTTTAAATCACTTTATCGTATTCGTTCTTGCTTGCGTAATTGGCTATTATGTTGTGTGGAACGTTTCACATTCACTGCATACACCACTGATGTCGGTAACCAATGCGATTTCAGGTATTATTGTAGTAGGCGCTTTGCTGCAAATTGGTCAGGGTAACACTGCGGTGTCGATATTGGCATTTATTGCAATATTAATTGCCAGTGTTAATATTTTCGGTGGATTCTTTGTTACCCATCGTATGTTAAATATGTTTCGTAAAGGTTAAGGGGGCGCTATGTCAAATGGATTAGTTACTGCGGCATATATCGTCGCTGCAATCTTGTTTATTTTTTCTCTGGCAGGTTTGTCTAAACAGGAATCGGCTAAAAATGGTTGTTACTTCGGTATGGCCGGTATGGCTATTGCTTTGTTTGCAACTATTTTTAGTGAAAATGCTACTGGATTAGGCTGGGTAATTATCGCGATGGCTGTAGGTGGTGCGCTGGGTATTTATAAAGCACGGAAAGTTGGCATGACTGAGATGCCAGAGTTGATCGCCTTGTTGCATAGTTTTGTCGGGTTGGCTGCAATATTAGTGGGTTTTAATAGCTTTATCGAGCGTGGTGAAGTTTCAAGCGATATGCACACCATTCACTTAGTGGAAGTGTTTTTAGGTATCTTTATTGGTGCAATAACTTTTACCGGTTCAATCGTGGCGTTCGGCAAGCTTAATGGTAAATTCAGCAGCAAACCGATGAAATTACCACATAAACATAAGCTTAATTTAGCAGCAGTGGTTCTATCATTCATTTTGATGTGGATATTCGTTTCTGCAGATGGCAGCTGGGTGGCCTTACTTATAATGACAGCAATTGCACTGGCGTTTGGTTGGCATTTGGTTGCCTCTATCGGCGGGGCAGATATGCCAGTTGTAGTATCTATGCTTAACTCATATTCAGGGTGGGCGGCGGCGGCAGCAGGCTTTATGCTATCGAATGACTTATTGATTGTAACAGGCGCATTAGTGGGTTCCAGCGGTGCGATTCTGTCTTACATTATGTGCAAAGCGATGAATCGTTCATTTATCTCAGTGATAGCCGGTGGTTTTGGCAGCGACAGTACAACGGTTTCTTCAGGTAGTGAGGAAGTAGGCGAATACCGCGAAGTAAAACCGGTGGAAGTGGCGGAAATGTTAAGAGATGCTAATTCAGTTGTCATCACTCCAGGATATGGCATGGCGGTTGCGCAGGCACAATACCCAGTGGCTGAAATTACGGATTTGTTGCGTAAACAAGGGGTGACAGTGCGTTTCGGTATCCATCCTGTTGCAGGCCGTTTACCGGGGCATATGAACGTGCTATTGGCTGAAGCGAAAGTGCCTTACGATGTTGTACTAGAGATGGATGAAATCAACGATGATTTCTCTGAAACTGATGTGGTATTAGTCATTGGTGCAAATGATACTGTCAATCCTGCTGCTCAAACTGATCCAGGTAGCCCAATTGCAGGTATGCCCGTATTGGAAGTTTGGAAGGCAAAACAAGTAGTTGTGTTTAAGCGTTCAATGAATACAGGGTATGCCGGTGTACAAAACCCATTGTTTTTCAATGAAAATAGCGTGATGTGTTTTGGTGATGCAAAAGCAACGGTGGATGAAATTCTATCAGAGCTGAAAAGGTAAACTACTTTAAGTTGCTTTTAATGTAAATGAGGCTACCTGAAACTATATTTATAGTTTCAGGTAGCTTTTTTTGATAATGGAAGTTTGAAGTCAGCTATAATAATAAAAATTTTGTGAAGCTAAGTAAGAACTAGCAATAACTAGTATTAACTAGATAACACGTATTTGTGATATATCAAGTATGTAGAAGTAGTGGTGGTTTACAATGCTTAAGCTGTTACTAAATAAATCTTAGTACATTACATAATACTGGTTATTAATCGGCATCTGAACCGAGAGGGAACTTAAAATGTCATCGGAACCAAATAAGAAACAGCCTGAAGAACAGGTTATTAGCCTGTATCAAGGAGCCAAGCGCATACATCCGAAATTGGCCAAAGGGCGCTATGCTAATTTGCGCATGCTCATGGTGGTCATTACGCAATTTGTCTTTTATGCCTTACCGTGGCTTACATGGACTGATCGACAAGCAGTACTATTTGATATACCAGGCCGACATTTTTATGTTTTTGGCCTAACTTTAGTACCCGGTGACTTAATCTACTTAACAGGGTTATTACTGTTGAGTGCATTTGGTTTGTTTTGGTGGACAACGATTGCTGGTCGTTTGTGGTGTGGCTATGCTTGCCCACAAACTGTTTATACTGAAATAATGCTCTGGATTGACCACTTTATTGAGGGTGACCGTAATAAGCGTTTAAAACTTGAGAAATCACCTTGGAATTTCACAAAAATTCGAATTAAGGCTACTAAATACCTATTGATTTTTTTGGTATGTGCTTGGACAGGCATTACGTTTGCAGGCTGGTTTACACCAATTCGCGAATTCGTACCTGACCTCCTCACCTTGAAAGCCAGTGGCGCACCACTTTTTGCAGCAGCTTTTTATGGCTTTATGACTTGGATGTTTGCGCATATGATGCGTGAGCAAGTATGTAAATATATGTGTCCTTATGCGCGTTTTCAAAGCGCAATGTTTGATAAAGATACGCTGACTATTTCGTATGATGCAGAACGTGGCGAACCTCGCGGTGTGCGTAAGAAAAATGCTGATCCAGATGCCGAGCCATTGGGCGACTGTATTAACTGTACATTATGTGTGCAAGTGTGCCCTGTAGGTATTGATATCCGAGATGGGTTACAATACGAGTGCATTGGTTGTGCTGCTTGTATTGACGTGTGTAACGAAGTTATGGATAAAGTAAACTATCCTAGAGGCTTAATTCGCTACACCACTGAAGCTGCATTAGAAAATAAACAACCTAACAGTTATATTAAACGACGTATTTTCCGACCGCGTGTAGTTGGTTATGGGGTAGTTTTATTTATTGTGCTGATCGTTATTTTGGTTGGTTTGGCAAATCGCGAAGTGGTACGTGTTGATATTATCAAGGATCGGGGTGTGATGGTTCGAGAAAATAAAGAAGGGCTACTAGAAAATGCGTATAATTTGAGAATTATTAATGCAAGTGAGAATGATCAACTTATGACTGCAACTGTGTCAGGCTTTGAAGACATACGTATAACAGGTTTGCCTCAAGAAGGTTTGTTAGTGCCAGGCGGACAGACTATTACAGTTCCAGTACAAGTGGCAACCATCCCAGAATATGCGGATAAAGGTAGTCATCCTATTGAGTTTAAGTTTACTTACCATGATCTGAAGCAACCAGAAAGTGGGACAAATAGCATAAACGAGAAAGCCTCGTTTATCGGAGAGTAATTACGTGCAGAACAGCAAAGAGAAATCCAAGGTCTGGTACAAAGAACCATGGCCTTGGTTACTGATGGTTGGCCCCGCTATTGTAGTAGTAGCGGGTTTTAGTACTTTCTATATCGCACAAAAAAGTGCGCCTGAAATGGTAACTGATGATTACTACAAGGAAGGAAAGTATATTAGTATTGAGTTAAAACGTGATGAAGCAGCTATTCAACGTCATATCAACGGCCAAGTATTGATTAGCCCCAACATGGATACTGCTAAGGTTTTGTTAAGTGGTGATTTTGACCGTAAAGCACCATTGAACTTAATATTCTTACATCCAGCTAAGAAATCTGGGGACCAAGTTATAGTATTAAAGCCCACTCAAGATGGCGTTGCTTCTGGCGACAAAACCGAATATTTGGCTGTCTTTAAAACGCTCCCACAGGTTCAGCATTGGTATGTTCGTGTTGAGGATGCTAACAGTGAGTGGCGTGTTGAGGATAAATGGATCGTTAGTCAAGGAAATGCTATTAACCTTACTCCGATGAATAAACTATTAGGTGACACACCTCAAAACCCCTAAACCTGGTAGTTCTATAATAAAATCGCATCGCTGACTTATGTTACCATTCATTTTCAGCTAAAATACAAAATCCTAGACATACTGACCGAAAGAGCCCCAGGATAATAATATGGATGAATTAATCAAAGAAGCTGCACTCCATTTTCATCAATACCCAACACCGGGTAAAATTCAAGTAGTCCCTACTAAACCATTGGCAACGCAATACGATTTATCATTAGCCTATTCTCCAGGTGTTGCTGCACCTTGCATGGAAATTTATAATGACCCACTAGCTTCTTATAAATACACAGCGCGTGGTAACTTAGTTGCCGTGATATCTAACGGCACAGCTGTATTAGGGCTGGGAAATATTGGTGCCCTTGCTGGGAAACCAGTAATGGAAGGCAAAGGCGTGCTATTTAAAAAATTTGCTGGGATTGATGTATTTGATCTTGAAGTAAATGAAACTGATCCGGAAAAACTGGTTGAAATCATTGCCTCTTTAGAGCCAACTTTTGGAGGCATCAACTTAGAAGACATCAAGGCTCCTGAATGTTTTTACATTGAGCAGAAACTTCGTGAGCGTTGCAATATTCCAGTATTCCATGATGATCAACATGGAACAGCTATTATTACTGCAGCAGCAATTCTGAATGGTTTACGTGTTGTCGAGAAAGATATTTCTTCAGCGACCTTAGTATGTTCGGGCGCTGGTGCAGCTGCTATTGCCTGCCTAAATCTATTAGTAGCTTTGGGTATGAAGCGTGAGAACATTACGGTATGCGATTCAAAAGGCGTTATTTATAATAGCCGTGAAGATAAAGATCGTATGGATGAATCAAAGAAAGCCTATGCGATTGATGATAATGGTAAGCGTAGTTTAGGCGATGCGGTTGCTGGTAAAGATATTTTCTTAGGGTTGTCTGGTCCTAATGTTTTAAGTACAGACATGCTGATAACGATGAATGCCAGCCCAATTGTTTTGGCGATGGCAAATCCAACTCCAGAAATTTGGCCTGACGATGCTAAAGCAGCTCGCCCCGATGTTATTATCGGTACTGGGCGCTCAGATTTTCCCAATCAAGTTAATAACGTTTTATGTTTCCCATTTATTTTCCGAGGTGCTTTAGATGTAGGCGCATCCACAATCAATGAAGAAATGAAACTTGCATGTGTGCACGCAATTGCTGATTTGGCGATGGCAGAACAAAATGACGTAGTGGCTGGCGCTTATGATGGTGCTGATTTATCTTTTGGACCAGAATATTTAATTCCCAAACCGTTTGATCCACGATTAATTGCAGTGGTTGCTCCTGCGGTGGCACAAGCCGCAATGGATTCTGGTGTTGCTACTCGTCCAATTACCGATATGACAGCTTATGTAGAAAAATTGACCGAATTTGTCTATAAATCAAGCATATTTATGCGCCCTGTATTTTCACAAGCTAAAAAAGAAATAAAACGAGTGGTAATTGCAGAGGGTGAAGAAGAGCGCTCTTTACATGCCGCACAGCAAATCGTTAGTCAACAGCTAGCCTATCCAATTTTAATTGGACGACAAGCGGTGATTGAACAGAAACTAAAGCAACTTGGCTTAACCATTCAGTCTGATAAAGACTTCGAAATCGTTAACATTGAAGACAATAAGTATTATGAAGCTAGCTGGAAAGAATATTACAATTTACTTAAGCGCAAAGGTGTAACCGAAGAGATGGCACGCCGCCGCTTGTTGGCTAATACAACTTTGGCTGGTGCGCTGATGGTGGCTCTGGGGCACGCTGATGCTATGGTTTGTGGTTTAGTAGGTCGCTTCCACGATCATTTTAGTATTTTGGAAGAGACTGTTGGTTACAACAATCCACAAAACTTAGCATTTACTATGAACGCATTGATTTTGCATAATAGTAGCCTGTTTATTGCAGATACTTATGTTAATAAAGATCCAACTGCTGAGCAAATTGCACAAGGTACGCTAATGTGTGCCAGCGAAATAGAGCGTTTTGGCATTACCCCAAAAGTGGCATTGTTGTCTAATTCTAATTTTGGTTCTGGCCCTAACGGTGGCGGTAACAAAATGCAAGATGCATTGCCAATTATCCGTGAAACCCGTCCTGATTTACAAATAGATGGTGAAATGCAGGGTGATGTGGCTATGATGGAAGAAATGCGTCAGCAAATCTTACCTGATAGTACATTGAAAGGTTCAGCTAATCTTTTAGTGATGCCAAACGTTGAAGCGGCCAACATTAGCTATAATTTGTTGCGCGTTTCTGCTGCAGATGGCATTACAGTAGGCCCAATTTTGATGGGTATGAATAAGCCGATTCACATTATTACGCCAATCTCGACTGTGCGTCGTATCGTGAATATGGTAGCGTTGGCTGCGGTAGATGCCCAACGTAATAAGTAATGTCTTCATGATTAATTGATACTATTTGGAAGGCTACCTGAAAGTATTCAGGTAGCCTTTTATTGTGCAAACTTGTAAGCAAGGTTGTCTTTTTTACTAGCTTATCGGATTATGTGTTTTTAAAATGAGTTGAGTGAAAAGTAATAGGCTATGTGCTTGTAAGGTTTAAAGACTTTTATCTATTAGATTGAAATTTTTTTTATAATTCAGATTAATCATTTAGTTTATGTTGTGACAGAGGCTTAAAGCTTGTTCGCAGGAGAGCGATAATTTTATGCTAGAATTATCATTTAATGTAGTGTGGTAAGCGTGTAACTTTTGTCATTTAGTTAGCCGAATTTAAAAATATACTTATATTATCGAATAGATTTCTCTTATCAAAGCAAATTTTTTTGTGTGATTTCTCGATATCCACTAATATTTTAATGGGAAAATTATGCCTACTTGTTCTATTTGTACTGCAACAAATGAAGACATACTGTATAAATCCAAGCTTTTGCGCGTGATTGTTGTGCATGATGAAGTTAATGCGCCAGCGTTTTGTCGAGTGATTTGGCAGCAACATGTGGCAGAAATGACAGATTTAATGCTTGCTGAACGCAACGAATTAATGCAAATGGTATACAAAGTGGAAGCTGCCATGCGACAAATTTTTAAGCCCGCTAAAATTAACTTAGCCAGTTTAGGTAATGTTGTTCCACATTTGCATTGGCATGTAATAGCTCGTTTTGAACATGATGCACAATTTCCAGCACCAATTTGGGCTTCTGTAAAGCGTGAGGCCATTTTGAAACTGCCTGATCATTGGCCTGAACAAATTCGACAAATTTTGAATGCTGATTAAACTTATTTTATTGTTGTCGTTAATATGCCTGTGTACATAACACAGGGCGCAGGAAAGAAGAAAATATGACTTGGAAAACCTCCCGCCGAAATTTATTGCGTACATCAGCTGCTGTGGCTGGTGCTGGCTTATTACAAGCTTGCGGTAGCTCATCTCAACCAAAGCCGGTTGCGACTAAGGCTAGGCCTTTGGTCCCGAAGAAACCAGCTGTTGCCCGATCAGGAGACAACGTGATCCGTATTATTGCTTCATCTGGCTTTGCTAATGATAGTAACCGTATCGAGCTAGGGTTGAATCGATTGTACAATGCCGGCTTTACGATTACTAACCAACAGGCTAGCTACCGCCGTTATCAACGCTTTGCGGGCAGTGATGCTGAGCGTATTGCCGATTTTCAAGATGTTGCCACTGGCAGTGTGCAAACGCCTAAAATGTTATTAGGTTTGCGTGGTGGTTATGGTGCTGTGCGCATGCTGCCGCATATCGATTGGCAAAGATTAGGTGCGCGAATGCGTGAACGTGGCACTTTGTTTTTGGGTTTTAGTGATGTGTGTGCTTTACAATTAGCTTTGTTGGCGCAAGGCAATATGCAAAGCTTTGCTGGGCCTATGCTTTATAGTGAGTTTGGTAAGCCAGTGCCAAGTGTCTATACTATAGATTCATTTATACGCGGCACAACTAATCCGCAAAATGTGGTTAACGTTAATGCATTACAGCGCCGTGAGGTCAATGTAGAAGGCGTATTTTGGGGCGGTAATCTCAGTGTATTGGCCTCGCTGGCTGGCAGTCCATATATGCCAGATATTAGCGGCGGAATCTTATTTTTAGAAGACGTTGGTGAACAACCTTACCGTATTGAACGGATGTTACAAACACTACATTTGGCAGGGATTTTATCCAAACAAAAAGCAATTGTGTTTGGAGACTTTCGTATGGGCGGCGTGCGTGATGTTTATGATAGCAGTTATGATTTTGGCGCTGTGCTCAATACCATCCAGCGCGTGGCTAAAGTACCGGTGTTAACAGGGTTTCCATTTGGGCATATTACCAATAAAACCACTTTCCCTTTAGGAGGCCGCGCTAAAATCACCTCTAATGGCGGTGGTTATCAAGTGGCATTTAGTGATTATCCAACTTTAAGTGCATCGTCATTAAATTTAGATTCATTACTGCCGCCACCGATTGAAACGTTCACAACCACCGTTATTGAAGACAGTGGCGATTTAGAATAGTGTGCAGAGCAGTTTAAGTTTTGTCTAAAATATAAAAGGCTACCTGAAATAAATTGTTCAGGTAGCCTTTTGTCTAAAAAGAAAATGTCGATGAATTAAGCGTTTAAATTCACTGAATGTTCACGAGTCTCATGGAATACAATATCTGGCCAGCGTTCTTGGGTTAGAGCCAGATTCACGCGATTGGGCGCTAGATAAGCCAGATTAGCGCCTGCATCAATGGATAAATTTAGCGCATTCGCACGCTCGAATTCAGCCAGTTTTTTCTTATCATCACAGGATACCCAGCGTGCAGACCAAATGCTGACGTTATCAAATATTGCCTCCACGCCGTATTCTGCTGCTAAACGAGCAGTAACCACTTCAAACTGCAGCACGCCAACTGCGCCCAAAATCAAATCGCCACCGTTATGTGGTTTGAATACTTGCACGGCGCCTTCTTCACCTAGCTGCTGTAATCCTTTTTGAAGTTGCTTCATTCTTAAAGGATTTTTAATGCGTACGCTGCGGAATAGTTCAGGTGCAAAAAACGGGATGCCTGTAAATGCCAGTAATTCACCTTCAGAAAAACTGTCGCCAATTTGAATGTTCCCGTGGTTGGGAATGCCGATAATATCGCCTGCGTAAGCTTCTTCTACCAATTCGCGGTCGTGTGACATAAAGGTTACAACACTAGAAGCCGATATTTCACGGTTAATGCGTAAGTGTTTAATTTTCATGCCACGACTAAATTCGCCTGAGCATACGCGCAAAAAAGCAATTCGGTCGCGGTGTTTTGGATCCATATTGGCTTGTATTTTAAAAACAAAACCAGAGAATTTTGCTTCGGTAGGGTCGATAACTCGGATAGTGGCATCACGTGGTTTCGGTGCCGGTGCCCAATTAATAAGTGAATTTAAAATTTCTTGTACACCAAAATTATTAATGGCCGAGCCGAAGAATACTGGCGTAAGCTCACCAGCTAGAAATTCCTCAAGGTTAAATTTATTAGAAGCTGCCTGTACCAGCTCGATTTCACCGCGTAAATTATTCATTTCCAGAGGAAATAATTCATCCAAACGCGGATGATCAATACCTTTAATAACCTCAAATTCATGGGGCAGTTTTGCACCACCAGCTTCAAATAAATACACTTCATCATTTAATAAGTGGTAAACACCTTTGAAGTTTTTACCCATGCCAATAGGCCATGTTACGGGTGCGCAGCGTATTTGTAGCACGCTTTCCACTTCGTCGAGTAATTCCAATGAATCACGCACTTCGCGATCATACTTGTTCATAAATGTCACAATGGGCGTATTGCGCAATCGGCAGACATTTAATAATTTAATGGTTTGAGTTTCCACACCTTTGGCCGCGTCAATCACCATTAAAGCGCTGTCTACAGCGGTTAACACGCGATAAGTATCTTCTGAGAAATCTTGGTGTCCAGGGGTATCGAGTAGATTGACTGTGTGGTCTTGGTAATCAAACTGCATCACCGAAGACGCTACTGAAATGCCGCGCTGCTTCTCGATCTCCATCCAGTCAGAAGTGGCGAATTTACCTGTTTTTTTACCTTTTACCGTGCCAGCGCTTTTAATAGCACCTGAAAACAACAATAATTTTTCTGTCAGTGTTGTTTTACCAGCATCGGGATGGGAAATAATGGCAAAGGTGCGACGGTGCGCCACCTGTTGGGGGATGTTAGACATAATATTTTCTATTGAGCGGAGTAGGGTGTAAATGTTTCAGGCAGCCTCAATAGGCTGCCTGAAACAACGGAGACTATTGTACAAAAATAAGCACTTTATTTCAATGTTTTCAGCTGTTTTTATGCTGATAAGCAGTGATAGGGGGTGATTTGTTTAATCAAGCTTGCATATTAAAAATGACAATTAGTATAAAAATCGTATTTTGTGAATAAGGCAAAGATAAAAGCTATATAGCTCATTATCTTTTTTAACATTGTTGATTTAAATATAAAAACTGGTTGAGATTAAAACCAGCTCAGGTTTGGAGTGTTTTAAGAGTGGTGAGCAGTAAACTATTAAGCAATAGGGAGAGCATTTTAGACTTGGATATGTTTTGAAAAAATATAAATTTGGTACACCTAAAATTATGGATATTATTTTTTTTGTCATCACTAAAAATCTGAATTTATGTTGCCATTATTGATTTTGATAAATATCAATGCCAATAATGGCACCTCGTTTTAATCTAAACTTAATTTAAATACTCATGTCGCCTAATGACAACATAGTTAACAAAGGGAAATTAACTTGCTTTACCGCTTAAAGCTTGGTAGCTAGGTATCTACAAGGTGAAGCTTATTGTATATTTTTTATCTGCAATTATGATTTACTGCTTTTAGCACTGTGTTTGAGCGTATTGAGCAATGGTTGAGGTATCATTGCTTACATTTTAAAGTCATATTAAAGAGTTTCAGGTAGCCTCTTAATGAAACTTGAATATATTTTGCGAAATAAACGATACATTTGTCGTTATAATTGTTGGAAAATATTGCCATGCCATTTAGAATGCATAGGCTTATGTGGTTGCAAAGACAACTGCATTCATTTTTTATGACTCAGCTTTAATTTATTTTAGCCTTAACTTAATCAATAAGAACGGATACTACATGATCGACTTTGCTTTTGCCGCCGACGGATCTCAAACTAATATGTTGATGCAATTTGCACCAATGCTTCTGATTTTAGTTGTTTTCTATTTTTTGATCATGCGCCCACAACAGAAAAAACTGAAAGATCATCAAGCATTGATTGCTGGATTGAAAAAAGGTGATCGTGTTGTTTTAGCTTCTGGTTTTAGTGGGCGTATCACCAAAGCGGGTGACGAATTTTTTACTATCGAAATTGCCAATGGTGTAGAAGTAGAAGTTGAGCGCAACGCAGTTAGTCGTAAAATCACCTAATTTATAGGTGTTCACACCCGAACAAAGGCCGCTGCTTTCGCTGCGGCTGTTTGTCTTTTCAAAAACTCAAAGGTTTTAAAATGAACCGTTATCCCCTTTGGAAATATCTGCTGATTACAGTGGCGGTTATTTTGGGCATTCTGTACACCACGCCCAATTTTTTCGGTGAAACGCCCGCCGTGCAGGTTTCCACTAGTAGGCAGTCTATTGTTATCAACGAACAAACTCAAACACGTGTTTTACAAGCACTCAAAGTTGCTGGTATTACTGACGATGGGATGTTTATCGTTGATGGCTCCTTGAAAGTGCGTTTTAAAGATGCTGAAACACAGCTTAAAGCACGTGACATCATTGAAAATACGCTTGGTGAAGGCTATATCACTGCACTTAATCTATTGGCAGATAGTCCAGAATGGATGAGCAAAATCAACGCTAATCCAATGTTTCTTGGTCTGGATTTACGCGGTGGTGTGCACTTTACCATGCAAGTAGACATGAAAGCAGCCTTAGATAAGACGCTTGATCGCTATGCAGCTGATATCCGTCGTGAGCTGCGCACACAAAAAGTTCGCAGCGGCGCTATTCGTAAAACTGAAAGCACTTTAGTTGTTCCTTTCTTGGATGAGGCTAGTCTTAATAAGGCATTGCCAAAATTACGTGAATATTTACCCGAAGCGACATTTAGTACGCTCGATGGTAGTCAGTTAACCGTTAGCTTGTCGCAAGCAGTGTTGGATAAAGTTCGTGTTGATGCCGTTAAACAAAATATCAATACCTTAAATAATCGTGTCAATGAATTGGGTGTGGCCGAGCCAGTGATTCAGCAAGCAGGTGCAGATCGCATTGTGGTGCAATTGCCGGGCATTCAAGACACTGCTAAAGCTAAAGACATCATTGGTCGTACCGCAACATTAGAAGTGCGCATGGTGTCGGACGACCCAGCTCAAGTGCAAGCAGCCTTGGCGGGTAATGTGCCTGCTGGCTATCAGTTGCTTTATACCGCTGGCGAACAACCTATGCCCAATTTAGTAAGCGAGCAGGTTGAATTAACAGGTGACAACATCAATGATGCTCAACCTAGCTTTGATGAAACCAACGCTCCAGCAGTGAGTATTAATCTGGACGGTTCTGGCTCAGCCATTTTTGCAGAGCTAACCCGTGACAACGTGGGCAAACGCATGGCGATGGTGCTGATTGATCAAGGTAAAGCAGAAGTGGTTACTGCGCCAGTTATACGCTCAGTCATTACGGGTGGTCGAGTACAGATTTCAGGTAGCATGAGCTCTGCTGAAGCTAACGATACGTCATTGTTGCTGCGTGCTGGATCGCTGGCGGCGCCAATGGAAATAGTTGAAGAACGAACCATTGGCCCATCTTTAGGGGCGGAAAATGTGCGTAAAGGCGTACAGTCTACGTTATGGGGCTTTGCCGCCGTTGCTGTTTTTATGGTGATTTACTACCGTATGTTTGGTGTGTTTTCAGTATTGGCTCTGTGCTCCAATTTATTATTTTTAATTGCTATTTTATCTGCTTTGCAGGCTACGCTAACATTACCAGGTATCGCAGCAGTTGCCCTAACTTTAGGGATGGCGATTGACTCCAACGTGTTGATTAACGAGCGTATCCGTGAAGAATTACGCGCTGGCGCGAAGCCCCAAGTGGCTATTTCTGAAGGCTATCGCCATGCTTGGAACACGATTGTCGATTCTAATATCACATCGTTAATCGCTGGTCTTGCTCTGTTGATTTTTGGCTCAGGCCCCGTTCGCGGTTTTGCTGTGGTGCATTGTTTGGGTATTCTTACTTCGATGTTTTCATCTGTGGTGGTGTCACGTGCTTTTGTTAACCTGTGGTACGGCCGCCGCCGTAAGCTGCAATCTGTTTCTATCGGCGCGGTTTGGAATCCCGACGCTGTGACAGAAAAGGAGTAAGTTATGGAATTCTTCCGCTTTAAGCGTGATATCCCCTTTATGAGCTATGGCAAGCTGACCACGTTTATTTCTCTGGCCACTTTTATTGCCGCAGTATTTTACTTGGTTACCTTAGGTTTAAATTTTTCAGTTGAATTTACTGGTGGCACAGTGATGGAGGTGCAATACCAGAAAGGTGTTGAAATCAATGCTGTGCGTAAACAGCTCGATAAGTTGGGAACGGGTGAAGTGCAGGTTCAGGCACTCGATACCAATAAACACATTATGATTCGTTTACCCAATAAAGAAGGTATTTCTTCGGCTCAAGTATCAAACAAAGTGATGGGAGTGTTGAAAGAAACCAATCCCGATGTTGCTTTGCGCCAAGTTGAGTTTATTGGTCCGCAGGTGGGCGAAGAATTAGTCACCAGTGGCTTGATGGCGTTGGGCATGGTTATCCTCGGCATTATTGTTTACTTATCGATGCGCTTTGAGTGGCGTTTCGCAGTATCGGCTCTTGTTGCTAATATGCATGATGTGGTGATTATTCTAGGATGCTTTGCTTTTTTTCAATGGGAATTTTCGTTAACTGTGTTAGCAGGTATTTTGGCAGTATTGGGCTATTCGGTGAATGAATCGGTGGTGGTGTTTGACCGTATTCGCGAAAACTTTCGCAAGGCCAGCATGCGTGATAAAGCAGTCCCTCAAGTTATTGATAATGCGATTACCTCAACCATTAGTCGCACAGTGATTACACATGGCTCAACTGAGGCTATGGTGATCTCTATGTTGGTTTTTGGTGGTTCTGCGTTACACGGTTTTGCGATGGCACTCACCATTGGCATTGTGTTTGGTATTTACTCATCAGTGTTGGTTGCCAGCCCGTTGTTGTTGATGTTTGGTTTAAGTCGCGACAATATTTCTAAGTCACCTAAGCGCAAAGAAGAGGCAGTGGTATAAATAGTTTGTGATGGCTAACTAAAGATTAGGCTACCTGAAAGGTTTTCAGGTAGCCTTTTTTCAAGACATATATTCACTTAAAACTTCTACCTTGATACGATGGGTATGAATATTTTGATTAAGGTTTTTGTTGTGCTTTGATAACCACTGATGAACGCTATTTTAAGGTTATTCATTATGTTGATTTTTATTTA
>CAZLYX010000043.1:0-17563 GCA_964563885.1 uncultured Neisseria sp. | reverse complement strand
TATAGAGCTATGGTTATATGGCTTATACAACCAATCTTTTCAGGTAGCCTATATTCATAACACTGGTTTAAATATCAATATTTTGTGCAATTAAAGCATTGCTCTCAATAAAGGCGCGACGTGGCTCTACTTCGTCGCCCATCAGGGTTACAAACACTTCATCGGCCGCAATGGCATCTTCAATGCGCACTTTCAATAAGCGGCGAACGGTTGGATCCATGGTGGTTTCCCAAAGCTGTTCTGGGTTCATCTCGCCTAGGCCTTTATAGCGTTGGATATAAAGCCCTTTTTGGGCAGATGCCATTAAGATGGCGAGCGCTGCTTCAAAGCTATCCACTGAATGCTCGGTTTCACCTTTCATCAAAATCGCGTCTTCACCAATTAAATCTTTGAGCATCTCAGCGGTGCGAGTGATGATTTGATAAGACTTACCTTCTAAAAACTTAGGCTCGATATAGTTTACAACGATGTTGCCATGTAACTTGCGAGTGATTTTGATAAAGTACTTTTCGTCTTGCCCATCTAAACGCTCAAGCGCTACTTGGTTTTCATCTAAAAGCGGCAACAACATGGCAATGGATGCATCGGCAGCTTCTGGTGTGCTTAAATCAATTGGCTCAGCTTCTAGCAATGCATGTAACACTGAGCGATCGATGATGCGGCTTTCTTGCTCTAGCACAGCGTGACACAATACAAATTGTTTGGCGATTTTTGCTAGCTCTTCGCCTTCAACTGTGCGGCCATTGGTGATGATTTTTGCTTTATCTAAGGCCAAGGTGAGTAAGAATTGATCTTTCTCAGATTCATCTTTCAGGTAGCGTTCATGCTTGCCTTGTTTGGCTTTGTATAAAGGTGGCTGGGCAATGTAAATATAGCCGCGCTCAATCAACTCTGGCATTTGGCGATAGAAGAATGTTAGCAGCAGCGTGCGAATATGCGCGCCGTCTACGTCGGCATCAGTCATGATGATGATGCGGTGATAACGCAGTTTTTCGGCATTAAATTCATCTTTGCCAATGCCTGCGCCAAGCGCTGTGATAAGCGTTGCTACTTCTTGGCTGGCCAGCATTTTTTCAAAACGCGCTTTTTCTACGTTTAGAATTTTACCTTTAAGCGGCAAAATAGCTTGAAACTTACGATCTCGGCCTTGTTTGGCTGAGCCACCGGCGGAGTCGCCCTCCACTAGGTACAATTCAGATAAGGCTGGGTTTTTTTCTTGGCAATCGGCCAGTTTACCTGGCAAGCCTAACCCATCCATCACACCTTTGCGGCGTGTTATTTCACGGGCTTTACGAGCTGCTTCCCGCGCGCGCGCTGCGTCAACAATTTTGCCGCAAATAATTTTGGCTTCGTTGGGGTTTTCTTCTAGAAACTCATTAAGCGCTTGGCCAAGCACTTCATTGATAATCGGCCCAATCTCACCTGAAACCAGTTTTTCTTTGGTTTGCGAACTAAATTTTGGATCGGGCAATTTGACAGACAATACGCAGGTTAACCCTTCACGCATATCGTCGCCAGCGGTATCAACTTTAGCTTTTTTGGCCACTTCGTTGGCATCAATATATTGATTAAGTGTGCGAGTCATTACTTGACGCAATGCAGTTAAATGTGTGCCTCCATCACGCTGAGGAATATTGTTGGTAAAACACTGTACCGTTTCTTGATAGCTGTCATTCCATTGCATGGCACATTCAACGATCATGTCGTCTTTTTCGCCCAGCGTATAAAATATTTTTTCATGCAGCGGATTCTTTTTGCGATTCATGTATTGCACAAACCCAGCCACACCACCTGAAAACGCAAAATCTTCTTCACGACCATCGCGTTTATCAATCAGCTTAATGCCAACACCGTTATTCAAAAACGATAGCTCGCGGATTCGTTTGGCCAAAATATCAAAGTGAAACTCTATTAATTCAAATGTTTCTTCGCTGGCTAAAAAGTGAACGCGAGTACCTTTTTTAGTGGTATCACCCACTTCTGCTAGCGGTGCAACCGCGTCACCACGGTTAAATTCAACAAAATACTCTTTGCCATTGCGATAAATGCTTAAACGCAGCCAATCAGACAAGGCGTTCACCACAGAAACACCTACGCCATGTAAGCCGCCAGAGATTTTGTAGCTATTGCTATCAAACTTACCGCCAGCATGCAGAATGGTCATGATGACTTCTGCAGCTGAACGGCCTTCTTCATGATGTATATCGGTGGGAATGCCGCGACCATTATCTTCAATGGTGATGGAGTTATCGGCGTTAATCGCCACGATAATGGTGTCGCAATGACCAGCTAAAGCTTCGTCAATCGCATTATCCAACACCTCGAACACCATGTGGTGTAAGCCAGTACCATCTTGTGTGTTGCCGATGTACATGCCAGGGCGTTTGCGCACCGCATCTAAGCCTTTTAACACTCTAATACTATCGGCACCGTAGTTTTGTTGCTGCTCTGTCATAAGAATTCTTTTCTTGCTGATTTAAATACAAATCCCCGTTCAATGAGTATCCTTAAGCACTAAGGCTACCTGAATACAGGGTTCGCCAAATGGGGCGATTTGATTATATTAAATAACGCATAATAAGCTGATTATTATACCAGAAAACAACATTTCTTTCATAACTTTCTAAGCTTTAGCGCACAGTAATTGCTGATTTATTACGTGTCGGTATTTATGCTCAAACTGCTTAGTCATTATAGGTGCGCATTCATGTCGCAAAATTGAATCAATGTGCTTAGATTCAAGCTAGATTCTCCAAGACTATTGGCCACAAAAAAGCCACCTGAAAGGTTTCAGGTGGCTTCAATATCAATCTGATTGATTAAATACGCATTGGCATTACGATGTATTTAAAGTTTGGATTATCGGGAATAGTAAACAAAGTTGAGCGATTGGCATCACCAAAAGCCAATTGCAAATCGTCGGCATGCACATTACGCAGCACATCCATCAAATAACTGATGTTAAAGCCCACCTCAAGCTCATTACCTTGATAAGCAATCTCTAACTCTTCCTGAGCTTCTTCTTGCTCATTATTGCTACATAATACCCGCATAACACCTGGATTAAGCTGTAAACGCACGCCACGAAACTTTTCATTCGCCAAAATAGCGGCACGCTCCAGCGCACCTAATAATTGAGTGCGGCCCACTAAGAAAATTTTATCATTGTCTAAAGGAATCACACGGTTAAAATCTGGGAACTTACCATCAACAATTTTGCTCACAATCACCGTGTCGTTACAACGGAAACGCACTTGGTTATTAAGCAATTCAATCGTAATAGGCTCGTTTGGTTGATTTAACAATTTGAACAGCTCTAGCACCGTTTTGCGCGGCAAAATGATTTCTGATTTTGGCAAATCTGCATCAATAGTGGTGCTTGAATAAGCCAAACGATGGCCATCTGTCGCCACTAAACGCAGCTGATCACCCTCTGCCTGCATCAGCAAGCCGTTTAGATAATAGCGAATATCTTGCACCGCCATGCTGTATTGCACTTGTGAAAGCATATTTTTAAACGCTTCTTGCGGCAAACTAAAGGCCGCACTCACATCTTCACCAACACTCATTAATGGGAAATCTTCAGCTGGTAATGTTTGCAAATTAAAGCGCGACTTACCCGCTTTAAGCGTTAAACGATTTTGCGCCCAATCTAAAGCAACCAAAGAGCCTTCTGGCAATGCCCGCAAAATGTCTTGCAGCTTTTTAGCATTGGTGGTGATTCGAAAATCTTCAGCCTCGCTTTGCGGGCCAACGGTGTTGATTTGGATTTCCAAGTCAGTCGCCAAAAAATTGGTTTGTCCGCGTGTATTTTCAAGCAATACGTTGGATAAAATTGGCAACGTATGACGACGTTCGACAATCCCAGTGACAGCCTGCAAAGGTTTCAACAAAGCATCACGTTCCGCTTTTAAAATCAACATTTTATTATCCTTAGAGCGTATTAATTTTGAATCAGGATGAGAAGTTTTTCGTAATCTTGCGCCATTTCGGCATCTTCTTCACGCAACTTGGTGATGGTTTTCACCGCATGCATAACGGTCGTATGATCTCGGCCACCGTAGCCTTCGCCGATGGCTGGTAAGCTCATATTGGTTAATTCTTTGGTTAGCGTCATGGCTACTTGCCTAGGCCTAGCAATATTTCGACTGCGCTTTTTGCCAATAATATCACTGATTTTGATGTGGTAATATTTAGAAGCAACATCCATAATCAAATCTAGTGTAATCGGCTTATACGTGCTGGCAACAATATCCTGTAAAGACTCTTTAGCCAAATCAATATCAATCGGCTTATTTAAAAAGCGGCTGCTGGCGCTGACACGATTAAACGCACCCTCCAGCTCACGCACATTCGAACGCACCAGATTAGCAATAAAAAAGGCAGCTTGGTCGTCTAGTTTCACGCCCAGAATATCGGCTTTTTTCTGTAAAATCGCCACCCTCATTTCTAGCTCTGGCGGCTCTAATTCCAGTGTTAAACCCCATGAAAAACGTGATTTCAAACGCTCATCCATGTCTTTGATGTTCACCGGCAATACGTCGCAAGTCAAAATCAGCTGTTTTTTCTCATTATGGAAATGTTCGTACAGATAAAAAAACTCTTCCATCGTTCGATCTTTACCCTTAATGAACTGAATATCATCAATAATAAGCAGATCAAAATTACGGTATTGCTGTTTAAACGCATCATACAGATTATTACGCACCGCATTCATAAAGCTGCGAATGTATTCGTCTGAATGCATGTAGCGTACCTTAGCATCCGGATTGCGCTTCAATAACTCATTACCCACCGCTTGTACTAAGTGGGTTTTACCCAATCCCGTACTGCCATACAGGAAAAACGGATTATAACTGCCTGGGTTCTCGGCGATAGATTGCGCAGCAGCAGCAGCAATGCGGTTGCCTTTGCCTTCGACCAAAGTGTCAAACGTATAATCAGATGATAAATTGGTTTTTTGATGTCGTTGTTTTTCGTGCTCTTCAGTCTTAGCCTTATTGGGTTTAGACTTTACCTCAGGCTCTGCTTTCGGTTTAATAGGAGTTTGTGGCAAAGCCTTCATGCGCTCAGAAATAATATATTGAGCATCTTTCTTGTTGTTTTTTAATACCTCTGCTGGCACATGCGGCGTTTTAACGCCATTTGCAGCCTCTGTTAAGTCTGTCGAAACCAGCTCTTCTGAAATCTGATAAACTTTTCCATTGCCAATTTTAAGCAACAAAACTGGTCCTTCAGGCACTAAAATTTCGCGAGCAGTTTCTAATTTAGAGCCATACTGGGAGCGTAATAGATTTAGTGAGAACTGATTTTTTGCATAAATCACCCACGCACCATCCTCTTCACCCACGGTTAACGGTGCGATGATCATATTGAACTGCTGTTCATTCAATTCGGTGCGTAACAGGCGTAAACACTGTGGCCAAAATTCTGCTAAATTCATGATAATTATAATTTTATTCCAACATAAAACATGGACATGTAACTGAAAGGCGGTGCCTTTTGCTACCTAAAAACAACAGTTACATAAAGACTTGCAGATTATACCGAATTTCCTTTCTCACTGCTACGCTGCGGCCGATAAAACCTATTTACAGCTTATTTACACTCATTGAGTTAAATTAATTGACAAACTACTAAGAATAAGGTGTAATTTGCGGTTTGATTTGACACCAATTCTTAGGAAGCATCATGAAACGCACTTATCAACCCTCTAATACCCGTCGCAAACGCACCCACGGCTTCTTAGTTCGTTCTAAAACTCGCGCTGGTCGCGCTATTTTGGCCGCTCGTCGCGCCAAAGGCCGCAAACGCTTGGCCGTATAATGTGGATAACTGCTTTGGCAAACATTATCGCTTATTAAAAACGGATGATTATTCATCCGTTTTTGCGTTACGCTGTCAGCGTAGCCGTTCGTTGCTACAGGTATTGCAATCAGGCGATAACCAACTAGGTTACGCCCGTCTTGGTTTAGTTGTGAGTAAAAAGGCCGCCAAGCGCGCCAACGCACGCAACTATATGAAGCGCATTATCCGCGAATGGTTTCGTTGCAACCGCCACCAATTACCCCCACATGACTTTGTTGTTCGTGTACGCCAGCGTTTTGGCCAAGATGAGTATGCCGAAGCACAACAACAACTATCGCAATTAATGTTGCGCCGTTAAACTATGTTTGCAAAAATACTGCTTGGTTTTATCCGCTTTTATCAATATGCCATCAGCCCAATGATTCCGCCACGTTGTCGATATACGCCCACATGCTCGCAATATGCAGTTGAGTCTATACAGAAATATGGCGCCATAAAAGGCGGTTGGTTGGCGATTAAACGCATTGTTCGTTGCAACCCTTTTGGTGGCAGCGGGTATGATCCTGTGCCTTGAGCACTTTAAATACAGCACTATGTTGCACAGCACCCCTTGCTACTCTACGTGCGCCGCCCGGTTAAGAATGGCACTTAAACCGGACTACACTCCGCGCCCAGCGCGTATTATTAGGAAAGTAATTTATGGACATTAAAAGACTGACCATCTTTTTTGCTGTCACACTGGCAATTTTGCTGGGCTGGGAATCCATGTTCCCAAAACCTAAGCAAGCAGCAAAAACGGCAGAAACCACAGTAGCCTCCGCAGCTAAAACTGCTGGTGAAGCTGCATTAAGCCCAGTTGTACCCGTGGTGGTGACCACCGATGTATTAAAAGCGGTTATTGATGAAAGCAGTGGTGATATACGCCAACTCACGTTACTAAAATATAACGCCAGCAGCGATGAAGCCAAAGATTTGCAATTATTGGACGACAGCAAAGCCTATACTTATGTCGCTCAATCGCAATTACTAGGTGAAGATGGCCAATTTTTACTGAAAAATATTCCGTTTCAGGCAGCACAAAAACAATATGTCTTAAACGGTGACAAAGTAGAGGTTCGCTTAAGTGCACCAGAAACAAATGGCCTTAATATCGATAAAATTTATACGTTCACTAAAGGCAGTTACCTCATCAACGTGGGTTTCGACGTTACCAACCGCAGTGGTGCACCTGTTAAACTCGATGCTGCCTACCGTATTTTACGTGACGGCAGTGCACCAGATGGCTCGAGCTACCTCAATCACACCTATACTGGCCCAATGGTTTACACACCTGAAGGTAAGTTTGAAAAAGTCTCTTTTGGCGATTTAGATGATGACTTTAAATCTGGCCGCGACCAAGCGGATTATGTGCGCCGCACAGATTCTGGCTGGGTAGGCATGACTCAACACTACTTTATGGCCACTTGGATTTTACAGCCTAAAAATGGAGTTAGCGTTTGCGGCACCACGCCTTGCCAAATAGATATTAAGCGCCGTGATAGCGACAATCTTTACTCAGCGGGCGTGCGTGTTCCGCTCACCGCTGTAGCACCGAACACCATCAAAAAATTCAACATCAATTTATATGTTGGACCACAAACCTACAGCGTTATCACTAAAGTAGCCGACAATCTTAATTTGGCGAAGGACTATGGCAAAGTGCACATTTTTGCCTCACCTCTATTTTGGTTGCTGGATAAGCTACATGGTTTCGTCAATAACTGGGGCTGGGCGATTGTGTTGCTGACCATTATTGTAAAAATAGTGTTATCTCCACTCACCAACGCATCTTACCGCTCTATGGCTAAAATGCGTGCTGTTGCGCCACGTTTAGAGACATTGAAAAAGCAACATGGTGATGATCGTATGGCCTTGCAACAAGCCATGATGAAGATGTACAAAGATGAGAAAATCAACCCGCTGGGCGGCTGTTTACCAATGCTATTGCAAATCCCAGTATTCATTGGTTTGTATTGGGCGCTGTTTGCCTCGGTTGAACTGCGTCAAGCACCGTGGATTGGCTGGATTCATGACTTAGGTCGTACAGACCCCTACTTCATCCTGCCGATTATTATGACGTTGACGATGTTTATCCAAACGTCGCTTAATCCAGCACCCACTGATCCAATGCAAGCGAAGATGATGAAAATCATGCCATTGATTTTCTCGGTAATGTTCTTTTTCTTCCCAGCTGGATTGGTATTGTACTGGGTTGTCAACAACATCATTACCATCGGCCAACAATGGTATATCAATAAAAGCGTTGAGAGAAAACGCAAAACAGGTGTAGTGGTTTCTTAATTTAGAAACTGGATACCCTGATCAAAAAGGCTACCTGAAAAACTTTGCTTCTAAAGAAGTTAAAGTTTCAGGTAGCCTTTTTATATTTAATCTATACAGACTTTATTAAATAAATGAATCAACGATATTAATTTCAACTTAGTTTAAGCCCAAAACCTCTGAAAAACTTTCACCACTGCTTCAGGATCTGCTGCTTCAGTCAGCGCACGCACCACTGCCAGCGAGGACACACCCGTAGCCAATACCTCCTCAGCATTCTCTAAATCGACACCACCAATAGCCACCACTGGCGTAACACCTGCTTGACGCACATATTCACGTAAATTATCCAAACCTTGTGGCGCCGATTTCAATACCTTAGTAGTGGTTGGGAAAATGGCCCCACTGGCCACATAGCTAGGAGAAACAGACAAAGCGCGCTCAAGCTCTAACACTGAATGCGTACTTAAGCCCAAGCGCAATCCAGCCTCGGCAATCGCCACCAAATCGGCATCATTCATATCCTCTTGTCCTAAATGAACACCGTACGCACCAGTTAAAACTGCTTCACGCCAGTAATCATTAATAAATAAACTAGTTTGCGTACCTTCACAAGCAGCAACGCTGCGCTCTATTTCTCGCAGTAAATTTTCGCCCTTTAAATCCTTATTACGAAGCTGAATTGTATCAGCTCCGGCTGCTACCATGCGCACTACCCAATCGGCCGTAGGCACCACTGCATAAAAGCGCAACGGTTTATCTAACTCTGGAAACATTATTTGCTTCATACAATACCTTTCTGCTTTGCACAAACTTCACCCGTTTATCAAAATAAGTGAAAATAGTTTAGTCTTAATCACTACATTATTTTATAATGATAGGCTATTTTATTAATTTAGTAAGGAACTGTTCATGTCTCAACAGAATGCGCCAGCTGAGAATATGCATAAAACCAATATTTTCTTTGCGGTTATGTTTATTGGCATGGTTGGCTATTTCATTTTCTGGGGCCTGGGTTACACTCATAACAATCACATTTTATTGTTTTTGCTTGCCACTTTATTTGGTGTTTTCATGGCCTTCAACATCGGTGGTAATGATGTGGCCAATTCTTTTGGCACCAGCGTAGGCTCTGGCACATTAACAATTTCCCAAGCGCTCATTATTGCGGCAATTTTTGAAGTTGGTGGTGCTGTTATTGCGGGTGGTGAAGTTACTAATACCATTCGCTCAGGCATCATTAATCTCGATGCAATGCAGCTCGATCCCTTGCAGTTTGTTTACATCATGATGTCCGCGCTCTTAGCCGCGGCATTATGGTTGTTATTTGCCTCCAAAAAAGGCTTGCCTGTATCTACCACACACGCCATTATCGGTGGCATCGTAGGCAGCGCATTGTGCTTAGGCGCAATCGGTGAAACCGATACTTTTGCTCTTGTTCAATGGAATAAAATGGGTGAAATCGCCCTTTCTTGGATACTTTCTCCTTTATTAGGCGGCATAGGTTCTTACCTATTGTTCTCTCAAATTAAAATACGCGTTCTTGATTACAACACTCAGGCCGAAGAACAGATAAAAAATATCAAACACGAGAAAAAAGTTTATAAAGAACATCATCGTGAACAATTTGAGCTCCTAACAGAATCAGAAAAAATTGAATCTGCATCAGCAATGGCACGCGATGCTCAGATTTATGGTGATCATGATTTAGAAGATATTGAGCTAGAATCGAATTATTACAAAGGCCTCTACGCTATTGATAATCGTAGAAACGATATCGATGCCTATAAAGCACTGCACTCATGGGTGCCTATTATTGCCTCAATCGGTGGCATGGTCATTGTTTCTATGCTCATTTTTAAAGGGTTAAATAACCTTAATTTAAATATGAGCACTTTAGCCAGCTTTTTTATCATTTTCATGATTGGCGCGGCTATTTGGATGGCAACTTTTGTGTATGCCAAAACTTTAAAACGTAAAGATTTAGGCAAATCCACCTTTCTGATGTTTAGCTGGATGCAGGTATTTACTGCCGCTGGCTTTGCTTTTAGTCACGGCGCCAATGATCTTGCTAATGCCATTGGTCCATTTGCTGCGGTGATGGATGTGCTGCGCACAGGTGTAATTGGTTCTGAATCACCGGTACCACCCGTTGCTATGCTCACTTTTGGTATCGCTTTAGTATGTGGCCTGTGGTTTATTGGCAAAGAAGTGATTCAAACTGTTGGTACCAAGCTTGCCGAAATGCATCCTTCTTCAGGCTTTGCAGCCGAGCTATCTGCCGCTTCTGTGGTGATGATGGCATCGTTGATGGGTTTACCAGTATCTAGCACGCATATCTTAGTGGGCGCAGTGCTTGGCATAGGCTTTGTTAATCGCAATGCCAACTGGAAGCTCATGAAGCCCATAGGCTTGGCTTGGGTAATCACTTTGCCAGCTTCAGCGTTTTTAGCAGCCACCTGCTTTCTCATTCTACGAAATGTGTTCTAAGCATTCTAAGTTCAAAAAGGCTACCTGAAAACCATTCAGGTAGCCTTTTTATTAGCTCAATAACTGTTAATCATTTCTTCTTAAGTATTCTAAACTAAAGTTCACCAGTTCTTGATTTTCTATTTTCACTAAGTTTTCAGTAACCTGTTTAAATCCAAATTTCTCAAAGAACGTTTTTGCAGTAATGCTGGCATCAACTTTAATTGTATCAATTTTATTATTTTCGGCTATAGCAAAAATCTGATTTAAAAGTAGTTTACCGACCCCGCATCCTTGATGCTGGTAGTGTACATAAAAACAATCAATATAACCTTTATCAAATTCACAAAAGCCTAAAACCTTATCCCCAGAGATACAGATATCTGGTTTTGATTTTTTAAATCTATGTTGCCAAGCTTTAAAATCTATATTTGGATTGACCCAAGCATTGAGCTGATTTTGGGTGTAGTCTTTCTTATTGATATTGTGAACTGTGTTAACCAGAAGGTTGACTATATCTTTCAAATATTTTTTATTATATCCAACAATTAGAAAATCGTTATTAGAAGAAAGATTATTCATCTTTTTGCCTCATCATTTATAACCAAACTTAGTCATCTCTATTTCATAAAGCCATCATTGCTAACCTTATTTATTAAGTAATGACTGTTTAATTTAAAATCTATTTTGGCTTAACAAAGTGTTTTTTTAGAAACATTTTCCAAAACAAAAACCGATCTATATTCGTCTATCTGCTTAATACTTGCACAAAACCTATTCTCATCATTTAAGGTTTAAACATTCCCAAAAGGCTACCTAAACACAATTACAAGAAAACCAAAATAGCCAGCTGATCAAATCAAACCTAAACGAGCTAATGTTGGTTTTAACTATTGATTACATCACAGAAAACTACTGCTCTGTTTCAAGCAAGCGGGTTATACGCACTCGCTCAATTCGCTGCCCTTCTTTTTCAATCACTTCAAAGTGCCAACCATGATATTCAATACTCTCACCTACTTCTGGCAGGTTTTGAAGCTCTTCCATAATCAACCCAGCTACCGTGTGAAAATCGCTGTCTTCGCGAACAGGTGGCAAGTCTATCTGTCGCAGTAGCTCAACATATTCCAAGCTACCATCAACCGTAAAGCTGTCTTCAGTATTTTCCTGCACCGTCGGCTCTTCATTACGCTCAAACTCTTCAGGAAACTCGCCAGCAATCACTTCAAGCAAATCTTTCATGGTTACCATCCCCAATACCGCACCGAATTCGTCCACTACCAGTGCATAATCAGCGCTACTGGCACGAAAAAGTTCAATTGCATGTAATGCGGTAGTACCATCAGGCAAAGTAAGTGGCTGGCGTAATACTGCCTGAATATTTAAATCACCGTTGTCTAATAACTGCCCTAACAAATCTTTCTTACTAACATAGCCCAATGGTTCGTCCACACCTGCTTTGCCCACCACCAACAAACGTGAATACGGTGTTTCACGTAACTTTTGGCGTTGCTCCTCTTTGCTTTGAGAAATATCTAAACGCTCAATATCACGCCTAGGAATCATGACACCCATAATCGGCCGCTCAGCCAGTGTTAACACACTGCGAATCATAGATTTTTCATTTTCTTCAAAATGGCTATAATCATTAGACTCCTCACCAGCCGTTGCCAATAATTGTTCACGCAAACCCATCATACCCAGCACACTTTCAGCAGTACGCTGCCGCCATGAGCTGCCAATATACTCATTGCGCTTGGTGTTTTTATGGGAAACTTGATTGAAAATTTCGATCAAAATTGAAAACCCAATGGCTGCATATAGATAGCCTTTCGGAATATAAAAATGGAACGCTTCTGCAATTAAACTAAAGCCTATCATCAGCAAGAAGCCCAAGCAAAGCATGACAACGGTTGGATGTTTATCAACAAACTCTGTTAATGGCTTACTTGCCCAAATCATAGCGCCCATCGCCACAACCACGGCCGCCATCGCCACACCAATATGATCAACCATTGCCACAGCTGTAATCACTGAATCAATCGAAAATACAGCATCCAAAACCAAAATTTGCACCACCACACCCCAAAATGCTGAATGCTTCTTCTGCGTATCAGCCACGGTAAAAAGATTAGCACCTTCCAATCGTTCATGTAATTCAGTAGTGGCTTTATATAATAAGAATAAGCCACCTGCCAACATGATTAAATCTTTACCAGACACACTCCAATCCATCACCACAAATAAAGGTGTTGTGAGTGTCATAATGTGTGCCATAAACCCCAGCATCACTAGGCGCATCGCGACCGCCAACACCAAACCAGCAATACGTGCTTTATCGCGCTGACTGGGTTTAACTTTATTAGCTAATATAGCAACAAACACTAAGTTGTCGATACCCAACACCACTTCCAACACCAGCAAGGTTGCAAAGCCTATCCACGTAACGGGATCGGCAAGCCAACTGAAATCCATGACGGTTTTCTTTCTATAATTATTTTAAATTATCTTAAACAACAAAAGGCAACCTGAAAAAACAGGTTGCCTGAAATTTTATATATACATCGACGCACAGTTTGTATTTGAAAACAAATTGTCCTGCTCTACGTCTTTCATCATAACGGTTTATACCAGCGAAAATGGTATTTTTATTTTAACAGTTTAAGAGAGAAAAGCAAGTTTATATATCTCATCTATCTTAGAGTTAAATTGATATATATAGACCATGCAAACACCTTTTTAGATGTTTAAATTAACATACAATAAGGCTACCTGAATCTTTCAGGCAGCGTTACAAAGTACCATAAGCATGTAAACCGCTCAAAAACATATTCACGCCGATAAATGCAAATGCCGTCACAAATAGGCCAATAATCGCCCACCATGCCAACACTTTTCCGCGCCAACCGCCCACTAATCGCATGTGTAACCATATGGCATAGTTCAACCATACAATAAATGCCCACGTTTCTTTTGGATCCCAACTCCAATAACGACCCCATGCATCAGCAGCCCACAGTGCGCCCAAAATGGTAGCAATTGTAAAAAACAGAAAGCCAACTGCAATAGCCTTATACATCACCTCTTCAATCGCCTGTGCATCCGGCAGCCATTTGGCACCACGCAAAGCCAATAATTCAGCCACCCCAAACATCGCTGCCATACAGAACGCACCGTAACCAATAAAATTAGCGGGCACATGGATTTTCATCCACCATGATTGTAAGGCAGGAATCAACGGTTGAATTTCATGGGCATTACGGTCTACGCTATACCATAAGACAAAACACACCACCACCGCCATAAAGGTGTATACAAAACCACCCAGCTTTTGCATGGCAAATTTTTTCTCATAATATAGATACATCAGACCAGTGATAACCATAAATAAAACAAATACTTCATACAAATTGGATACTGGCATATGTCCTGCATCTGGGCGCAACAAATAACTTTCATGCCAGCGCACTAACAAACCAACAACCCCCATAAACGCTGAAATCCATGCTAATGCCGTGCCCATACCCAATAACGTATTAGTATCAGATTGCTGGTTTCTGGCTAGGAATGTGCCCACGACATAACAAAAGAGCGCAAAAAACACGGTCGCACATTGCCACATAATCGCAGATTGGCTACTAATGAAGTAGCTCAAAAAGAAATTATTATTATGATTAATATCGCCACCATAGAGTTGCACTGCGCCATAAGCCAGCGCTATCGCTCCCGGAACAAACCAGCGCAAAGGCTTGAAAAACCAGCCCAATCCTATAGAAGCGCCTGCGCTAAACCATAAAATTACCGTTTCATAAATATCCATGTGATGTGGAATTGTAAATTGTATAAAAGCTGCAATGCCAATCATCACTACCGCAAAAACCCAATCGATTAGGTTGATGTTACGCAAAAAAGATTGATGAGCCAGTAACTCATGCTTAGGCAAATGTTGCTGGGAATTATTGCCCATATTATTCATTATTTAAGTCCTTTGTAAGCTGAGCCAAACGTTGTGTGTGTTCCGGAAACTCTTTTTGTAAATCCCGCTCATGGCGATTAGCTGCCATTGAAAAACGAACATTACCCTGATCAAACAACATCCATGCGCGCTTTTCACGCACATAAAACATAAATATCGTGCCCAATACAAGCAAAGCTGAACCAAAGTAAACCAACATTGCCCCTGGTGATTTAGTTGTTTGCAACACCGACATGCGTCGTTCTTTAAAGCCAGTCATTTGTAACAATACTGGTGCAGGATAGCGCGTCATTTGTGTATAGGCATCCATACTATCCATCACAAACTGCCCACGCGTTTCATCAGCAGGCCAAGCCGGTAAGCCTTCATTCTTTAATGCTGTATCAAGCGCCACGTTAATCATGCCTGCGACAGTGGTAATAATAAATTCCTGTGCCTTGTCGGATTGCACACCATCTATCGGTTTCTGCATCGACTCATCTAAAGCAACAAGCCCGCCTTGAGCAAATATTCCAAATGTTTTATTTAAACCATCTCGAAACAGCGCTTGTTGTGTTGCTGGCACATTCTTTGTTGATTCATCAACAATCTGCCGGCGCTCTTCAGGATTTTTCAACACCTCGCGCAACGCCATAAAAGTTTTCATGCTGGTTTCGCGATCGCCTGGAATACGCAGCCATTGATATTGCTCTTGTAAACCACTGCGCCAGCCAGTAATGTAAAAAAAGCGCTTATCCTGATCCATTGGCAACATAAAGTGCTGATATTCTACCGCTTGACCTGCCAGGTCACGCACACGGTAAACAATCGAGGGGCCGAAATTGGTAAACTTTTTATCTTTGCGCACCGCACGCGCGTCATTCAGCTTGGCTACAAACCCAGCATCCGCTTTACTGTTGCTACTAGTATCTTCAACGTTGGTAGACGTAAATTTGGTAAATTCAAGTTGATATTGCTCTTTGTCCAAATTTAGAGGAAATGTATTTTGTGATACCGCTTTTAAAGGTACTGATTCTGCACTGCCACTGGCCATATTCCAAGCATTGAAATTAAGATCGGATCCGCCATCTTCAAAGCTTGCCTGATACACCGTTACCCCATGCATCGTAAACGGATGATTCACACGAATTGTGGCATCTTGTGGCTTGCCAGTCGCCTTATCGGTAATGGTGACTTCGCTAACGAAGTCTTTCGGCATACCGGTGTTATAGAAATCAACTTTAAATTGATTCAACTTAATGGTAAATGGCAAATCCTGCATTACAGAAGCACCATTATCCACATCCAGAAAAGAGACTGATGCAGTTTGCCCCTCTGTAATAAAGGCATTACCTCGAAACGATATGTTTCGCGTACTCAACGTGCTCTCTGGTTTAAAATCTTTGGCAAATTCAGCACTATGCTCAGGCACAATGCGTCCAGTTAACACGCCAATTTTCAAAAGAAGATTACTGTCTATTAGTCCGCCCAAGCAAATCACAACAATTGCCAAATGAGCACAGATATAACCCCATTTGTTCATAGCACCTTTTTTAGCTGCTACCAATATACTGCCATCTTCTCGCTCAACTGTTCGTGTTTTAAAACCTTGAACGTCTAAATACCGAGCAGCAACCGCCGGAGTAAGGCCACCGTCCAATACAGCCGTATGCTTCATCATGCCTAGAGATTGCTTGGTTGCTTTTAAGCGAAAAGAACGCATATCTCTGAAAAATGGTGGGATATTTCGCCACAAACATAAGCCAATGGAAATCACCAAAAACAGCATGATCATCACAAACCATGGTGAGGCATATACATCAAACAAACCCAGAAATTTAAAAATCTCAGTCCAAAATGGACCAAATTTTACTAAATAATCCGGCATTGCTTGGCTTTGCTGCAACACGGTGCCAATAATCGAAGCTACACCCAATAAGCTTAATAAAGCCACAGCAAAACGCATAGAACTCAGAAAAGCAAACCAAGGACGGCGTATTAACGGCGTTTTCAGATTATTTGATTTCATAAAGCAATTTAATTCCAGTTTCAATTAGGCAAAATGGCTATTTTACAACGTTTCAGGCTGCCTGAAATGGTTTTTACCATTCAGGCAGCCTGATTTTGTGGAAAAGCAGCAGTATTCAAACGAATTAATGCAGCCCTTGGATGAAGTTACCCACTGCTTTCATCTCTTCTTCAGACATGCGATTAGCAATATCAACCATGATGTTGTTGGTGCGTTGTCCATTTTGATAAGCTTTTAGCTGGTCAACAATATACGACTGATGCTGCCCGCCCAAACGTGGATAAGCGACAATACCATCTTTAGCCGTAGAATCACTCGGGATACCAGCACCATTAGGACTATGACAGCCCATACAAGCAGGCACATTTTTTGCTTTTATGCCACCACGGAATATTTTTGCACCCAGCTCAGGGTTTTGCTTGGGATTGGTTTCCCCTGCTTTTGGAAATTGCTTAGAAAAATAAGCTGATACATCAATCATATCTTGATCAGACAAACCCAACACCATTGGCATCATCGCTGCAGAAGCGCCTGTTGTGCGTTTGCCTTCTTTAATGTCTTTCGTTTGCTGGTAAATATAGCCAGCATGTTGTGCCGAGATTTTTGGATACATAGCAATGCCGCTGTTACCGTCTACAGCATGGCACGACGCACAAATATTATTGGCGATTTCTTTACCCTTGGCGAGATCAGCTTTTGGTGCTGCAGCCAACACTGCACTGCTTGCTAATGCTAGAGTCAATAAGGCAAAACGTTTCATGGAGTGCTCCTGATTAACGGCATTTCCGGCCATTGGCCGCAACACCCTTTTATATACTCAACACCGGAACAATTACCATCCGGCTAAACCGATTATTCTTTAAACGTGTTATTCTATACCAAATTCACAGAACTTTACTAGCCATGAACCTATTTCAAAACGCAAAATTCTTTACAACAGTCAATCATCTGAAAGATTTACCCAACACATCAGCCGAAATTGC
>CAZLYX010000042.1:0-17826 GCA_964563885.1 uncultured Neisseria sp. | reverse complement strand
TCGCGACCTCAACCTTGGCAAGGTTGCGCTCTACCAACTGAGCTATTCCCGCTTACTTACTGACTAAACTTCATCAGCAATGAAAGAACGTAATTATAGTAGATTTAAAAGTAGTGTCAAGAGCATTTATAAAAAAATATTACTGAAACTCTTTCCACGCCATTTTTAAATAATAAAACATCGACCAAATAGTTAAAATAGAGGCCAATAACATCAATACATTACCGATAAAAATCAGGTTTAAACCATGATAATTCTGTAGTCCAATTAATAAGCAAAATATGGCTGACATTTGAGCAGCTGTTTTAAATTTACCAATATTAGCCACAGCAACGCTGCCACGTTTGCCCATTTGCGCCATCCATTCGCGTAAAGCAGAAATAGTTATTTCACGACCAATAATAACCATCGCATAAATAGCCAATGTTCTATCTAGCTTTACTAATAAAATCAGAGCTACGGCAACCATTAACTTATCGGCAACAGGATCTAGGAACGCACCAAAATCAGAAGTTTGACCCCAACGACGCGCTAGAAACCCATCCAGCCAATCAGTAATTGCGGCCACAGCAAACACTAAGGCAGCCGTCCAGTTTATTACCTCTGGATCTATCCAACCTTTAGGTAAGTAAAAAATGGCGGTGAACACGGGTATGAGCAACAACCGCATCCAAGTTAATAAAATAGGGATATTCCACGGCATGATTCAAAAATCTCTTGGTTTAGCGTTTTCAGGTAGCCTGTTTCGCTTACTTATTCAAGGCAATGATTTAAAACTCACTGCATGACTGTTGGTAACTGCATTATAACGGAATTCAGCGCAATTATTTTCACTACTGTATTTATAGTGTTTTACCGAATGACTTAACAAAATCGTTAACAGCATTTGGAATCTTAGGATAATTAACTTTTTTATCAAACATGTAGATGCTCGTAAATTCTTTCAGCTAAATCAGCACTGATGCCATCTACTTGTGCTAAGTCATCTTTACTCGCTGCCATCACTCCGCGCAAACCACCAAACCGGGTTAATAGAGCTTGGCGTCGCTTAGGCCCTACACCAGCAATATCACCGAGCGATGAAGTTATCCTACTTTTATCGCGTTTTTTTCGATGCCCAGTAATCGCAAATCGGTGTGATTCATCACGTACTGTTTGCAACAAATGCAGTGCTGGGCTGTTTGGCGGCAGGCTAAAAACTTCTCCGGTAAAAGGCAAAATAAGCTCTTCTAGCCCTGCTTTACGTTCAGGCCCTTTGGCAATACCAATAATAGGCATGCTCAACCCTAATTCTTCCCAAACAGCTACGGCTGTAGACACTTGTCCTTTGCCACCATCAATCAGAACCACATCAGGCCATTTAATTATTTCGCCATTAACTTCGGCTTCGGCCATCTTGCCATAGCGGCGCATCAATACTTCACGCATCGCTGCATAATCATCGCCTGCTTTGGCAGTAGTGATATTGTAGCGCCGATACTGACTAGGCTGAATACTTTGTTCATCGTACACCACACAAGAAGCGACTGTCGCTTCACCTTGCAAATGACTAATATCAAAACATTCTAGTCGTTGCAAATCTTCTGGAACCATATTCAATATTTGCGCTAACTGCTCAAGACGGTGTTGCTGACCAGCATGCTGAGATTGATGTTGTTGGATAGCCAATTGAGCGTTTTGTTCAGCCATTTTCAACCAAACTTTGCGTTCGCCGATGGTATTATTAATAAACTGAATGGCTTTACCCTGCTCGAACACTAACGCTTGCTGGAGGCTTTCAGGTAGCCTAAAGTTGCTAATAATGATATCAGGCTTGGTTTTACCTAAATAATGCTGTGCTACAAATGCCTCGGCATAATCCTGCCCGTTTGGTTGCGGATCATGCCGAGTATCAGGGAAGAAACTTTTGTCGCCAACATGGCGGCCTCCGCGAATGCTCACCCAATGCAGGCATACTGTCTCCCCTACCACCATTAAAGCCAAAATATCAACATCATGAGGGTTGTGCGTGCTTTTGCTGTCGATAAATTGTTGAGATTGTACCAAGCCCAAGGCTTGGATTTGATCGCGATAAACCACAGCAGCTTCAAAATCAAGGTTATTCGATGCCTGTTGCATTTTATGATGCAACGTTTGTGTTAACTCACCTGTTTTGCCATTTAAAAACGTTACCGCCTCACGCACGCTCGCCTTATAATCTTCATGACTGATATGACCAACACATGGCCCAGAGCAACGTTTAATCTGATAAAGCAAGCAGGCACGGTTGCGGTGCTGAAATACACTGTCTTCACATGTGCGCAAGCGGAATACTTTTTGCAAAATCTGAATGCTATCGCGCACTGCATAGCCATTTGGGTAAGGACCAAAATATTGATTTGATTTTTTCAAGCCACCGCGGTAATAGGCCATTTGTGGATACTCATGACCGGACAGCATTAAATAAGGATAGCTCTTATCGTCCCGAAACAGAATGTTATATTTTGGTGACAGCGCTTTGATGAAATTATTTTCCAAAATCAACGCTTCAGCTTCAGATCTCGTTACAGTGGTTTCAACAGTGGCAATCTGACGAATCATCAACGTAATGCGCGGCGAATGATCGTTTTTTTGGAAATAACTCGATACCCGTCTTTTTAAATTAACTGCCTTACCAACATACAACACTTTATCTTCTGCATCGAGCATGCGATATACACCTGGCAGATTAGGCAAGTTTTTTAAAAAAATATTTAAATCAAAGGTTTTGTTAGTCACAATATTTTAGTTTCAATTTATTTTTTATCATTATACGGTTTCAAATCAATAAGGCTACCTGAAACATATTCAGGTAGCCTTATTGTCAATACACATATATTTTATTTAATTACAGGCGTTTGCAACGTCTTGATTATAACGACTAAGTAATTCATCACGATTCGGTACGCGTGCAGTTTCTGCTAATGATCGATTTAACTGCGCCCGCTTACAATCTGCTTGTTTTTGTTCGCGGTTTTCTGCTTCAATTTTTTTATTATTTTCTTCAATTTCTTTGTTTTTCTGTGCTAATTTGCTATTCAAATCAGTTTGCTGTTCAGCCAAGGAGGCATCTGAAGCAGCTGCGGGTGCTTCAGATGATGCCGGCGGCGTGACCTTTTGAGTACGCATATTGATTATATTTGTATCAGCAGGCTTTAAGTTGCGTGGTACATCTGAATAAGTAGTGCTGCCACTTTTGCCTTTCCAGCTAAACACTTCTTGTGCATGAACCACCCCAGATGCTAATACGGCGCTTAATAAAGTAATTTTAACGATTTTAGTAATGTGTGACATTCGGTTTTTCCGATTTTTAGTTGTAACAATGCGATTATTGTACTAACTAATCTCATAAATGTCATGGTTGTAAGGTTTTTATCAGGTAAATCATTTACGTGTATGCAGCAAATTTGATACAATACCGTGCATTCTGTACCAACCGACCAACTGAAAGTTGAACAACATGCGCATCGTAGAAAAAGCCTATACTTTTGATGACGTTTTGCTGGTTCCTGCACATTCCCAAGTGCTACCGCGCGACGTTTCACTTAAAACTCCCCTCACTCGTTCTATTTCCCTTAATCTACCGTTATTATCTGCAGCAATGGACACTGTCACTGAAGCCCGTTTAGCGATTTCTATGGCCCAAGAAGGCGGCATCGGTATCATCCATAAAAACATGAGCATCGAGCAACAAGCCTATACTGTTTCTAAAGTGAAGCGCCATGAGAGCGGCATTGTTAAAGACCCAATTACTATTGCTCCCGATATGATGATTCACGAGTTAATTGACATGCTGTCGCGCCGAAAAAGCAAAGTATCGGGCTTACCAGTTGTTGATAATGGCAAAGTGGTGGGCTTGGTTACCAATCGTGATCTTCGTTTTGAAACGCGCCTAGAACAACCAGTATCTGCCATTATGACGCCGCGTGAACGATTGGTTACTGTATCAGAGGGCACAAGTATTGAAGATGCACGCGAAATTATGCATGTGCATAAAGTTGAGCGTGTATTGGTGGTGAACAGCGATTGGGTATTAAAAGGCTTAATTACTGTTAAAGATATTTTAAAAACCACAGAATTCCCGAACGCTAATAAAGATGCTGATGGTCGCCTCCGTGCGGGCGCAGCTGTGGGCGTGGGCGCAGAGACCGATAAACGAGTAGCAGCTTTAGTAGAAGCTGGCGTAGATGTGATTGTGGTCGACACCGCTCACGGACACAGTCAAGGTGTTTTAGACCGCGTGCGCTGGGTTAAAACCAATTACCCACACATCCAAGTAATTGGCGGCAATATTGCCACCGCTGCTGCGGCATTAGATTTAGTTGAAGCAGGCGCTGACGCAGTAAAAGTAGGCATTGGCCCAGGCTCAATCTGCACAACTCGTATTGTTGCTGGCGTAGGCGTGCCACAATTAACCGCTATTCATAATGTCGCCAAAGCTTTACAAGGTACTGGCGTATCCTTAATCGCCGATGGTGGCATCCGCTTTTCTGGTGACATATCCAAAGCATTAGCAGCGGGTGCACACTGCGTAATGCTCGGCGGCATGTTTGCCGGCACTGATGAAGCGCCAGGCGAAATCGAATTGTATCAAGGTCGTTCATACAAGTCTTACCGAGGCATGGGCTCACTAGGTGCAATGAGCCAAGGCTCTGCTGATCGTTACTTTCAAGACAAACAAGACAGTACCGACAAGTATGTGCCTGAAGGTATTGAAGGCCGAGTGCCTTACAAAGGACCAATCGTACAAATTATCCATCAACTGACTGGTGGATTGCGTTCGAGCATGGGTTACTTAGGTTGTGCCACCATTGAGGAAATGCATGAAAAGGCAGAATTTGTCGAAATCACTTCTGCTGGCATGAGCGAATCGCACGTGCATGATGTGCAAATTACCAAAGAAGCGCCGAATTACCGCGCTCGTTAAAATAAACCAACAAGCTACCTGAAACTCGTTACACTCTTTCAGGTAGCTTATTTAATAAACTGCTTAAGCTGAGTTACTTAGCAAAAACAAGAAAACTGTGGCGAATGGCATTAAGATTTAGTTAATTCAGCCGTCAGCAGTACTCATTTAAACGCTCGGAATAGCCGAGCCAATCTTTTACCAAACAGGAGCTATTTGCATGAGCGCAATTATTGATATCTTTGCTCGCGAAATTTTAGATTCGCGTGGCAGCCCTACCGTAGAATGTGATGTATTACTGGAATCTGGCGTTATGGGTCGCGCTGCCGTACCTTCTGGTGCTTCAACTGGTGCTAAAGAAGCACTTGAGCTGCGTGATGGCGACAAATCTCGCTATTTTGGCAAAGGCGTATTAAAAGCTGTCGAAAACATTAACAACGATATTGCACAAGCCTTAATTGGTTTAGACGCTAGCGAACAATCCTATATCGACCAAGTTATGCTTGATTTAGACGGCACTGACAATAAAGGTCGTTTAGGCGCAAATGCTACCTTAGCAGTGTCAATCGCTGTTGCTCGTGCAGCTGCCGAAGATGCTGGCTTGCCGCTATACCGTTATATTGGCGGCGCTGGCCCAATGGCGATGCCTGTGCCAATGATGAACGTTATTAACGGTGGTGCACATGCTAATAACAGCCTTGATATTCAAGAGTTTATGATTATCCCAACCGGTGTTGATTCTTTCCGCGAAGCATTGCGTTGTGGCGCTGAAATTTTCCACAGCTTAAAGCAGTTGTGTGACGACAAAGGTTATCCAACCACTGTTGGTGATGAAGGCGGTTTTGCACCTAATCTGAGTAGCCATGAAGAAGCATTAAAGCTAATTATGGAAGCCATTGCGGCGGCTGGCTATATTGCAGGCGAAAACGTTGTGCTGGCACTTGATTGTGCTGCAAGCGAATTTTACAAAGATGGCAAATACCATTTGAGCGCTGAAGGCTTGGCGTTAACCAGCGCAGAATTTGCGGATTACTTAGCCAAATTGGTTGATGGCTACCCCATTATTTCTATCGAAGATGGCATGAGCGAAATCGATTGGGATGGCTGGAAAATCCTAACTGATCTATTAGGCAAAAAAATACAATTGGTTGGCGACGATTTGTTTGTTACCAATCCAGTGATTCTGGCTGAGGGTATTGAAAAAGGTTTAGCCAACTCTTTGCTGGTTAAAGTAAACCAAATTGGTACTTTAACCGAAACACTTAAAGCGGTTGAACTGGCTAAACGTAGCCGTTACACCAGCGTGATGAGCCATCGCTCAGGTGAAACGGAAGACAACACCATTGCCGATTTAGCTGTTGCCACCAACTGTATGCAAATTAAAACTGGCTCATTATCGCGTTCGGATCGTATGTCTAAATACAATCAGTTACTGCGAATTGAAGAAGAGTTGGGCGAAGCGTCTTACTATCCAGGTAAAAAAGCCTTCTATCAAATAAGCTAAGCTTAAGGATACAACAGCATGAAGTGGGTTACCGTGGTTCTCTTTGCTACATTATTATGGTTCCAACAAAGTCTTTGGCTTTCCAAAGGCGGTTGGCGCGATATGTGGCGTCTGCAAGATAAAGTGGCTGTGCAGGAAGAAAAAAACCAAGCGCTCACTTTACGTAACAACGCTTTGTCTGCCGAAGTGGAAGATTTAAACAACGGCCAAGATGCCATTGCTGAAATCGCCCGTGTTGACTTGGGCTATATACAAAATGGTGAAACTTATTACCGTATTGTTAAGCGCCCATAAAGCAGTTTAAAAAGTTGTTCAATTTGCCCTACCCTTTACATTCTTTCTGGTGTAAAGGGTATTTTTATGCCTGCTTACATATCAAAACAAAGTTATTATCTATTTTCAGCGATACAATATTTTATAAACCACCAAACTGGTGTAAATCATGAATTCACATCACGAAACTCATTTTAGCCAGCGCAGCAATTGGCTACGCGCTGCTGTTTTGGGTGCCAATGATGGCTTAATTTCTACTGCCAGCTTATTAATGGGAATGGCAGCAGCGAAGCCAGACTTTCAAACATTAATGCTCACTGGCATTTCTGCTTTGGTGGCTGGTGCTATTTCCATGGCAGCTGGTGAATATGTGTCGGTGTCTAGCCAATCGGATACCGAGCACGCCGATTTAGAAAAAGAAAAACGTGAATTAGTCGCCAATCCAATAGCAGAATTAAAAGAGCTAGCTGACATTTATGTTAAACGCGGCCTAACGCCAACATTAGCCTGCGAAGTGGCCAAACAGCTTTCCGCCCACAATGCGCTTGATGCTCATGCCCGCGATGAAATCGGCATTACTGAAATCGCAGTCGCTAATCCACTGCAAGCATCATTTTCTTCAGCCGCGGCATTTTCAATCGGGGCGCTGATGCCAGTATTGGTGGCGTTAATGGCTCCAGCTCATGATTTGATGTTGGTTTTAACCATAACCACCTTGCTTGGTTTAACCATTCTAGGCTGGGTTTCAGCTAAGCTTGGCGGTGCCAAAGTCTTACCTGCCATTGCTCGCGTAGTGGTATGGGGCATGCTGGCTTTAGGTATAACGGGTTTAATCGGCAAGCTTGTTGGCGCGAGTTTATAAAGCATATTCATATACAAAGGCTACCTGAAAGCAAATTAATGTCTTCAGGTAGCCTTTGTATATGAATATGCTTGAATAACAATACATCCTTAGCATAGTCTATAATAGCCCTACATATATACAGGCTACCTAAAACCTCATGCATCCCCCCAAAGCACTCGCCCTACTCGGCCCAACGGCCAGCGGCAAAACCAAGCTTGCATTACAACTGGCCGACACACTGCCTGTTGAAATTATTAGTCTAGATTCAGCCTTGGTTTATCGCGATATGGATATTGGCACAGCCAAACCTTCTCGCGCCGAACAAGCAGCCGTACCGCATCATTTAATCGACATCATCAGCCCCTTACAAACCTATAGCGCCGCCGAATTTGTAAGCGATTGCGTGCGTTTGATAAATGAGATTCATGCGCGAGGCCGTTTACCCATCATCGTCGGCGGCACGATGATGTATTTTCAAGCATTGACTCAAGGTTTGAATGCGCTACCCGAAGCCGATTCTGAGATTCGCGCTGTTTTACAAGCAGACAAAGCCACTCACGGCCTGCCGCATTTATATTCACGTTTACAACAAATTGATCCCATTACCGCCGCTCGTTTAGAGCAAACAGACAGCCAACGCATTGAGCGTGCTTTAGAAGTATTTATGCTCACTGGCAAAGCCTTGAGCCAACACTTTGCTGATCAAGCCGCTTATTCACCGCCACTCGATTTATGCACCATTGCTTTAGTGCCACTAGACCGCGCCTACTTACACGTTCAAATTGCGCGCCGTTTTCAGCTAATGCTCGAACAAGGTTTTATAGACGAAGTGCGCGCTTTGCAATACAAATATCCTGAGCTCACATCGAGCATAACTTCGATGCGCTGCGTTGGCTATCGCCAAGCGTGGGAATTTCTCGATGGTCAAACTGACTATTCAGATTTTGTCGAAAAAGGCATCGCGGCCACTCGTCAACTGGCTAAACGCCAGCTTACTTGGCTGCGTAAAATCCCACTAGCACATAGTCTTGATCCTGTTGAACACCCTGATCTTTTTCAGGCAGCCTTTGCGTTAGCACATGAACATTTTCATGCTTAATACGAGTTTCTGCTAAAATCTTCCACCATAAGCCATTTCGAGACATATATCGCCTTATGCCAAACCCAATACCAACCGCCTCCCTCAAACGCCGTTTTGCCTCACTCATGTATGAAGGCTTGTTAACCAGCGCTGTAACTGCAATTGCTGGTGTAATCGCTGGCATGATAGCGGTGATACTCAACCAAACTGGCTTGACTGCCTTCTCTAGCCCTATTGTCAGCGTGTTACTGCTGGCGGCATGGTGGTTTTATTTTAAAGCCAACTGGAATAAAAAAGGCCAAACCTTACCCATGCAAGTTTGGAAAATTGGCTTGGCCAATGCCAAGGGCAATCGCCCACCGTTACCGCAATTGCGTTTACGTTTTATGTGGGCCTGTGTGTTTTTAGTGTTTATCCCTATTTTGGCCTATGCTGGCTTACAACATAACGACATCCCGCCCAAAGCCGCGGCGGGTGCTGCTTTATTGTGGTGGATACTGCCGTGGGGATTTGCTTTTTTTAATCGTGATCGGCAATTTTTATACGATTACTTAGCTGGTACACGTTTAATTGATTTAAAAAAATAAACTAACCAAAGCCGCCATAAAACACAGAGATAAAGCTAAACTATCGGCACTGGCTTACCTGTTGATTCATAGTACAATAGGCACTGCTAAATTATATTGAAAGGGTTTTACACATGAGCGACAACAACCACAGCAAACTCATTATTTTAGGCTCTGGCCCTGCTGGCTATACCGCCGCTGTTTATGCTGCTCGCGCCAATTTGCAGCCTACTTTAATCACAGGAATCGCCCAAGGTGGTCAATTGATGACCACCACTGATGTCGACAACTGGCCTGCTGATGCCGATGGTGTAGAAGGCCCAGAATTAATGGCACGCTTTGAAAAACACGCTGTGCGCTTTGGCACTGAAATGATTTTTGACCACATCAATGCTGTTGACCTCAAAAACCGCCCATTTACATTAACAGGTGATTCGGGTGTATACACCTGTGATGCGCTGATCGTCTCCACTGGTGCTTCAGCAAAATACCTTGGTCTACCAAGCGAAGAAGCTTTTAATGGTAAAGGCGTATCGGCTTGTGCCACTTGTGATGGTTTTTTCTATAAAAACCAAGACGTAGCGGTAGTAGGTGGGGGCAATACTGCTGTTGAAGAAGCGCTTTATTTGGCCAACATTGCCAAAACGGTAACCATTATCCATCGCCGTGATACATTCCGTGCAGAAAAAATCATTGTCGATAAACTGATGCAACGTGCTGCTGAAGGTAAAATAATTTTAAAGCTCAACAGTAATTTAGATGAAATTTTGGGTGGTGATAGTGGCGTAACGGGCGCACGCTTAAAAAACAACGATGGCAGCACTGAAGAAATTACTGTTAATGGTGTATTTATCGCCATTGGCCATCAGCCAAATACTGATATTTTTAAAGGTCAACTTGAAATGGACGACACAGGCTACCTGAAAACAAAAGGTGGTAGTGAAGATAATATTGGTTTAACCAATGTTGAAGGCGTATGGGCAGCTGGCGATGTAAAAGATCACACTTATCGTCAAGCCATCACCAGCGCGGCTTCAGGATGTCAAGCTGCACTAGATGCTGAACGTTGGCTAGATAGTCAAAACTAAATTTATAAGTTTATCTTAATACCAAAAGGCTACCTGAAAGCACGATATTACTTTCAGGTAGCCTTTTATTATTTATCTACTTTAATCTAACGTAGCTTAATTCATTGCATAAAAAAACCCGGCATATAGCCGGGCAAAACTCTTACTAAGAGTACAGCAAACTTAATCTCATATTAGAGCCTCATATTAAAAGGTATAGTGTAAACCTGCATCAAGAGCATGATTGCGGTAATCGCTAGCACCACTGAAGCGATAACCTGCATTAGCACTCAATTGTTTACTTAAGCTAGCCTTGATGCCCACACCTGCATTGGCACGCGTTTGTGGAATTTTCCATGCTCCAGCATCACCACGAGCAGCAGTAGCACCAGTAAACTGGCCACCAGTGTTAAAGCGACGTCGAGTGAAATCATGTTCAAAACCCAACTTAGCGGTGATGCCAACAGTTTGGTTAACCGCATATTCAGCCTCTAAACTGCCTGTGCCTGCTAATACACCTTTGTTCAGGCGGTCACTCGCCCAGCCAAAATCACTGTTGTTGGTTTCTTTAAATGCACTGCGGGTAATGTGGTCATAACGCAAACCCACTTCTGGCGTTACTTTCCAGCGCTCATTCAATGCAAAATCTTTGCCCACACCTACGCCTACCTGCCACAAGTTTCCAGTCACTTTATTGCGGATGGTTTCGCCATTATTGCCCAAGCTAAGTGTGCGCGTTACATCACTGCTGAAACGACTGTAGCCAAGTAAACCTTTCAGGTAGCTTTGATTTGTCAACACATAGCGCGCACCCAACATCAAGCCATTGCTATCACTATCAGCACGATGCCCAAATGACTCATTCCAGCCCGTATTATTATGACTGTATGCAGCGCCTACAGTGAGATTACCTAAGTTTTTCGCTACCCCTGCCAATACGCCATTGCTGTTTTGTTTACCAGATGCACCACTTTGTTTCCAATCAACATCGGTGTGGGTGTAATGCAGAATTGCCTGCGCTTTATCTGCTTCCACTCCGTTGAGGCTACCTGAAAACACTTGCGCCTGTTTGCCCTGCTCAATGCTGTGAATGGCAGCACTGTTGGCATAAGTGGCCGCTGATAAGCTGTTGAGTGAAGCATAGAGTTGTGATTCATCAGCTGCCTGTAAGCTAGCGGCACTGGATGCTAATGTGCTGGATGCCAAATCTGTATCGCTCAGCGTATCCAATTCCTGTAAAGTGCGTTCCACAGTAAACGCAGCAGCATCAACACTGGCTAATGTGGCATTAGGCGCTTCTAATGATTGCACGATACTAACCGTATTTTTACGGTTAACCACAAAATCAATCTGTTTGTCGCTAGCATCTAGAATATCTGGATTATTCAGTAAAACACCGGTGTATACTTTGCTAAATCCACCTTTAATGCCTTTTTCTGCTTTCAATAACGGATAACGTTTACCTTCGCTGCCCACATACCTTTGCGGCACCAGCCACAAATTACCCGCCAAATTGGCTTGTCCGCCCACCGTCATAGAGCTTTCTAATGTTTGCACCAATGAAGCCTGTTTGCTTTGAGTAAAATCACCAGCCAAGCTAACCTTGCCATCTTTCAACACTACCCACCCGTGGTTGGTCAGGCTCTGAGCTTTACTGTCTTTTGCCATTTGTAACTGGCCACGTGATTCCACCGTGATCATGGGCGAAGCAAGCTTATTTTTTATGCGCAAAATACCACTCTCTACTTTGGTATTGCCGCTGTACGTATTAGTTCCATTCAAATCAAGCCGAGCTGGGCCACGCTTAATTAAGCCACCGCTACCTGAAATATCATTATCAAAACCATAAATACTGTACAACATGCCTGCGGGGTGAGTAACATCGGCGACAAAATCACCAAAAGCGAATTGTGCAGGGCCTTTAATCGCTTTATTTAAATTCAAAGAGCCCCAGCCGTAAACTGAATCAACGCCTTTAGCACCAATATCCGTGGCTGTGGTTAACAAAGTGGTGCGCAATTGATCATTCACCATCCATGGGAATTTTTGTTTTACTAAAGCCGCACCACCAGAAACTATTGGCACTGCAAAAGAAGTGCCCTGTAAAACGTGCTGAGTATAAGGTTCTGCAGCACCAGCGGCATTTTGTGAGCTTACTTCAATGGTAAAAGGCGCTGCCATACACCAATTTTTAGCTGAACCGCAATGGCTAGAAGATTCAGATATCACAGTGCCTTCTAATCCAGCCACTACGATCATGCCTTTTTGTATGTCTGGCTCTGCTAGTGGACGTAAAGCTTCATGCACTGGCTGGGTAGCTTGACTGTTACCTGCGGCAAAAGTCAATAACACGCCTTTATCTACCAATCTCTTGGTTCGCCCTATTGCAGTATAAGGTTGAGCAGCTACATCAGCATTCAAATAAGCTTCAGCCTCATCTTTATATAAGTTAACCGCAGACTCAGCTTGATGCCACCAAGTAGGATGAACCGTACCCCAGCTATTATTGATGATGCTAACACCCGCCTTGGCCATATCATCCCAACCCTGATAAGTAGTCTCCACACCTAACACTTTCGGTGCGGCAGAATAGATTTGTACCAAGGGCGCTACACCACCACGGGTTTGGCCACCTACTACATCACCTCCTATCATTTGAGCCACACCCGAGCCATGGGTGTATTCATCTACCGCCGCAGGATCATAAACAACTACTCCTAAACTGCCTTCAGGCGCTCTTTGGTCGTCTAAGTTATAGTACGTTTTAGTCGATACTAAAGAGCGTTTATTTTCCGCAGTTGCTCGAACCTTGTTATCCGTCATCCCTACTTTAACGCCTCTGCCCGTTAAATTTGCATCTATGGCAGCTTTTTGGTTCACTGCATTTAAATGAGCCTCGCCAAACGTGCCAGCTAAATTCTTGCCATCATTTGAATACGGTGTTTGAACCAATATTGGGTTGGTTATTATTTCCTTACTGTCTCCGCTGCTGACATTTTTGGGCGGAGCCACTATTTCAACAGCATAAACTGGATAAACTGATAAGCCCGAAATAATTGACCAGAAAATGATGTTTGGAACTGTTTTAAACAGTACTATACGTTGTGAGATGTTATTTTTCACAAAAACTCTCTTCCTTGTACATAAACATAAGTTATTATTTATAAATACATTATTTTTAATAAAATGACATTTGATTATTATAATACGCTTATTGTCTGTAAGAAAGTAAATTAAATTAAATTTTGCAAACTATTTTTTATCAGGACAACTGTATTTTGAAAAATAGTCAAAAAATAGCTTTTAACAAACACCTATTGTTCACGTATTACCAATACTAATTTCACCGGCTTCATTAAAAATTCTGCCTAATGAATTCAAATATTCACTGCTTCATACAGCCTATAGAGCCTGTTTGTCCGCAAAAAAAGGCTTACTAAGTAATAAGCCTGTACACTTTATGACACTCAAGTCATCATCATCAAAATGCTGTTGACGACTTACCATGACCATTTCCTATTAAGCACTGATAAACATCAAGTCATTTGATTTTTATTTATCCGCAAATAAAAGCGGTGGCTATCGTCAATAGCCACCGCTTTAATAAATATTTTTCTGTTTTTGCTCAGATATTATGTTCCATCGTTAGTTGCCAGCATCAAAAAAGCAATGTTCTACTTTAAGTGGCTGCTCATATTCATCAGTTAAAGCAGCAGCAGCGGCAGGAAACTTAATCACTGCCAGCGATAGCTCGACACTACCCGCATGGGCTGCGTTAATCACCACACCAACATCTTCACCACCTTGTAATACCTTAGTACCCACCGGCAACACTCTGCCACCGCTTAAAACCGCCAAACCGCGTTTTACTTGGCCACGATATTGAGCACGGGCAATAATTTCTTGCCCTGGATAACATCCTTTTTTAAAATGAACACCACCAATAATATGTTGATTTAACATTTGCGCCACGCTGATTTCGCTGCTGCCCGCGCTAATCCAAGGATAACCACTGGCGATTTCATGCCGCTGCCAAGCATTTTCAGCTTCGGCATCATAAGCCGGCAAAGCATTTAGCTCACCTATACTCAGGTAGCCTTGATGCGGCAGCTGGACGCGCCAAATATCTTGTTGATGTTCAGCAGTAAAACTCAATACGGGTGTAGTTGGATAAATGGGTGCTGCATCTTCGGCCAACTCAGCTGCTACGCCCCAATCGTCTAGTAGCTCAAACACAGCTTTACTGCGCATCACAAACATACGTAACCTTTTGAGTATGGGTTCGATTAAATCAGCAGCCATGACCAATAAAATATCATCACCTCGATTAAGCACCAGCATATTTGCCAATACTCGGCCTTTAGGTGAATTATAAGTTGCATAACACGCTTGTTGTGGCGCCAAATCCTCAATATGGTTGGAAAGTTGACTATGCAAAAAAGCAGCGCGGTTTTCGCCACTCACACGCACCACGCTGAAAAACGGCAAACTGGTTTGCAACATAATGATTTTCCTTAATAATATTAACTATATTTACACATATCTGTTTGATTCTAATGCATTTAGGCTGGCATTTAAAACTGACGTTTTCAGGTAGCCCAAATCTTTATCTTTATCTCTAGCAGTGATGAGGGCAAACTGCTTTTTTTACAAGCCAGCGTTATCTTTAATTACGCTATCAAACTAAAGGCTACCTGAAACAGCAGGCAGCCTTTGCGTCTGAAAACTCAATACCAGATTAACGTCGACGATTGGTTTTTGTAGCAGTTGCCGCACCCTGTTTGCTCATTTTACGGACAATCATACGCATGGCTTTCTGAGTAAGATAAGCCATAATCAGTTGTTTAATGCGTCTCATTATGAATCCTTTTTTTGTTGGTAGTGAGTAGGAAATAATATGGCTGCTGGCATCTAAACCATTTTATATTCACACATCAATTTAATTTCTTGGTATGCCGTATGGTAAAACATAACGCCACTTTAAACAGCTCACCGTATTTTGTCCGTTTAAAGGTGTAGTTATTTATAAAAAAATCATAATTACTCGCAGGAATTAGCGGGTGCCGTTATATAAAATACAAAGGCTACCTGAACACTTATTCCTCTTTAGTGGCGCGGTTAGAACCTTGCACCATGTCTAACAGAAATAAGCGGCAGTCTAGATTGCCATTATATAAAGGCACTTTCCGCTTAGGTGATAAACGCATGATTTTAGGCATATCACGATCAGCCGTGAGCATGCCGATAATCCAGCCTGCATAATACTGTTTTAACCAAGTGCCCAGTTGTGGATATAAAGCATGCAAAACTTGCACTTCTTCTAAACGCACTCCATAAGGTGGATTAGAAATCATGATGCCATGTTCGCCATTAGGCCTCACCGATTGCACATCTTTCACATCCCAGCGAATGACATCATCTACTTCGGCAGCCTGTGCGTTGGCAATGGCGGCGCGTATCATAAAACGATCATTATCGCTGCCTGCAATGGGTGCCACAGTTTTGAAAGTGATGCGTTGCTCTGCTGCACGACGAGTTTGTTCCCACAATGGTTTGTCATAGCCCTTGAGTTTTTCAAAGCCAAAACGGCGCATCAAACCTGGCGCACGATTGGTCGCTATCCAAGCTGCTTCAATTGGAATTGTGCCGCTGCCACAAAAGGGATCTTGCAACGGCTGGCTGCCATCATACCCCGCCAACAACAACAAACCAGCTGCCAAGTTTTCACGCAACGGCGCTTCGCCAGAGTCTTGTCGATAACCCCGTTTAAACAATGCTTCACCGCTGGTATCAATAAAAACCTGTACTGTTTTGTCGCTCATAAATGCATGAATACGCACATCAGGGTTAATTTTGCTTACGTTCGGGCGTTCATCAAAGCTTTCGCGAAACGCATCACACACTGCATCTTTAATTTTTAGGCCAATAAAGTCTAGGCTTTGAACTTGTGCGCGCTTGCCTTCTACTTTTACTTTAAATGTTTGCTCTAATTTAAACCAATTGCCCCATTTAATATTGCGTGCCAGCTTATAAATATCATCTTCATTGCGATAAGCGCCTTTGGTTAATTGCAGCAATACACGGCTGGCAACGCGCGAATGCACGTTCACCAGATAAACTTGTTCGAGTGCGCCTTTACAGCCTACACCGCCGTCGGTTTGCAGAATGTCGGTGCAGCCATGCTCAACCAGCTCGGCAGTTAATAAGGTTTCTAGCCCACGTGGACAAGTAATAAATAGTGAATAAATGGTCATGAAGTTTCTTAAATAAAATAAATATTTTCAGGTAGCCTATTGATTAAACAAGAGTTAGTGTTTAAAAAACATCACTATCATCTGCCCTTAATTGAGGCTACCTGAATATAAAATGAAGGCTCATTATAACTTAAACCCATTCTGCCTAAGCAAATATATCGATCAGCCAATATATTAAATCATAGGCAACAAAAAGTCCGGTCAAAACCGAGCTTTTAAATCCAATCATGCTGGCTTATGGGTTGCTAATAATCACTTTCATGGCGCCATTTTCAGAAGCGTGTTTAAACACTTCGTAAGATTCTGCTAACTGATCAATTGTAAAATGATGAGTAATCATTTTGGTTAAGTCTACTTTGCCAGTGCCGACAATTTTTAAGAGCATGCCAGTAGTATTGGCGTTGACCAAACCCGTGGTAATGGTTAGATTTTTAATCCAGAGTTTTTCAACGTTAAACTCAACGGGTGTACCGTGCACACCCACGTTGGCAATATGACCGCCCGCCTTCACTGTTTGTTGACACATATCCCAAGTAGCCTCAATGCCCACAGCTTCGATAGCACAATCTACGCCATCTTCGCCCACGATTTCATGTACTTTTTTCAGATAGTCGCCATCTGCTGGGTTAATCGTGTGGGTTGCGCCCAATTCTTTGGCTAATTTAAGGCGGTTTTCATCCACATCAACCATAATAATCACTGAAGGGCTATAAAATTGTGCTGTTAGCAGCACGCCCATGCCAACGGGGCCAGCACCTGCAATTAACACGGTATCGCCCGGTTTTACGTTGCCATATTGCACGCCGATTTCATGACCTGTTGGCAAGATATCGCTCAACAACACCGCCACTTCATCGTTTACATGTTCAGGTAGCTTAATCAAACTATTATCCGCATAAGGTGTGCGCACATATTCCGCTTGGGTGCCATCAATCATATAACCCAAAATCCAACCGCCGCCATTTTGGCAATGTGAATACAATTGCTTTTTACAGTTTTCACATGACCCACATTTGCTTACGCAGGAAATAATAACTTTATCGCCTTTTTTAATATTGCGCACAGAAGAACCTACTTCTTCAACAATGCCTACACCTTCGTGTCCTAAAATACGCCCTTCAGCAACTTCTGGATTTTTACCTTTCCAAATGCCCAAGTCGGTACCGCAAATAGTGGTTTTAACAATGCGCACAACAGCATCGCTAGGATCAATAATTTGTGGCTTAGGTTTGTCCTCTACACGAATATCGTTCGGACCATGATAGACCATTGCTTTCATAAATTTCTCCTTGTGCATAATATTTAATATGAGA
>CAZLYX010000041.1:0-18146 GCA_964563885.1 uncultured Neisseria sp. | reverse complement strand
CCGGCCTGTCACGCCGGGGGTCGCGGGTTCGAGTCCCGTCCACTCCGCCAAATTAAAAAACCCGTTAGGCTTTAATAGCTTAACGGGTTTTTTAATGGGTCTTTTTTATTTCAGTTCGCTTAAGTTTTTCTTAGCTTTTAAAATACCAACTTCCTGTATTATACTAAAAGTTATAGTTATTGTTTAGTTTGGGTAAACTCATTATACATTTGAGCGTTGAAAAAATTAATTTATAACTAATTGATATTGATATAAAAGTAAATATTATAACAACGCATCAATAAAAGTAGCCAAATTAAATAAGCGATGATGCAGAGTTATGAATAAAAAATGTTCATTTTATTGAACCACAAACTCAATGATTTTAAAGGGCAAATAATATGTGTAGTGGTTCAAAAGAATCAAGCATTAACAAACAATGGGCGTTGACTCCGCTTACGCCTGAATATTGCGAGAAGCAGCATGGCAAGTATGTAAAAGCAATTGAAGTGGCACTAGATAATACTAATATCCGCAATATCGCGCTTTCTGGTAATTATGGAGTGGGTAAGAGCAGTATTTTACAGCAAGTAGCAAAGAATCAACCTAAGCGTGTGATGGAATTGTCTTTGTCTACATTAGGGTTTACTGAAGACTCAAAAACTGTTGGCTCTGCGCCCAAACAAGCCATTACTCTAACAAACCAAATTCAACGAGAAATCGTTAAACAGCTTCTTTACCGAGAACAACCACATAAAGCACCGTATTCGAGATTTCATGGAATTGAAGGTTTCAATAAGTGGTGGGCATGTAAACTTGCAGTGATTATAGGTTTTCTAATAACAATAGTTTTTTTCCTTTCTGGCTGGTTAGATAAAATTGATAACTTATTGCCTCAATCCAAATCAATGTGGTGGGTACTCTTATTAATCTGTTGTGTTGCTACAGCCATCACATATTGCATGCTTTACTTATTTCATGGTCGGATTCATCTTAAGCAACTGTCTACAGGGCCTGCCACAATCACTCTTGATGACAAATCTGTGTCTTATTTTGATCAATACCTCGATGAAATCGTGTATTTTTTTGAAGTATCTAAATACGATATTGTTATTTTTGAAGATATAGATCGTTTTGATGACTTTTTGATTTTCGAAAATCTACGAGCACTAAATACGTTGCTCAATAGCTCTTTGCGGGTAGTAGGCAAGAATAAAAAATCAATACGGTTTATTTACGCCATCAAAGACAGTATTTTTGATTCAAAAGAACACGGTCAGAACGATGCTGCGTCAATTGAGGTAGAGCGGGCTAATCGGACTAAGTTTTTTGATCTGATCATACCTGTGGTGCCATTTATTACTCATATGAATGCAAAATATCTGATGGTGAATGCCTTAAAAGGCGTTGAGAGTAAGGTTGATAATCAGCCCATCGATCTTGCCACCAGATATATTCCTGATATGCGATTGATTAAAAATATATGTAATGAATTTATTATTTTTCGAGCTCTTATTTTAGATGATTCTGCTCAAAAAATTGGCTTAACAGAAAATGAATTGTTTGCCATGATGCTGTACAAAAGTACACATATGCTAGATTTTGAAGCGATTCGGCTTGGTAAAAGTAATCTTGATGATCTGTATAAATCTTCACGAGAGTTGGTAGATCAAAATATTAAAGCTATTATAAGAGAGTGCGCAGGAATCAAGAGTCAAATGCAGAACATCCCCAAACCTGATGACCCAAGTTATTCCGATGAGGAGCAAGAGTGGTTGGGATGGTGGTTCGAAGAGTGGCAGGAAGATGAACCTGAGTTTAAGCGCATTACCTTTGAAGAATGGCTTGAACAAGAAGGTAAGCGGCAAAACGCTGAACTGAAAAAGCTAAAAGAAGACTTAAAATATCTCGAAAGCGCAGATTTTGTACAGCTAATCGAGAGGACTGATTTTAAGATTAAACTTAAGGATCATAATACCGATGTTGGGCAAACTTTCAAAGATATTTGCACTGAAAAATTAAAAGAAGGCTTGGCCTATGAGTTGGTGCGTGCGGGATACATTAATCGTAACTTTACCTTGTATACATCCATTTTCCACGGTAATCGCGAGAGTGCTGTGGCGACCAACTTTATCATCCATCACGTTGAGCCACGTGTGCCCGATATGAACTTTAAGCTTGAAGATAGTGATGTTAAGGTAGTGATTGAAGAGTGTGGAGAAGACGCACTTGGCAAACCTGTATTTTATAATATTGATATTGTAAATTATGTATTACAGCATAAACCCAACGCTGCTAAAATTATTTTGGATTCGCTTGCTAGCCTTGAGATCGAGCAAATACAGTTTCTCAACAGCTACTTTAAAAGTGATAGCCAATATATCGAATTAGTTAAACGCCTTACTAAAATCTCTAGCGGAATATTTTTATATTTAGTGCAAGAAGTTGATATGGATGACACGGTACGTTTAGAACTCGTTAAGACGGCGTTGGATAATTATGATGAAGAAATGGATTATGTATTAGATAGAGAGGTTGCTAAATACTTGAATAAAAATTGCAAAACAGATGATAACAGGATATCGATAATAGATAACTTACTTGCGAATGTTTATATAAATGCGTAATCTTTCCATTCGAAGATTGGTATGGTAGCTGAATTATCGTAATCATCATGTACTGTAATTAAGTAATTAATTTATATTAAAAAAGGCTACCTGAAACGTTTCAGGTAGCCTTTTTTGTGGGGCTTATTTAAATACTTATAAGTTTACATTGCTTATGAAGCACAACTGTATGGCGATAAAGCCAATATTAATCGAGCCAGCCGTGTAGATTTTCTTCAGCTAAGGTGCTTAAGGTTTTAATCAAGTCAGGATGGGTGTTGAGGCAGGGAATGTAATGATATTGAGTGCCGCCCGCTTCGTGGAAATCTTCTCGGCCTTCAATGGCTATTTCTTCTAAGGTTTCTAAACAATCGCCTAAAAAGCCAGGACAAAATATATCGAGCTTGGTTACGCCATCTTTGGGAAGGCTAAGCAGCAATTTTTGTGTACTGGGAACAATCCATTTATTTTTACCAAATTGGCTTTGGAAAGCCACAATGTATTGAGATTCGTTTAGCCCCAAGGCTTCTGCCAGTAGCTTGCCGGTGTGACGACACTCGCTTGGATAAGGATCGCCTTGGTCTTCGTTGGCTTGGGGAACGCCATGAAAGCTGAACATGATTTTGTCGCTGCGGCCTTTTTGTGCCCAATAGACTTCGATGTGATTTTTCATCGCTTCAATATAAGCAGGGTGATCGTAAAAACGACTCACGGTGCGGATGCTCATTTGATTACGTTGTTGCATTAGCAGCTGGAAAACTTTGTCTAAAGCTGCGCCTGTGCTTGAAGCAGCATATTGCGGATAAAGTGGAATCACCAGCAAACGGCCAACACCTTGTGATTTTAAATCTGTAATTACATTGGCAACACTGGGGTTGCCGTAAGTCATTGCATAAACAACTTGAATGTTTTTGGGTAATTGTTGAGCCAGTAATTCGGTTTGTCGACGCGTATTAACTGCTAAAGGTGAGCCTTCTTCTAGCCAAATTTTTGAATAAGCTTGGGCGCTTTTCTTGGGGCGCAGCGTGAGCACTAAACCACGCAAAATCGGCTGCCATACTATTTTGGGCAGCTCAACTACACGTTGATCTGATAAAAATTCTTTCAAATAAGGTCGTACTGCTTCGGCGGTAGGATGCTCTGGCGTGCCAAGGTTAAGTAATAAAACAGCAGTTTTATTTTGCTGCTGATGGGGCACTGATGGTTCCGATAGAAAACGTGGCATTGAGAAAAGTCCTATGAAATCTAGTTTGATAACATGTTACGTGAGTTTGGGTCGGTATGGTAATGAAACGCTTGGTCTAAAGGCTACCTGAAGTTTTAGCTTAAAGATTTGCTTTCAGGTAGCCTTTAGTTATAAAGCCAATAACAGCTTAGTTTAGATTGTCTTTTTGAGCCAAAATTCGCCGGCTTCCACCTACTTCTGCAGTAGAAACAACGCCTGCATCTTCGAGTGCTTGCATTAAATTAGCAGCGCGGTTGTAGCCTATGCGTAAATGACGTTGCAATGAAGAGATGGATGTTTTGCGGCTTTCAATCACGAAAGCTACTGCTTGATCAAATAGTTCATCACTTTGTGCGTTAGGATTAACAACATTAATGGTTTCCAGTGCAGCTTCGCCGCTGAGCAAGCCTTCAACATAATTAGGCTGTGCTTGACGCTTGATGTAAGACATAATTTGATGTACTTCATCATCTGCTACAAATGCGCCATGCAAACGGGTGGGCTCGGCATTGCCAGGTGGTAAGAATAGCATATCACCTTTACCCAATAGAACTTCGGCACCCATTTGATCAAGGATAGTGCGGCTGTCAATTTTGCTTTTTACTTGAAAGGAAATCCTTGTAGGCACGTTGGCTTTAATCAATCCTGTAATCACGTCTACGCTAGGGCGCTGGGTGGCTAAAATTAAATGAATACCAGCAGCGCGCGCTTTCTGCGCTAAACGGGCAATTTGCTGTTCAACTTTTTTACCCTCAACCATCATTAAATCAGCGAGCTCATCAATCACCACCACAATCAGTGGTAGTTTTTCTAGCGGAGCAGGGTCATCTGGATTGAGACTAAATGGATCCATTAAGGGTTCGCCAGTTTCTTTGCCCTTAATTACTTTGTCATTAAAACTGTCGATATTGCGCACGCCAGCATGTGACAGTAAACGATAGCGTTTCTCCATTTCAGCTACGCACCATGTGAGCGCTTGGCCTGCTTCTTTCATATCGGTTACAACTGGACACAGCAAATGCGGAATACCTTCATAAACTGATAACTCTAGCATTTTTGGGTCGATCATAATGAATCGAACTTCATCCGGATGAGCTTTATAAAGCATGGATAAAATCATGGCATTTACGCCTACTGATTTGCCTGATCCGGTGGTGCCAGCGATAAGCAAATGTGGCATTTTAGCTAAATCGGCCACTACAGGTAAGCCTGCAATGTCTTTGCCAATGGCTACAGTGAGCTTGGAATGAGCATCGTTGAATACTTTTGAAGAAAAAACTTCACTCAACATAACGTCTTGACGACGCTCGTTTGGTAGCTCAATACCCATACTGGTTTTGCCCGCAATGGTTTCTACCACACGCACCGATTGCAACGATAATGAGCGCGCTAAATCTTTACTGAGGGTAACAATTTGGCTGCCTTTTACGCCTTGGGCAGGCTCTATTTCAAAACGGGTGATAACGGGCCCCGCAGTAGCGCTAACCACTTGAACATCGATACCAAATTCAGCCAGCTTAGCTTCAATACGTTCAGCAGTTTGTTGTAAAACATCAGGGTTAACAGAGGGCGCTTCGCTGTGTGGTTGGCTTAGTAAACTTAATGAGGGCAAATGAAACTCACCTGTTTCTATGGGTGCTTCTTTGCCATGCTCATCAAATAATACTTTTTGAACCGGAGCGGGCGCACTAATAGACACAGCCACTGCTTTACGGTTGCTGCTGCTTCCTTCAAGTTTTTCTACAGGATGTGCGGTAATGTTTTTGGCATCGCGAACCATGCGCCGAGTGGTTTTGGCATCGGGCAACTCGGTGATGAAATTATGTGATTTACGCATCAGTTTCATCCACCACCATTCAACTTTAGTGCCCGCTTTTTCTACTACATCCAACCATGAAATTTGCGCTAACAACGATAAAGCCAGTAGTAAAACCACCAACATAATCAGTAGGCTACCTGAAGTGCCAAGCAAATGAGTTAAACCAGCGGCGGCAAATGAGCCAATTAAACCGCCCGCTCCAACAGGTAGTTGTTCGGCTAATTGAACTTTGAAATTCATCACTTCAATAATCGGGCTGAAAATCAACAAGATTAGCAAGCCTAAACCAGCAATCAAATGATTGTAGACTTTATTGCTATCTGTATTGAGCAAACGCAAATTTTTTAATAGCCATACCGCTGCCGCAATCACCAGCCACCAAGCAGATAAGCCGAATAGGTAATAGAAAATATCAGATAAATAAGCACCAAACAAACCGCCTAAGTTGTGAGGGTCGCCAGTAACGGGGACGCTGCGTGACCAAGCTGGGTCATCCATAGTGAAACTGGCAAATGACAAAGCTATATATAGAGTAAACATCAAGCTCAGCAGCCACAAAGTATCGTGAATAAGATTGGCAATGTGGGATGGGCGATTGCGTTTGGCAGTTTCTTGCTTGGCTGCGGTGCGTGGTCGCGGCGAAGGCTTAATTTCTGATTTAGAAATGCTTTTGTTTGGTACACGGGGTTTAGGCGTGCTGGTCGTAGTGGGTTTGGTATTTTTGATAGCCATAATATGTCGGGGTAGGGTGAGGCTGCCTGAAATAGTTCAGGAGGCTGGCAAAGCAATGACCGCGCGAGCTGGCGCGTCGGTCATATAGTAATGAGATTATACAATATTATGTCATCACTGGCTTAGCCAAAGTAGCCCGCACCTAAAATACAAGGTTTGCGGGCGCCAGTTGCATGGTGGGGATTGCTGGGAATGCGGTTAACCCAACAGGCGGCAAGCCAACCAAAAGCGGCAGCTTCAACCCATTGTGGGTTTAAATTTAATACAGCAGTGCTTTGTATCTGTATTTTGTGTGTTGTTAACATGGTTTCTAATCTGCCCATTAACACGCTGTTACGGATGCCGCCGCCGCAAATATAAACGTTTTGAGCATCGACTATTGTGGAGATAATGGCGTTAATGATCGTTTGAGCAGTGTATTCAAGTAGTGTGCGCAACACATTGTATGGATCTTCATTGCCGTTCAGGTAGCCTTCTAGCCAAGCAAGTGAAAATAAGTCACGACCGGTACTTTTAGGATGAGGCTGTTGTAAATATGGGTGGGCAAGCAATTGAGCAAGTAGGTCGGGAAGTACTTGGCCTTGAGCTGCTTTTTCGCCATTGGCATCAAATGGTTGTTGCCAATGCTGGTAAACCCAAGCGTCCATTAACATATTGCCTGGGCCGGTATCAAACCCGAAAGCAGGTAAATTGGCGGGTAAAACACTAATATTAGCAATGCCACCAATATTAATCAAAATACGGTTTTCCTGTGGGTGGTGGAAAAGTGCACTATGGAAAGCGGGAACCAGTGGCGCGCCTTGACCTCCTGCCGCTAAGTCGCCGCTGCGAAAATCGCCTACCGTTAAAATGTCCGTGCGTTCAGCCAAAACGGATAAATTAGCAAGTTGAATGCTATAAGAATGCTCAGGCGCGTGGCGAATGGTTTGACCATGGCAGCCAATAGCACTAATAGCTTGAGAATTTAGCTGCTCATTTTCGAGTAATTGCTGAACAGTTTGCGCATAAAGTACACTGAGCTCTTGTGCCAACAACATGCTGCGGTGTAGTTCGTTATCGCTAGCATTTTGAAGATCAAGGAGTTGCTGCTTTAAAGAATCACTATAGGGCAAAAAAGAGTGCGCTAACGCACCTTGCCAGCTGTTGCCGTTCATCGCAATTAATACCGCATCAGCGCCATCCATACTGGTGCCAGACATGATGCCGATATAGAGTTGTCCTTGCGTATTCATTGGAATAGCTACCTGAAAATCAAAAACAGTATTGTAACGTGAATTGGCACTGCTGCGAGGCTGATGCTTTATATGTTGAACAATTTGAGATGATTATCTTAAATTCAATGACATGCTCTTTCAGGTAGCCATTTATAAAATATTCAATAAACAACAAAAAAGCGCACTACTTAAAATAGTGCGCTTCTCTTAAATGAAATATAAGCTAATTAAAATTTGCCACCAGATTGGTTCACCATGTACACCACCGCGGCTTTCACTTCGTCATCGCTTAGGGCAGAGTTACCACCTTTGGCTGGCATTACACCGCCGTCTGGGCCAGTGTATCCTTCAATAGCATGTTTAAACAGCAAGTTTTTACCTTGGGCTATACGAGCTGTCCAATCTGCATTGTGCGTAACTTTTGGTGAGAACGGGATAACAGAGGTGGCTGAGTGACAAGCAAAGCATAGGGCATCAAATGTTTTTTTACCATCTCCACCAAGGCTAGCTGACTGCTCACCTGCGGCAGGTGCAGAAGCTGTATCCGAAGCTGCTACACCAGAAGCGGCTTCGCCTTCAGCACCAACAGCAGGTACTGGCATATTGCCACCCGATTGGTTAACCATATGTGCAATGGCACGTTTTAACTCATCGTCCGTTAAATCTGCAGCACCACCTTTAGCAGGCATGGCATTAAAGCCAGTTGAGGCCTTAGTAAATAGTGTTTCAAAACCCTGAGCAATACGTGGTGCCCATTCTGCGTTATTTGTAATTTTGGGAGAGTTAGGTACTAAGCTGTCTACTGCATGACACTGAATACAAATTTTGTTAAAAATTTGATCTCCAGTGCGCTGGCCTATAGGCGTGCCGTCACCCATGGTGACGTTACCTACTGGCATGATACGTGTTTCAGTGGCTGAATCGGTACTTTGCTCTACATTACTGTAGGCGCCACTGGTAGCCAGTTTGACCAGAAAAAACAATACTGCAAGAAGAATAACGACACCACCCAGAATGGTCACTATTGCCGAGCCTCGGATGTTGTTTTTGGTTGTATGGTTCATTATGTTTTGGCCTCGCCGTTTTTGATAGTTGTGACGAAAAATTCATTCAATTTTTGTTAAGTGTTATTAACAATAATTTGCTGGATTATACTGAATTCGTCCGCGTTTTCCAATGTTTAAAACTTGGTTTACCTCAAAGAAAAGTTAATTTGTGATTAAATTGCTGCGAGTATGCGCTATTTATGGGCTATTTGGCTAAAATATTATCGTAATAATTTTTGCTAAGCCAGCCGTTTTCAGCTAAAGTGGCAGCTCTTAATGCACCTATAGCTCAGTTGGAAGAGCGTCAGTTTCCGAAGCTGGAGGTCACAGGTTCGATCCCTGTTGGGTGCGCCAGTCAATTCAAAAGTGGTAAGTTTTTTAATAAACTTTTTATAAATACCATCTCTTTAGTCATGAATCCTACTTTGATTTGTCAGTGATATTGCAAAATATTATTTAAATAGTGGATGTGGTTATATCCTCTAGTTAGAAAAGTTTTGGGTATTAATCTTGTCAAGGCATACGATGTTGTATGAATACAAGTTGCTATCAAAAGATACTCATTGAAGCTGCTTATGAAAATAAGTGGTTTCTTTATCAGTGAATAAAACTATTAACTGTCTTACTTAAATAGTTGCTAGTCATCGTCAACCTAAGCTAAGCATGATTCTCACGGGTCACTTATCTAAATCAAAAAATTTTCAGCTTCACCAGTATCTGCACCTACTAACAAAGTTAGTTTGCAACAGAGTTGTTACAGTTACCTTCAATAAAGTCGTTTGACAAAGCGCTGATTCTACTAGAATCTAATATTTAGATAGCCACGTGTTAGGAGGCGAGAATGACAACTGGCGGCGGGCTATTCGGGACTCACCAATTTTCGGTATGCTGCGAGCACTTATGAAATAGGGCATAACATTAGACTTGATTGTCGGTACCTCGGTCGGATCCGTTAACGGAGCAATGTCCCTGCTTGCCCGTCACTGGCAACCAACAAGTAAATTGCTGATCAGTGGGTCTTGATCGGACAAAAAGAAGGGTTAATGGTATTTTATTTCTTCAGACGGATGAAGGTATTTGGTAGATCTTTGCGTTCGGATAGTTTGGATGAGTTATGCAATATTTATCTTTGTGTTCTGCATAATTATACCGACGCTATGAGGTTTACCCTGAGATAACTGGTTTGGCACAGGTTAATGAGCCTAATTCAATCAATTGGGGCAGTAAATTAAGTTGGATAGTGTTATTTGAACATTGCTCATGATGGTTAGATATTGAAATTATCTATGTAACCGTCATTTAAGTCTTAGTAAGAAGATGGAGTCAATGAAGAAGTTGTAGCGACGATAAGTGTGTTTATAAAAGCAAAAAATTAAAGAAGACAAGTGATTTACGCTTGTAATTTTTTTATTAATATTTTCAAAATAAAGGGCAGGGTAAAGCATGCCATTTCATATAATTAAAGATTCCCAATTATGGCGTACAGAAGTTAATGTATTTGAACATGATTTTTATCATACGTGGGATTTTCATTATTTATCCTCTCTTAATCGTGAGGGATCACCTGTTTTATTTAAATTCCAAGATGATCAACATACAGTTGTTTTTCCTTTGTTGGAGCGGGAGATAGCTGGTGAGCAATATAAAGATCTGGTGAGTGTTTATGGGTATCCAGGGCCTTTGTTTTCAATTGAAGATCCTGATGTGCAGAATGAGTTGTTTAATAAACTCATTGGACACATTGAAGAGCTGGGCTATGTCTCACTGTTTTCTAGACTGCACCCTCTGTTGAATCAAACACCTCTGGATAACACTCTAGCGCTAGGTGATGTCGTATATTTTGATTTAAACGATAGCTTAGATGAGATCTATGCAGCGATGCGTAATAACCATAGACGTGATATCCGTAAATTGGAAAAATCTGAGTTAACTGTGCAGCAGTATGATCAGCCGAGTAAGGGGCAAATCTTAGAGTTTAAGCATATTTATGATTTAACGATGGATAAGCTGGGTGCTGTCGATTATTACTATTTTGATGAGGATTTTTATCGAAATAAGCTTGAGAGTACTGATTATAAAGTTACGTTATTTACTGCTTACCTTGAAGAGCAAGCTATTGCTTCTGCCATGATGATACAAACTGGCGGGTTTTGTGAGTATCACTTGGGTGGAACATTGCCAGAATTTTATAAAATTCACCCTATGAAATTGATATTTAATTCAGCATTGGAAGCTATGCATAAAAATGGATTAACCCACTTTGTTTTAGGTGGCGGCCTTGGTTCCCAAAGGGACTCTTTGTTTGAATTTAAATATGGTTTTTCTAGAAAAACTGCGCCATTTTCAATTATGAGGAAAATATTTAACCCTGCAATATATCAAGAGTTATCTAAGAAGCGTTTTAAAACACTTAATTTAAGCTCTGAGCAGCAAGAGGAGATAGGCTATTTCCCCCTTTATCGGTATAGCATCTAAAGTTTTATCAAGTACACAGTGCGTATTTTGGTAAACATATTGGCTAAGCAGTGTTTTTAAAACGACTGCTTTATATTCATCTGCCTAAACTCCTGCCGCTCGCCAAGGTCGTGTGAGATTTTCAGTACAGTGTTTGACTATAGTAAACAGCAGTAAACAGCTGGTGTTGAAAATCCCGCTACTTTGAGTCAGCAATGATGGTGTTTTTGGTAAGTTCTGAGTAGTGGCAGACTTTCTACGTCGTAGAGCACATCAGCGTTTGTCCTTTGATTATTGCGTACTTACCAAATTGGAAATATCTCAAGAAATAAAAATATTAAAATCTAATATTTTGCTGCTAACTTACAAAAATAAATTTGAAAATCGTTATCGCTCATCTAATCTCTTGCACAGATTGACTGTTTGGGTTATCTTATTGGCTCCTACTTTAAACCAACTTTCGTAGCATCTATAATCTATTGTTGTTGCATCAGGTTGTTGCCGTAGTTTTCCGCCTCGCGTACCCTAAATCGCTGATCGGGAAATCAGTATAACAAATACACTGGCAAAACCCTTGCTACCTATTGATATACATGTCGAATAAAAGAGGTTGTTATGCAATTATCAGGCGCGCAAATACTTGTGCAAAGTCTTAGTGCTGAAAACGTTGAATATGTTTTTGGCTATCCCGGTGGTGCAGTTCTAGAAATCTATGACGCACTATTTCAACTCAGTAAATTCGAACATATTCTAGTGCGACACGAGCAAGCAGCTGTGCATGCTGCCGACGCTTACGCGCGTACCAGTGGCAAAGTGGGCGTGGTTTTAGTAACCTCTGGCCCAGGTGCGACCAATGCCATTACTGGTATTGCCACAGCCTATTCTGACTCAATACCCCTTGTGGTGATTTCTGGTCAAGTAGCAACGCCCGTTATTGGTTCCGATGCTTTTCAAGAAATTGATATGATTGGTGTTTCTCGCCCATGCGTGAAGCATAATTTCTTGGTTACTAATATTAATGATTTGGCTGAAACCGTTAAAAAAGCATTCCATATTGCTCGCACTGGCCGTCCTGGCCCAGTGGTTATTGATGTGCCTAAAGACATCACTCAAGCGATGGCTAAATTTAGCTATCCGCAGGGTGAGGTTAATATCCGCTCTTACCAACCAGTTACGCAAGGTCATGCTGGTCAAATTAAAAAAGCCGTACAAATGTTGGCAGCGGCAAAACGTCCGTTAATTTATTTTGGCGGCGGCATAGTTTTGGGTAATGCTTCTGAAGAATTAATTGATTTCGTACGCTTAACAGGTGCTCCCTGTGCAGGTACGTTGTTAGGTTTAGGTGCTTATCCGTCTACTGATCGCCAATTTATTGGCATGTTAGGCATGCATGGTCACTACGAAGCAAACCTTGCTATGCAAAATGCAGATGTGATCGTGGCGGTGGGTGCTCGTTTTGATGACCGTGTGGTGTCGGTACCCAGTAAATTTTTGGCAGTACCTAAAAAAATCATTCACATCGACATAGACCCCTCCAGCATTGCTAAACGTATACGCGTAGATGTACCTATCGTTGGCGACGTTAAAAATGTATTAACTGACATGATCTGCTTGTGGAAAAAGCAAGAACAGGTGTTCAGTGAAACAGCCTTGAATAAATGGTGGGAAACTATTGAAGCTTGGCGCAGTCGCGACTGTATGTATTTTGATATGGATGATGAGGTTATCAAGCCGCAATATGTGGTGAAAACCTTGGCTGAATTAACCAACAACTCTGCTATCGTGACTTCTGATGTGGGTCAGCACCAAATGTTTGCGGCACAATATTATCCATTTATGCGTCCGCGTCAATGGCTGAACTCAGGTGGTCAAGGCACTATGGGCGTAGGTTTACCTTATGCGATGGGCGCCAAATTGGCGGCACCAGAGCAAGATGTGTGCTGTATTACTGGTGAAGGCTCTATTCAAATGAATATTCAAGAGCTTTCCACTTGTTACCAATATAAATTGCCGATTAAAGTGGTTAACTTAAATAACGGCTATTTAGGCATGGTTCGCCAATGGCAAGAGCTGTATTACAGCAACCGCTATTCAGAAACCTATTTTGATTCGCTGCCAGACTTTGTAAAACTAGCAGAAGCTTATGGCCACGTTGGTATGCGTATTGATAAACCTGCCGATGTAGAAGGTGCGCTGCGTGAAGCCTTGGCGATGAAAGATCGCTTGGTATTCATGGACTTCATCACTGATAAAACCCAAAACGTATTTCCGATGGTGGGAAATGGCAAAGGTTTGGATGAAATGGTATTGCCGCCGCATATGCGCGAAAGCAAAGCTGATTCAGATGTGAATGATGTTAAAGATCGAGATTACGATACGAGGAGCGTGCCATGAGACACATTTTATCTATCCTGATGGAAAACCAATCGGGTGCGATGAGCCGTATTGTTGGCTTGTTCTCCGCTCGCGGCTATAATATCGACTCTTTGTCAGTGGCAGCTACTGAAGATCCAACTTTATCGCGTATGACGGTTGTTGCACATGGCAACGAAGACATTATTGAGCAAATCACCAAACAGCTAAATAAGCTGATTGAAGTGGTTAAAGTAGTGGATTTAAACGAAAGCCGTTTTGTAGAGCGTGAATTGATGTTGGTTAAAATTCGGGCGGTTGGTAAAGACCGTGATGAAGTTTTACGCTTAACGGAAATTTATCGTGGCTGTATTGTTGATGTGAGCGAAAAAAGTTATACCGTAGAAATCACAGGCACCACAGATAAGCTCAATTCATTCTTAGAAGCATTAAATAAAGGTTTAATTTTAGAAACTGTGCGTACAGGAGCTGCTGGCATTGGCCGTGGCGAACGTATTTTACGTATTTAAAGCATAAACCATGCTTTCAGGTAGCCTACGAATCACAGCAAGGCATTACATATTTGCTATGATTCGTAGGCTACCTGAAACATATAAATAACTCTTAATTTGAACAACCAATTCATCCCAATAAGGAAAAATACATGCAAGTTTTTTATGATAAAGACGCTGATTTAAGCTTAATCAAAGGCAAAACTGTAGCCATCATTGGTTATGGTTCACAAGGTCACGCACATGCAGCAAACTTGAAAGAATCAGGCGTAACGGTAGTAGTTGGTTTGCGTCAAGGCGGCTCTTGGAAAAAAGCTGAAGCTGCCGGTCATGATGTTCGCTCAGTTGCAGATGCAACGAAAGCTGCCGATGTTGTGATGATTTTGTTGCCAGATGAAAATCAGCCTATCGTATATAACGGCGAAGTTGAGCCAAACTTAAAGCAAGGTGCAGTATTAGCATTTGCGCATGGTTTCAATATTCATTACAACCAAATTATTCCTCGTGAAGATTTAGATGTGGTTATGGTTGCGCCAAAAGGCCCAGGCCACACAGTTCGCAGTGAATACAAAAAAGGTGGTGGTGTGCCAACTTTGATCGCAGTTTATCAAGATACATCAGGCAAAGCACGTGATATTGCCTTGTCTTACGCAGCAGCAAATGGCGGCACTAAAGGTGGCGTTATTGAGACTAATTTCCGCGAAGAAACTGAAACTGACTTGTTCGGCGAACAAGCTGTATTGTGTGGTGGTGCTGTTGAGTTAGTGAAATGTGGTTTTGAAACTTTAGTTGAAGCAGGCTATGCTCCTGAGATGGCTTATTTCGAGTGCTTGCATGAGTTGAAATTGATTGTAGATTTAATGTACGAAGGCGGTATCGCCAACATGAACTACTCAATTTCTAACAATGCTGAATATGGTGAGTATGTAACGGGCACTGAAATAGTGACTGCGCAAACCAAAGAAGCCATGAAAAAAGCGTTGTACCGCATTCAATCAGGTGAATATGCCAAAATGTTCATCCAAGAAGGCGCCACAAACTACCCAAGCATGACTGCTCGTCGTCGCTTAAATGCTGAACATGAAATTGAAATTGTAGGCGCAAAATTACGTGGCATGATGCCATGGATTTCTAAAAATAAATTGGTTGATTTAGATAAAAACTAATTAATCATTGATGTGTAAAAAGGCTACCTGAATGTTTCAGGTAGCCTTTTTTGACTAATTTTTTATCTTAATATACATATTAATGATTTAATACAATAATATAGATATTCGATTGTATAGAAATGTAAAAGCCTTTTAACTTCTCTCCTAAGGCTTGAAAAAGAGGGTGGAGCGCGTTAATCTGAAATGGTATCAAACAAGGTTAGTTGATCCGAACAGTGTAAGTATTCTAGTACTTAGGAGAAAATGTTATGGCAAAAGATCTAAATGTATTTGATAAAGCCTATGGCTTATTGATCAACGGCGAATGGACTAACGGTGCAAAGGGTGAAACCCTCACTTCTTATAACCCTTCTAATAATGAACCCTTAGCCACTTTTATTGACGCAAGCAACAGTGATGTAGATGATGCTGTTGCTGCTGCACGAGAGGCTCAGAAAACATGGGGTTGCACTACAGCGGCTGAGCGCAGCGTTATTTTGAATAAAATTGCAGACATCATTGACGAACATGCAGAATTGTTTGCCTTACAAGAAACTTTAGACAACGGCAAACCCATACGCGAAACGCGCGCTGCTGATATTCCACTGGCTTCCGAGCATTTTCGCTATTTTGCCGGTGTGATTTTGGCAGAAGAAGGCAGCGTGAATGAGATTTACAATGAAGACATATCCTTGGTTTTGCGTGAGCCCATTGGTGTAGTTGGTCAAATTATTCCTTGGAATTTCCCATTTTTGATGGCAGCTTGGAAGCTTGCACCCGCACTGGCAGCTGGTTGTAGCGTGGTGATTCACCCCTCTTCCAGCACATCTTTAAGCTTGTTGTCACTGGGCCAAAAAATCAATCATTTATTACCCAAAGGCGTGTTGAATATCATTACCGGCAAAGGCTCTAAATCTGGCGAATACATGCTTCATCATAATGGTTTTAACAAGCTGGCATTCACTGGCTCTACTGAAATTGGCCGTCGAGTTGGTATAGCCGCCGCAGAAATGCTGATTCCGTCTACTCTAGAGCTGGGCGGTAAGTCAGCCAATATTTTCTTTGACGACATGCCATTTGATAAAGCACTAGAGGGCGCACAAAAAGGTATATTATTTAATCAAGGCCAAGTATGTTGCGCAGGATCGCGTATATTTGTACAAGAAGGTATTTACGATAAGTTTGTCGACGCCTTGGCAACAGAATTCAAAAAAGTTAAAGTGGGCTTGCCTTGGGAAGATGACACACAAATGGGCTCACAGGTTAATGCTGGCCAACTTGATACCATCATGAAATACGTGAAAATTGGTGAGCAAGAAGGCTGCCGTATTATTACTGGTGGTAAAAAAATGGGAGGCGAATTGAGCGAAGGCGCATTCTTGGAGCCGACTTTAATTGCAGCCACGAATGAAGTGCGCATAGCACAAGAAGAAATCTTCGGCCCAGTGGCGACCGTGATTAAATTTAAAACTGAAGCAGAAGTTATTGCACTGGCCAATGATTCTGAATACGGCTTGGCTGGTGCAGTCTGGACCACCAATATCAACCGTGCCTTGCGTGTGGCGAAAGCAGTGAAGACAGGGCGCATGTGGGTGAATTGCTTTAATCGTTTACCTGCAGGCGCGCCGTTTGGTGGCTATAAATCATCCGGCATTGGTCGTGAAAACCATAAAATGATGTTGGCCGCTTATACTCAAGTTAAAAATATTTACATCAGCATGCGCGAAGAGCGAGAAGGCATGTACTAATCAGTATTGGTTTTTCTAAAGCGAGCGTTTAGCTCGCTTTTTTATATCCACAAATAAAGGCTACCTGAAGCATGTTTCAGGTAGCCTTTATAGCATTGAAACTGACTCTTAAGGTTATTAGCCATGTAAAAATTTTGCCTGAAACTGCAGATTTAACTGCTAAAAATGTAGATGATGTTGCCGCAGTATATGCGACCTATGCTAAGCGTTTCTAACACAGAAAGAAATGATGGCCTCTAATAAAAATAAATTATATCTACTCAAAGATACGGTTGTAGCAAACGAAAATGTTGCCTTGACGAGGAATGAGACCATCGATAATCAGATGAATGGCATTTTGAACAGCAAGTTTTTTGGTGTTGGTGCAGCTGAAATTGGCGATACTTATGGTCTGAAAAATAGTACTAATGCTGCTCAGTTGATTGGTTATGGTGCGAAACGTAAATAACTGATTATTTTTACTATGTGGCTTTTAAACCGCCTATTTATTTAGGCGGTTTTTTATGTTTCAGGTAGCTTGAGTTGCTTTGTAACTAATTTGAATTATGTTATGGATATTTATGTATTTATGAAGAATGCATTAATAAACACTAAGTTTTATTAATATTAGTTATAATATAAATGATATATAAATAATATAGTTAAATTGTTTTTGAAGTAGATGAATCGTTAAGTTCGGTCTCTAACTGAATTAAATTACATTAATTATCTAACAAGGAGTTCAAAATGTTACTAGCAAAACAGTCTATTACACAATTCACTTTAACGATTATGTGTGCAGCGGTGTTGGCTGGCTGTGGAGAAGGAGGTGGAACAGGGGGAGGAGGCAGTAAGCCGAGTATGCCCTCAACATCAACGCTTGGCGCAATACAAAATCCCAAAATACTCAATAGCCAAGCAGAGGCAATTAGCCTACCTACGCTAATGAGACATATCGAACTGCTGCCCGAAGCTGAACATTTAACTGCCAAAGATGTGGGTAATATCAAATCAACCTTTGCAGCTTATGCCCAATTATCTGATACAGAAAAAATGAAGGTGCCTCAAGCATTTAGAGATAAATTGACTGTCATCACAGATGCAATTTTAAAAAATAAAAATTCTGTGCAGATGATTAAAGATGCTATTGACGCACTGCCTGGCGATTCTAATGTAAATGAGGCAAAGCTCAGAGAGATTGTAACGAATTATAAGGCTTTGACAGACAATCAAAAAACGTTGCTTAACAATAAAATTCTCAATAAGTTAGATGCTTTGATTGTAGACAATAAAAGCCTGCCAGATTTGAACTTACCTATGCCACTGCATACT
>CAZLYX010000040.1:1906-18280 GCA_964563885.1 uncultured Neisseria sp. | reverse complement strand
AATTAATCTTATAAACAGAATTAAATATGAATTTATATTTTGATGCACAACTGGCGATAGGCTATAAAAGTAATGCTCAAATTGCACGAGTGTTAACAGAAGCATGGTTATCTAAAAACGGCTATTGCCCAAACTGTGGTTGTAAACCGATTATACAGTTCAGCAATAATCTTCCTGTTCGTGATTTTTATTGCTCTGATTGTGATGAGCAATTTGAATTAAAGAGTAAACAAGCAAAATCAGCAGGTAAAAGCATTACAGATGGTGCCTACAGCACCATGATTGAACGCATACAGGCAGAAGATAACCCTAACTTTTTCTTTTTAAGCTATCGAAAAATAGATTATTCAGTGCAGCAATTGATGTTGGTGCCTAAGCATTTTTTAACTGCTGACATGATTATTCGCCGAAAGCCGTTGCCAGAAACAGCAAGGCGCGCAGGTTGGGTGGGCTGCACGATGAACATTGGCATGCTACCAGAAAGTGGGAAAATCTTGCTGGTGGATAATGCTCAAATTATCCAGCCTGAAACGGTGTGTCAACAATGGCAGCAAAGTTTATTTCTACGACAACAAAAAGCAGAAAGAAAAGGATGGCTGTTGGCGATAATGAGGTGCATTGAAAAGCTACCTGAACAATTTACGTTGACGCAAGTATATGCTTTTGAATCACAATTAAAGCTTCAGTTTCCTAAAAATCAACATATTAAAGAAAAAATTCGCCAGCAATTACAGATGTTGCGAGAGCAGAAGATGATTGAATTTATAGGTCGTGGGCAATATCAAAAAATCCATAATATTTAAAAAATGTAGTGTAGGTTCTTTTAATTATCTTGATGAAATGAATCTCAAACAAGCTGACTTTTTTGCTCCTTTAAAAGCAAGTTAAAGTTGCAATCAAATTGTTTTCTTTAAAATAGACTATAGGCTAATCTGTTTTCAGGTAGCCTTTTCATCACCTATTTATTCTTATAAGAAATAAACACCGTTTAACTTAAATCAGTTCATGTTTTTATGATTTATACATATAATCAGTTTGGATTGAGTTGGTTTTTTTTAAAACAGTGAAAAAGGTATTCTAAATGTTAAAGAAAACGTGTTTGATGGCTTCAATAGCGGTATTGTCGTTGGGTTTAACAGCATGCGGCAGTGTGTCTAAGCCCAGCAGTGAGCAAAAACCAGTGGTGGCATATGGCCAAGTGGCGCCTGTAGATGTGGCTGTGCCTGTGGTGGAATTGATGCCTTTAACGATGAAATACGCTGCTGAGTTGAAGTTAACACCAGAGCAAAACCAAGCGTTGGCAGATTACCGCAAAACTGCTGCACCTAAGCGCATGGCGTTGCAAAAAGAAATTGAAACCTTACGTGCTAATTTGCGGGCGGCGATTTTTGAGGGCAAGCCTCAAGCTGAACGTGACGAGTTGATGAATCAAATTGTTGAGCGTGACAAAATGCATATGCAAGGACGTAATGTTTGTGTTGATATGATGCGCGACTTGTTGTCGCCTGAGCAATTTAAGCAATTACAAGGTTTATACTGGGCACAATTTAAAGCGTAAAACGTTTTCAGGTAGCCTTGTTTGTAGGACAACAAACCGGTGTGTTTTAAACGCACCGGTTTTTGTTGCTGTAAACCTGTTAAAATCATGGCATTACACATGCGAGTTAAGATAATGAACCTAAATAATATACAAGCCGCAGTAGAGGCGGTACATATTCCTAATACCGAGCGCACGCTGGGTACTGAAAAAGCGGTGCACAGCATAGAAGAGCGCGCCAATGGTTTGCATATTGCATTGCGTTTTGGCTTTCCTGCCGCGCATCTGCATACAGAGTTTGTTGAGCGTATTGAAGCAGCATTGGCAGCAGCTGGTAAGGCCAGCAAAGTGATATTGGATATTTCTACTGATATTCAGGCACATAAAGTGCAAGCGGGTGTGAGCACTATTAAAGGCGTGAAGAATATTATTGCGGTGGCTTCTGGTAAAGGTGGTGTGGGTAAATCGACTACGACTGCTAATCTAGCGATGGCGATGAGCCGTATGGGCGTGCGCGTTGGGGTGTTGGATGCGGATTTATATGGTCCAAGCCAGCCTACTATGTTGGGTGTGGCAGCAGTGCAGCCCGAGCAGCGTGATGGCCGTTTTATTCCTGTGGTGGCTGACGGTGGCATTCAAGTAATGTCAATTGGCTTTTTGGTCGACCCTGACCAAGCTGTGGTGTGGCGCGGACCTATGGTGAGCCAAGCGTTGCAGCAATTGTTGTTTCAAAGTGATTGGGATAATGTCGACTATTTGTTTGTTGATTTACCGCCAGGCACGGGAGATATCCAGTTAACGCTGTCGCAAAAAATTCCTGTAACGGGCTCGGTGGTGGTGACCACGCCGCAAGATATTGCGCTGATTGATGCGCGTAAAGCGGTGGATATGTTTAACAAGGTGAATATTCCAATTTTTGGGGTGTTGGAAAACATGTCGGTGCATGTTTGTAGCCAGTGCGGCCATACAGAAGCAATATTTGGTCAAGATGGTGGCAAAGCGCTGGCTGAGAAATTAGGCGTGCCACTGTTGGGTCAGCTGCCATTGGCGCTGCCTGTGCGCGAAGCGATGGACAGCGGTCGTGTTGAGGCTTTGCAGCAAAATCATCCTGATATTGCTGAGGTTTATACGCGCGCAGCTTTTCAGGTAGCCTTGAGTGTTGCCGATAAAGGCAAAGATTTTAGTGGTATTTTTCCAAAGATTGTTGTGGAATAGTATTGATTTAAAGTGGTTTATTAAATGAGCTAAAGGCTACCTGAAAATAGGTTTCAGGTAGCCTTTTTTGTTACCATTCAAAACCATCTATTACGTGTTGCCAAGCATCGTCTATGGGTGCGATGGCGGTTATGCTTTTGCCATTTTCTAAACACTGAAACGTGAGTGAACGCGAGTGTAAGAGTAAACGAGAGCTACCAGTATGGGTGGCTACAGCACGGTTTTGGGCACTGTCGCCATGAGTGGTGTCACCAACAATAGGGTGAAAAATATGCTTCATGTGGCGACGAAGCTGGTGTTTTCGGCCAGTGTGTGGCGTGAGCTCTAGCCACGAATAGCGCGAGCTTGGATAACGTGTGCTGGCGGCAAAGGCTTGTTCGGTTTGGGCTAAACAGCGCCAATCGGTTATCGCTTCTTGTGCGGGTTTGTCTGGATTGGTAAATTTATCAGCAATTTTGTCTAACTCTTCTTTTAGTGCATAGTCGATACGGCCGCTGCCGTGCAAGTGGCCGCGCACCACTGCCCAATAGGTTTTGTGTATGGTTTGAGCTGTAAATTGTTGTGACAATTGTCGTGCGCTGTCGCTGGCCAATGCAAACAGTAATACCCCCGAAGTAGGGCGATCGAGCCGATGAACAGGATAAACATAGCGCCCAAGCTGATCTCGCAGCGTTTGCATGACAAATTCGGTTTCGTTGCTATCGAGCCAACTGCGATGCACCAACATGCCCGCTGGTTTGTTGATGGCCACGCAATCTTGGTCTTGGTACAAAATCTCCAGCATGGGCAACTTTCGGTGGGTGAACGCGATATTGTAGACGGAAAATCAGCGCGTGCGCGGCAAACTTGCTATGATGGTGTTTTAAGCGCTGCTCGCTCAGGCAACTCATGACAGAAACTGCTCAAATCATTATCAGCTATGGCCGTCGCTATATTGTGCGCACGCCCGATGGCACCACTTACGATGCCACCACGCGCCGCAAACGCGTTGATTATGCATGTGGTGACCATGTTGCCATTCAGCTGCAAAATGCCAAACAAGCGGTGATTGAAGATTTTTTACCGCGGCAAAGTTTGTTGTATCGTCAAGATGCGTTCAAAACCAAATTAATTGCTGCCAATATTACCCAGCTATTGGTGGTGATGGCCGCTGTGCCCACGCCCAACGAATTATTATTGCAACGCGCTTTACTTGCAGCAGAAGCGGGCAACATCAAACCTGTGATTGTGATGAATAAAGCCGATTTACCCGAAACAGCTTCATGGCGGGTTAAGTTAGAATTTTATGAAGAATTGGGTTATCCCGTTTTTGAATTGTGTGCGCTTGAGAATGCCGATGCTTTGCGCCCCATTATGGCGGGGCATACTAATATTTTTCTGGGTCAAAGTGGCATGGGTAAATCAACGCTCACCAACGCTTTGCTGGGCAACCAAGCTGCGCGCGTAGGTGATATTTCGATAGCACTTGATTCGGGCAAACACACCACTACTCACGCGCAGTTGTATGATTTAGACAGCAACACCACGCTGATTGATTCGCCAGGCTTACAAGCTTTTGGATTACATCATTTGGTTGCCACCGATTTAATTCACTATTTTCCTGATTTGCGCCATTTGATTGGGAAATGTCGTTTCCATAATTGTAGCCATCGTGCAGAGCCAGGTTGCGCAGTAAAAGCAGCGGGCGAACAAGGCGAAGTGCTCGCCAAGCGAGTGGCATTTTTACAGCGCATTACTGATGAATTATCGCCTTAATTGGTTTTAAAGTTGATGATAAAAAAGGCTAGCTGAAAACATTCAGGTAGCCTTTTATATCATCTTAAATCTTAATTTTTATCGCAAAACAGAGGCTATCTGAATGTTTTCAGCTGGCCTTTTATAACCCTTAAATCACATAAAAATAAATGCTGATAAATTGCGCCAAGCTGCCCAATAGTACAAAGACATGCCAAATGCCGTGACCGTGTTTGATTTTATCATCGTTGATAAACCAATAAATGCCGCCGCTATACAACACACCGCCGAGCGCCAGCCAAAACAAGCCCCAGCCGCTCAAGGTGTTGAACAGCGGGTAAATCGCCACTAATACCATCCAACCCATCACCACATACACCAACATCGACAACAATCGTTTTTCACTGTTTCGGCTGACGGTCAGCTCTTGCACAATGCCAAATGCCGCCAAGCCCCACGACACGCCAAACAGCGACCATCCCCACGCACCGTTTAATGTAATCAGTGAAAAAGGCGTGTAGCTGCCAGCGATTAAAAGATAAATGGCGCAATGGTCAAATTTTTGCAATGCGTTTTTGAGCGCAGATTGGCGCACACTGTGATACACGGTTGAGCCAACATACAACACAATCAAACATGCGCCATACGCAGCAGCGCTGATAATGCTTAATGGCGCAGAGCTGGCTGCTGCTTTTGTCAGCAATAATACGCAGCCGACAGTCGCCAACAATGCGCCTAATAAATGGCTATAGGCATTAAAACGCTCGCCCACGTACATAAATATCCTTTATTTTTTATGCTATTTTTGGCTAAGGCTAACAGTGTAAGCTTTGATTAAGTGAAGCTGCGTCAGCTTAAGTAAGATTTATGCAAGTAGCTTGAGTGGTGGGATTATGAGTTTTAAAGCCATTCGGATATTTAAGATATATTAATTAAAAGGCTACCTGAAAACCAATAATTTTGTTTTCAGGTAGCCTTTTTTGCTTATTAAAACAATTGCTGATAATCAGTAAATTTGCAACGATGTAGATGATTTTAGCGATTATTGTTCAGGTACAAACGGATAAAAAGGCTTGCCCCAATCGGTATCAGCATGATGCGCCAACATCACCGCCACAATATGGGGCACCAATGAGGCCAAAATCGCACAACCATCTTTTAGTTGAGCGCGGTTGGCTGAGCTGGCATAAGTTGCGCCGCCGTGAAAAATTTGATTACGCAAAGTATAGAGTCGCTCAAACACCACTGCCAACACCGTATCGGTGTTTTTTGCTGCCAAAGCGTGGATAGTTTTCTTTTTGGCTGTTGCTGCCGCATCTTGCCAAGAAGTTTCGCTGATTAAGCCATTGTGGAAGTCCCAAAATGGTTGGAACGTATATTGGTTGTCGAGCAAGATTCTGATGCTGCCTGAAAATCGTTGCCATACTTGTTCATATAAAGTGCCATCTTTGTCTAATCGGCATACCAATTGTAAAAATCCACGGAATGCAGATTTATCGGCAATGCGATCGCTGCTGTCTAATTCTCGCGCATAAGCAGCATTAAACGCCACCCAGAGCGCCAAAAAATACATGTCTAAATCATCGGCTTGTTTTGCGGCCTCGGCCTTTTTTAGCCAGCTTAACGTGCGGTGAATGCGCAAATTAAAGCCATCAGAGGCAGTGGCTTTTAGGTCTTGAGCTTGTTTGCTTAAATCAGATAAAGTGGGCATAAGAATGACTTTCTGAATAAAACGTTGAGGCTGGCTGAAGTTTTTCAGGTAGCCTAGGTTGTTGTTTGTGTTTAGTGGCTTTAATATCGGTATTAATTATACTGGTTTGTATTAAATGAATGGTTGATTAAAGTGACAAAAGGCTACCTGAGTGGTTTCAGGTAGCCTTTAACAGACACTTAGAGTTTATAGTTGTTGTTCAAACCATTGACTGAGGTTGTGATACACCTGTTCTTTATCGGCCTCTTGCAAAATATCGTGGCGCCAACCAGGATAAAGTTGGCTAGAGATTTTGCTAAATCCTTGAGTTTTCAGAGTTTGAGTGGTTTGGTGAATACCGAGGCTAAAATGACCAACTGGATCTTGATCGCCGCTGGTCCACAGCATCGGTAAATCTTTAGGCAAGCGCAGATACCATTGGTGGTTAACCGCGCGATCTGCGAGCGATAATAAAGTATAAAAGCCATTGCGGGTGAATACTTGGCCACACAAGGGGTCGTCGCTAAATCGCTGGCGGTTGTCGTGGCTAACACTGAGCCAAGCCAGTGGATCTTGTTCGCTGCGAAAGCGGAAATTGCTGGCTTGGCCAAACAAGCCGTGAATTTTATCTGCACGTTGGGCAGGGCCAAACTTAGCCAGTCCTTTTAAAAGAGGTAATGTGGTACGCAGTGAAGGTGCAGTGCCTGCGCTACCAACCAATACTGCGCCAGTAAAGCTGGAGCCAATTTCTTGTAATACGCAGCGGACAACAAATGAACCCATGGAGTGGCCAAGAATAAAATGTGGCAAGTCTGGATATTGTTTAGCCAACCATTCGGCCATTTGACGACCATCACCAACCAGTAAATCGCTAGAATTTGGTTTGGCAAAATGGCCAAGTCCATCGGGGCTACTGGCGGTGCGCCCGTGACCAAGTTGGTCGTAAGTGAGTACAGCGTAGCCTTGAGATGCCATGTAATGGGCAAAAGCCACATAGCGGCCGCTGTGTTCGGCCATACCGTGAATAATCAGCAGTGTGCCACGCGGGTTGGCAGTAGGTGGAAATAGTGTGTGGTGCAAGGCGTGAATGCCATCGCAGGAAAGCATATTTCTCCCTTTCATAGGTTTGGGAGTCGAAGAGTGTAACGTCTCTGAGTTGAGGTAGGTAAGCTTTTACAGGAAACTACATATAAAAAGCTACCTGAACAATAAACATCTAAAATATAAAGAAGCCCAGCAATAAGGCGTTTGCGGTTGTTTGTTAACCATCGACTCTATGCATTGTGGTGCCGAGTTTCGGTAAATTTGTTTGTGAGTCATTGATACCACATAACGACAGTAGCAGTTGCTTTAAAACGCTTTAGATAGCCTATTATGATAAGGTAAGCATATATAATAAACTGGTATATTATTAAAACCAAATATTCTGTCTTTTTGTTGTACAAGGCTTATGCAGTAGCACCAAATACACTACTACAAAAAATGCTATCCACGTATAGTAATTTATCACTTTAGAATCCGACAAAAAATTTATGATTTCCAAAGCTTATATTGTTCATGGCTATCTAGCTTCTCCACAGCGCAACTGGTTTCCTTGGCTGGCTGGCAAGCTGATGGCGGCGGGCATTGATACACACTGTATAGAATTGCCCAGTGCTGAACAGCCTCATTTTGATGATTGGCAGCAAGCTTTAGCTGAAACCATTGGCACACCCAATGAGCAAACTTTGTTGGTTGCCCATAGCTTAGGCTGCATCAGCTTGCTGCATTACTTAAGCCAAGCGCGCCCGCAACAGATTGGCGGGTTAATCTTGGCTAGCGGCTTTGCTGAGCACTTGCCCGCGTTGCCCGAATTAAACCTATATATTGACCAAACAAAATTTGATAGTGCTGCTATCTGTGCTACAACGCCCCATATTTTTAGCTTAATAAGTGACAACGACAGCATCGTTCCACCTATTTTGAGCAAAAACTTAGCTCATAAATTGGGTAGCCATATTCATACTGTCGCTAATGGTGGCCATTTGCTAGATAGCGACGGATTTACTGAATTGCTACCAGCATGGCAAGCAGCACGGGCTATTCTAGCGACTGCCTAAACATCAGTTAGCTTGGCAATGTTGATGCAATCAGAACACTATTTAAAACTGGCTGGGTAAAGCGATAAGCCAGTTTGCTTCAAGCGCTAGCAAATGGCATAAAAGACAGTGACAAAATCAAAGCCGCGCCCTGAAGTGTTCAGCTGGATTTTTTGTGGCAGAATAAGGCGTAGACAATGCAATGTTGGCTAAATTTTAGATTCATGCGCAATGGTAAGGTTTAGAAAAAGCAGTTGTTTTCAGCATGCTGCTATGAGATGCTGCTAGAGTTTGATTTTAGGCATGGCTAAATGTTTTTTGAATAATTACACATCATAAGGAGTTATAAATGGCCGTATTAGTGAGCAAACCTGCCCCGTTTTTCAACGATAGCGATAAAGTGTTTTCAGCTGTTTTAGGCGATGGCAACATCGTTGATGATTTCAGCTTCAAAGCTGCTACCAAGGGCAAATATGCAGTGGTATTCTTTTACCCATTGGATTTCACTTTTGTGTGTCCTTCTGAAATCATTGCATTTAACAACCGTTTAGAAGAGTTTAAAAAACGCAATGTAGAATTAATTTCGGTATCTGTTGATAGCCAGTTTACCCACAGTGCTTGGCGCAATACCGCAGTAGATGCTGGCGGCATTGGCCCTGTTGGCTTTACGATGGTGGCCGACATTAAACGTGAAATCATCCAAGCCTTTGATGTAGAAAGCGATGGCGGCGTAGCGTTTCGCGGCTCGTTCTTAATTGATAAAGATGGCGTAGTGCAACACCAAGTGGTGAATAACTTACCATTGGGTCGTAACGTAGACGAAATGTTGCGCATGATTGACGCGCTACAGTTTACTGAAGAGCACGGTGAAGTGTGTCCTGCTGGCTGGAATAAAGGCGAAAAAGGCATGAAAGCTGATGCTGCTGGTGTAGCCTCTTATTTAGCTGAGGAAGCCAGTAAACTATAATTTTGTAGTTGCTGATTTTAAAAGGCTACCTGAACGATATTCAGGTAGCCTTTTTGTAACTGATGCTTTTATTTAATCAATACAGCAATTGGATTGTTCGCTAAGTTATTGCCATTAAGAAGGATATTAGATAGTGTTTATAGAAAAGGCTACCTGAATATCGTTCAGGTAGCCTTTTACTTAAGTAATATCAATGCTTAAGAAATTCGCTCAATATTAGCACCAACACCGCCTAGTTTTTCTTCAATATTCTCATAACCGCGGTCGAGATGATAAATTCGCTCAACGATGGTTTCGCCAGTTGCCACTAAACCAGCCATAACTAAGCTGGCAGAAGCGCGTAAATCAGTGGCCATTACAGTGGCGCCTGAAAGGGTGTCTACACCAGCAATAATAGCAGTATTGCCTTCATCAGAAATATGAGCGCCCATGCGATTAAGCTCGGGCACGTGCATAAAGCGGTTTTCAAAAATGGTTTCCACTACTTTAGATGAGCCTTCAGCAATAGCATTCATGGCCATAAACTGTGCTTGCATGTCGGTAGGAAATCCTGGGTGAGGCATCGTGCGAATGTTAACTGCTTTAGGACGCTGCTGCATATCAATGGCAATCCAATCATCACCTGCCTCAATAATGGCGCCAGCTTCTACCAATTTATCAAGAATGGCTTCCATGGTTTTAGGTGCGGCGCGGCGCAAGACCACTTTGCCACCGGTCATGGCTACGGCACACAAAAACGTACCCGCTTCAATGCGATCTGGTACCACAGAATGCTCACAACCATGCAACTCGCTAACCCCTTCAATGGTCATAGTGGCAGTGCCAATGCCACTAATCTGGGCACCCATTTTCACCAAACAGTTAGCTAAATCAACAACTTCTGGCTCAACTGCACAGTTTTCTAATACGGTAGTACCCTCAGCCAGTGTGGCTGCCATCAATAAATTTTCAGTGCCACCAACAGTAATCACATCCATTAATATGCGCGCGCCTTTAAGCTTGCCCTTGGCTTTTACATAGCCGTTTTCGATGATGATTTCTGCGCCCATTGCTTCTAGGCCTTTTAGATGTTGGTCTACTGGGCGTGAGCCAATAGCACAGCCACCAGGCAAGCTCACTTGTGCCTCGCCAAAATGTGCCAATGTGGGGCCCAATACCAAAATTGATGCGCGCATGGTTTTAACCAAATCGTAAGGCGCACAAGTATTATTAAGCGTGCTGCAATTGATTTCAAATTCGTGCACATTGTCAGTTAACACACGCACACCCATACCTTGTAATAGTTTTTGGGTGGTTTTCACATCGCGCAACATCGGTACGTTGCGCAGGAACAAGGTTTTTTTGGTTAGCAAGGCTGCACACATCAGTGGCAAGGCCGCATTTTTAGCACCAGATACAACGATTTCACCATTTAATGGGCCATTGGCAGAGATTTTCAGTTTATCCACAAGCAATTCTTTCTCAATATGGGATACGGTGGAGCAGGTGCTCCGTGCCGAAAAATAGGGGCTGCATTTTTGCAGGGAAAGTGCGGATTATAATGGATTATTTTGCTTTAAAGCGGGAATACGTACGTAAAAAATTTAAAATCTCTAATTAAGCAGTTGATTTTTATTATTTTATCCAATTAAAGTGCTATTGAAGATAGAGATAAGCAACAGAGTTAGCATACATAAATAAAAGCCGCACAGCGCGGCCTAAAGAGCGTTTAAGTACTTATTTGATTGCTGATATTTATTTAGCTGCCCATTCGGCTGGAGTTGCCGCGGTAGCAATAGAAAGTGCGTGTAGCTCGTTGCTGGCCAATTTTTCAGCTAAGCCATCTTTAATTAAACGATGACGCGCTAAACGACCTTTACCTTCAAAGTCACTAGAAACAATGTGGGCAAAAAAGTGATGACCATCGCCCTCCACGCTGATGTGTTCACATTTGGCGATGGCGGCAATCATGTTTTGAACTTCTTCTGGGCTAAGCATGGGCTATTCCTTATATAGATAAAATTGACAACAGATTTTTAAACAGCATCAATTTAAGATAGGTGGATTGTAACACGCGGCGTGCTTATTTTTATTAGAGGCTACCTGAAACCGAAAACTTAAACACAGCGGGTTAGAGCAATTTTGTACGGCTTACATAACCGATATGGTATGTGTCTTCAGGTAGCGTAGCATCAGCTGCAGTAATATTTAAACGATATTGCTGGCTTAATGCGCCATTTAAAATATCGGGGATGCGGTGTATTTCATCAATATCCACACCGTATTGTTCATCAATATGAGAAGCCGCGCCGTGAAAATTGAAATCACGATAAAAATCAGTATGCTTTGCCGCAGCGATGGCTTCTTTTTTATTGGCAGCAACACTGAGTAATTTGTAATGATATTCTTCAAATTCGCCAGCGCGATAGCCGCCTAGATTAATAAAAAATAGACTGATATCTTGTTGAGTGTGTGCTGTGCTGGTGGCTACAGTATTAATCTGCCAATCGCCAACTCGATTTACTTCACGCCAAGCGTCGATGTGCCATTGATTTTGGGCTTCTGGCCAAAAAAAATCGAGATCAGCCACTAAATCAGACAGTTGCTCAGCGAAGCCGAAAAAGACATCATGTTGTTCGATAAAGCGCCCTGGTGGCGTAGCACCCAATTTAATCATCCAGAGTTTCATGATTTTTTCTCTCTATTATTGGCAGCTATATTGGGTTTTAAGTACGCAATTTCCAGCCTGATTTTAGCAATGCTAAAGTGCCAAGCGCTAAGATGATCGTGAAGCTGCCAACCACAGACAACGATAGCCATGGGGTAACATCGCTTACGCCAAAAAAGCCATAACGAAAGCCGTCAATCATATAAAACACAGGATTAAAGTGGCTGATACTGCGCCAAAACGGGGGCAGGCTATTGATAGAGTAAAATACACCCGATAAAAAAGTGAGCGGCATAATTAAAAAGTTTTGGAACATGGCAATTTGGTCAAATTTTTCTGCAACGATGCCGGCAAGTAAGCCAAGAATGCCCATAATAGCAGTGCCCAGTAAGGCAAAAAGAACGATCCACAGCAGATTATGCGGCATGGGCAGCCCAAACCAAGCGGTCACAGCCACAACGCCCGCACCCACTGCTAGCCCACGTACCATGGCGGCGCTAACATAAGCGCTAAAAAACGTCCAAACCGATAAGGGCGGCAGCAAAATAAAAATCAAGTTGCCGGTGATGCGCGATTGAACCAAGCTGGAAGAGGCATTGGCAAAAGCATTTTGGGTCATGCTCATCATCGCCAAACCGGGAATTAAAAAGGCGTTGTATGTTACGTTAGGTAGCGCTTCCATATTTTTACCGACAGCATGGGAGAAAATTAATTGGTAGAGCAAGGCGGTAACCATGGGTGCTGCCAGTGTTTGAAAACCAACTTTCCAGAAACGCAGCACTTCTTTTTTAAACAGGGTATAAAAACCGATCATTTTAACGGGGATTCCTTAGTGGATATTGGTTCAGCTAGCCTCATTAGAGAGTGCTACTGGATGTAAAGCTTAAATGGTGTTCAGGTAGCTTATTTGCGCATAATTTTTACAAATACGTCTTCTAAATCGGTTTCTGGTAAAGACAGTTGCTTTACTTCGATATGAGCATATTTGAGTGTTTGCAGCACAAATGCGAGCTGATCGTAATCTTCAAGCATCAGGTTGATGGTTTCACCGCTTTTCTGTGGGTCTAGCCATTGGTGTAAAGTTTCTGGCAATTCACCGCCAAGTAATAATTCTACACGCACGCCTTTTTCTGTATGCAATAGATTTTCGGTTTTATCCAGCGCCACCACCACACCTTGCTTCAACATGGCGATGCGTTGGCATAGGCTTTGTGCTTCTTCTAGATAATGTGTAGTCAAAATAATGGTATGGCCTTGCTTGTTTAAGCTTTGGATAAATGCCCATAAGCTTTGGCGTAATTCAACGTCAACGCCGGCTGTAGGTTCATCCAATACAATCACTGGCGGACGATGAACCAAGGCTTGTGCAACCATCACACGGCGTTTCATACCACCCGAAAGTCTGCGTGTATTGGTGTTGGCTTTGTCTGATAATCCTAAGTTATGAATAACTTCATCCACCCAAGCGTCGTTTTTTTTAATACCGAAATAACCAGATTGGAAGATCAACGCTTCACGCACGGTAAAAAATGGGTCAAAAACCAATTCTTGCGGCACCACGCCTAAACTCATGCGAGCGTCGTAAGGTTGTTTGAGTACATCGTAGCCCATTACGCTGATGTTGCCAGAGGTGAGCCGACTTAGCCCGGCCATAGCAGAAATTAGCGTGGTTTTGCCAGCACCGTTAGGGCCGAGCAGAGCAAAAAACTCACCTTGCTGTATGTCGAAAGTAACACCGTTGAGCGCGGTGAAGCCATTGGAATAGGTTTTAACAGCGTTGTTGATGTGTATAGCGGGGTGCATGATTTTCCTGTGCGACATTCTTAAAGATAGATCAGAAGTATAACCTTTATAGGGTTTTATTTCAGTAGCAGCTGTCTTCAAAGGCTTATAAGTTCATTAATTGATGAGTAAATTTGAGGCTACCTGAACGTGTTCAGGTAGCCTCAATGTGTAGTGTTCATTAATATCAATCATGATGAATAATATTCAAAGGCTAGCTGAAAGGTTTTAACTTGGTTGAAGTTATGCCTTCAGCTAGCCTTTTAAAGCGTATTTAAGCTTATGGACGATATTGCGGCATCACCCCGTTTGGCAGCAACTGCCAAACATAACCGGGGTGTTTTTGTTTGCCCGCCACCGCACCTGCTTCGTCGCCATAACCCCAGAAGTAATCTACACGAACCGCGCCCTTAATTGCGCTGCCAGTATCTTGCGCCATAATCAAGCGGTTGAGCGCATAGCGGTTTGCTGGGTGTGTGGTGGCTAAAAATATCGGTGCGCCAAGAGTAATGTGATGGCGGTCAACCGCGCCAGCATATTCGCCCATTAACGGTGTGCCTAATGCGCCAATCGGGCCATCATCATTGCCCGGCAGCTCACGAAAGAATATATAGCTTGGGTTTTGGCTTAACACTTCGCTGAGTTTTTGCGGATTTTGCTGCATATAGGCTTTGATGCCTTGCATGGTGGTTTGCCCTAAAGTCAAATAGCCTTTATCTGCCATATAACGACCAATAGACACATAGGGATATTCATTTTTAGCCGCAAAGCCAAGTCGAATATATTTATTTTCAGGCGTTTTTAAACGGCCAGAGCCTTGAATGTGTAAGAAAAACAATTCAACAGCATCGTTGGCATAGCCCAAAATAGGTGCTTTACCATTAAGCGCACCTGCGTTGATTTCGCTGCGCGTGTAATAAGGTACAAATTGGTTGCCAACAAATCGGCCTTTAAGCGACGTGCTGCGCTCGCTAATCGGAAATTGTGACAAAGTGGCGGTGTAGTTGCCATCGGCACTGATTATGCCTTTGTTTGGATCAGTTTGTTTTATGCGCACTGTTCCTTTGTTGCGTGTACTTGCAGGAAGATCAACTGAAATAAAATCGCTGGGAATACCATAAACAGGGAAGCGTGCTTGGCTGGTGTGCTTGGCATCGCCCAATAATACTGGCTCGTAATAACCCGTAACCGTGCCCGCAAGTTTGCCATGTTCACTCACTTGCCATGGGGTGAAGTAACGTTCAAAAAATGATTTGGCCGCGCCATTGTTAGCCTGTGTTTGCGCAGCTTGAGTGCAAGCCGTTTGCCAATCTGGCTGAGTTTTTAAGCGCACGCATCCTTGCTGAAACGATTTTAAGCTGTTAGCAAAATTTTGTTGCGGCCATTCAGGCAAGCCAGCGAAATCAACAACGCGATAAGTGGCGCTGCTGCCGTTGGGCGACATACTAAAGCCTTGCGGCGATGGCATACCTGGGGGCAGCGGCATACCCGGCGTAACAGTTGGTGGCGTGCTTGGAGGTGGCGTGGTTTTCTTGGTGCCGCAAGCGGCTAAGATGGCGGCTGCAACACCAAGCAGCGCAAAGCGATAAAGATTGGCAGGTTTCATAAGCTCAATATATTCAGAACGGCGCCACAGTGGCGCGCGACATTAATGACAAGTAAACACAACAGACCAAACTGTTTGGTCTTGGTTCCGCTTGTTCAGGCAGCCTTTATTTGAGGCTACCTGAAAAGTTAGAGCGCATTTTAACATAAAATCAAACAGCTCAACTGCCGCCAGCAGCTGTGTCATTTTGCTACAATACTGCTTTAGCTTCCTAATTGTAGAGCCGTCGACATGAGTAAACCCACCGTTACACCGATGATGCAGCAGTATCTCGCCATAAAAGCTGAACACCAAGACAAGCTGGTTTTTTACCGCATGGGCGACTTTTACGAGCTATTTCTTGATGATGCCGTAATAGCCGCCAAGCTGCTAGATATAACGCTCACCACCCGCGGACAGATAGAGGGCGTACCCATACAGATGGCGGGTGTGCCTTATCATGCCGCTGAACAGTATTTAGCGCGCTTAGTAAAAATGGGCAAAAGTGTGGCCATTTGCGAGCAAACTGGCGAAGTGGGGGCAACTAAAGGGCCAGTGGAGCGCAAAGTGATGCGCATTGTTACCCCCGGCACGCTCACTGACAGCGCTTTTTTAGAAGACAAAGAAACCAACCGCATTGTTGCGGTTTATTTTGATAAAGCGGCCGATAAAAAACACATTGGTCTGGCTTGGGCATCGTTACAAAGCGGAGAATTTAAAGCCAAGCTGATTACGCCTGAAAAACTGGCTGATGAGCTCGCGCGTTTGCAAGCATCAGAAGTTTTATTATCTGATGGTAAAGCCGCACCTAATGTTCAAGCTGATAACATTACTCGGCTCAATCATTGGCAGTTTGCGCCTAAAACGGGCGCTGAATTGCTGGCGCGCTATTTTGGCAGCCAAGATTTATTGGGTTTTGGCTTAGACATCAACGAACATGCTGCGGCCATTGGCGCTGCTGGCGCGCTGTTAAATTATATTCAGATTACTCAAAATCATTTGCCGCAACATTTAGATGGCTTGTCACTCGAAACCGAAAACCAATATATCGGCATGGATGCCGCCACTCGTCGTAATTTAGAAATCACCCAAACCCTGAGCGGCAAAAAAGCGCCCACCTTGTTTTCAGCGCTTGATGA
>CAZLYX010000040.1:0-1806 GCA_964563885.1 uncultured Neisseria sp. | reverse complement strand
CGCGTGCATGGTTTTTATATTGAATTGTCTAAAAACCAAGCTGAACAAGCACCAACTGATTATCAGCGTCGCCAAACCCTCAAAAATGTTGAGCGTTTCATCACACCAGAATTAAAAACCTTTGAAGAAAAGGTTTTAGCGGCACAAGACACCGCGCTCGCACTAGAAAAACAACTCTACGAAGCCTTGCTCAAAGACTTTCAGGTAGCGTTACCACAATTACAAAAAGCCGCCAAAGCAGCAGCTACGCTAGATGTGTTGGCAACCTTTGCTCGCCATGCCCAAGAGCGTCACTATACCGCTGCCGAGTTTGCCGATTATCCCGTTATCGACATTCAAAACGGCCGCCATCCAGTGGTTGAGCAACAAGTGCGCCACTTCACGGCCAATCACACCGCTCTCGATCACAAGCATAGGCTCATGCTGCTTACAGGTCCTAATATGGGCGGCAAATCTACCTATATGCGCCAAGTTGCCCTCATCACCTTACTTGCGCACACGGGTAGTTTTGTACCTGCCGAATCTGCCAAAATTGGCCCGATAGACCAAATATTTACCCGCATTGGCGCCTCAGACGATTTAGCGGGCAATCGCTCCACATTTATGGTCGAAATGACAGAAACTGCCTACATTTTGCATCATGCTACCGAGCAATCGCTGGTGTTAATGGACGAAGTTGGACGGGGCACATCAACCTTTGATGGCCTTGCCCTTGCTCAAGCCATTGCCGAATATCTACTGCAAAAAAACAACTCATTCAGCCTTTTTGCTACTCATTACTTTGAGCTAACTAAGCTACCTGAACATCATGCCACCGCCATCAACATGCACCTCTCTGCACTTGAACAAGGGCAAGATATTGTATTTTTGCACCATATCGAATCTGGCCCAGCGAGCAAAAGCTACGGCATTGCCGTTGCCAAGCTAGCAGGCCTTCCCGTGCGCACCCTAAAAAGTGCCCAAAAACATTTAAACTCACTTGAAGCTCAAGCAGCGGCTAATCAACCACAATTGGATATATTCAGCACCTTATATGATGTTGAAAAGACAAATATAAAAGAGCCCGCAGCTGAAACAACAGCAGAATCTAATCAAGTTTTAGATGCATTGGCAGAGATAAACCCAGATGCGTTAACACCAAGAGAGGCGTTAGACATTTTGTATCACTTAAAGAAAATGACGTAATATTGAGTTCTTGTTCATCGTCCCGCGATGCGACAACGGCCTTGTCCTTTTGCGAACCTATCAGCGCTGCAAATACGTGGTACGAGTACTTGCACCTCGCTAGTTAAGTGCCATGCCCGGCACACATGCTTTGCTAAACGGCGCCACGTAAGTTGCGTTCAGCAAACACCGTCTGCGTACTGATGCACCTTGTTATGAGTTCTACGGAATTGGAGCATGCTTAATCCAATAGGGAACCGTATAACCCAGCACGCCCCCAATAAGCGCTCCCACGCCCACAGCCTCTCCACTGCCAATAAAAATCAAACCAATCAAAGCTCCAACCATTGCCCCTGACAAAAGCTCATAAGCCCAAGCATACTTGAAAGCCTTTGGTTCAATAGAGGGTGCCGCTAACAATCCCAAAAAGATCCCCACTACTATCACTGCAAGTAGTCGAGACCAATCACCAAAAAAGAAAATTAGCGAGAAAACGGCGGCTGAGCCCGAGAAGAGAAGGACGGAAATTGAAATCACTTTTAGCTTGGACATAAGACTCATCTTTACTCATAACTAACGCCGTGCTCTGCGGCAATTTTAGAGCTCAGCGGAAAAATTGCCCGACAGCAGCACTTTGTGTAC
>CAZLYX010000039.1:0-18368 GCA_964563885.1 uncultured Neisseria sp. | reverse complement strand
TTATAGCGTATCTGAACGAAAAAAAAATGCAGCCGTGTAGCTGCATTTTAGAGTTGCTGAATAGTAAATTTTAATTATTTTTCATCAGCAATAAAACGATAAATTACTGCACCAATTGCACCACCAATAATTGGAGCTACCCAAAACAACCATAGTTGTTCAATAGCCCAACCACCTTGAAACAAAGCCACGCCAGTAGAGCGAGCAGGGTTAACAGAAGTATTGGTAACAGGGATACTGATTAAGTGAATCAGAGTTAGGGCTAAACCGATGGCAATCGGTGCAAAACCTGCTGGCGCACGTTTATCAGTAGCACCCATAATGATGATTAAGAAAAAGGCAGTTAGCACGATTTCAATCACCAAAGCAGAAACGATATTATAGCCACCAGGAGAATGCTCGCCAAAACCATTGCTTGCAAAGCCACTGGTGGTGGCATCAAAACCAGCTTTGCCCGAAGCGATTAAATATAAAACAGCAGCAGCAGAAATGGCACCAATAACCTGGGCAACAATATATGGAAGTAAATCTTTAGCTGCAAAGCGACCACCAACAAATAAGCCAACCGAGATAGCAGGGTTAAAATGGCCGCCTGAAATATGACCAACTGCGTAAGCCATAGTCAACACTGTTAAACCAAAAGCTAAGGCAACACCAGCGAAGCCAATGCCCAATTCTGGAAATGCAGCCGCCAAAACAGCACTACCGCAACCACCGAACACTAACCAAAATGTGCCAAAAAACTCAGCAAAATATTTTTTCATTTCATCTCCTCTTTTAAATAGGTTTAAATCACTACGGCATTCATCATATTGATTAAATACTCACTTGGTTTATTTTTTTTAAAAGTTTACTTATTTTTTCTTTAATTAACTATTAAGTTGGTTATTAGCTCGAGGATGATGACTTTTCTAATTGTAACCGTTAAGTTTTTAAATGATTAGTATTTGATGTTAACAATGAATTAATTTCTTTCAGGTAGCCTCATAGTGACTAAAAGGCTAGCTGAAAGCAAAAAAATAGATTTATTATATCGATTGAGTTTCAATTTATATTTTCGTCCTCATTTAGTCGAGTATTAGCATTTACTTTTAGACAGATTGTTATGCCCATCATCGAATCCCCCAATGGCACATTTAAACTTCACCAACCGTTTGCACCAGCAGGCGACCAGCCTACTGCTATTGCCAGTTTGCTCGAAGGCTTAGATGACGGCTTAGCGTACCAAACTCTACTTGGTGTAACCGGCTCAGGTAAAACCTATACCATGGCCAATATTATTGCGAAGAGCGGTCGGCCAGCTATTATTATGGCGCACAATAAAACTTTGGCGGCACAGCTGTATTCAGAGATGCGTGAGTTTTTCCCCGAAAATGCAGTAGAGTATTTTGTATCTTATTACGATTATTATCAGCCAGAAGCGTATGTACCGAGTCGTGATTTGTTTATTGAAAAAGATTCCGCCATTAACGAACACATTGAACAAATGCGCTTGAGTGCCACCAAGAATCTAATTACCCGAAAAGATGTGATTATTGTGGCAACGGTATCAGCGATTTACGGAATTGGTGATCCAACCGCCTATAGACAAATGGTTTTGTCTGTAAAAGAGGGTGATAAGTTAGATCAGCGACAAATTATTTCTACCTTAGTGACGATGCAATATGATCGTGGCGATATGGACTTTTCACGTGGCTCATTCAGAGTGCGCGGCGATGTCATTGATGTGTTTCCTGCCGAAAGCTCAGAGCTGGCGTTGCGTATTCATTTGTTTGACGATGAAATTGAACGGCTAGATTTATTTGATCCGCTAACCGGTGCGCCACAACAGCGCGTTGGTCGTTTTACTGTGTTTCCATCCAGCCATTATGTAACGCCTCGTGAAACAGTTTTGCGTGCGTGTGAACTGATTAAAGAAGAGTTACGCGAACGTGTCGATTTTTATACTAAAGAAGGTCGCCCAGTAGAAGCACAGCGAATTGAACAACGCACCCGTTTTGACTTGGAAATGTTATATGAAATGGGCTTTTGCAAAGGCATTGAAAACTATTCACGTCACTTTTCTGGTAAGCCCGAAGGTTCGCCACCGCCCACATTAATGGATTATTTGCCTAAAGATGCAATCATGTTTATTGATGAGAGCCATGTAACAGTCACTCAAATTGGTGGCATGTATAAAGGCGACGCCTCGCGTAAGCAAAACTTAGTAGATTATGGCTTTAGGATGCCTAGCGCACGAGATAATCGCCCGCTCAAATTTGATGAGTTTGAGCAAATCATGCCACAAACTATTTTTGTTTCTGCTACGCCAGCAAAATACGAAGAAGAACATGCCGCGCAAGTGGTTGAACAAGTGGTGCGTCCCACTGGTTTGGTTGATCCATTAATTGAGATTCGTCCAGTTGGCACGCAGGTTGACGATTTATTGAGCGAAATTAATTTACGCGTTGAAAAAGGTGAGCGGGTTTTAGTAACCACGCTTACCAAACGCATGGCTGAGCAGCTTACAGATTATTACAGCGAGCTGGGCGTAAAAGTACGCTACTTACACAGCGATATTGACACTGTAGAACGCGTTGAAATTATCCGCGATTTGCGCTTAGGCTTGTTTGATGTATTAGTAGGCATTAACTTATTGCGTGAAGGTTTAGATATTCCAGAAGTGTCATTGGTTGCCATTCTTGATGCGGATAAACAAGGCTTTTTGCGCAGCCATCGCAGCTTAATTCAAACCATTGGCCGTGCTGCTCGTAACATTAACGGCTTAGCTATTTTGTATGCTGATAAAATGACCGACGCTATAAATGCAGCAATTGGTGAAACCGAGCGCCGTCGTATCAAGCAAGTAGCTTTTAATGAAGAGCATGGTATTGTGCCTACGCAAATTGTTAAAAAAATAAAAGACATTATTGATGGCGTTTACTATGATAAATCAGATGCAAAAGGTAAAGGCAAATCTAAAATAAAAGTGGGAGAAATTCATACTGAAGCAGACGCAATTAAAGAAGTTAGCAAGCTCGAAAAAGCCATGCAAGCAGCAGCACGCGACTTACAATTTGAAGAAGCAGCAGTATTACGCGATAAGATACGCATGATAAAAGAAAATTTATTGTTTGGTGCGGTAAGGGATTAGTTTTTCGTTGATAGAATGGTTGTTAAGATTGATGGGTATAAAAGAAGACTGTATTTTCCACGGTTTTATTATTCATTCAAAGTGTTTTGAATCAATATATACGACTATTAAAAGTGAACTCATTATTCTAATGAATCAAAATGTTACATACAAGGCTACCTGAATAAGTTTCAGGTAGCCTTTTGTTCGGTCGAAATCATATACCGCTTTGCAAGAAGTAGTATATGGTTTTTTATTCTGTGCATTAGTGTTTTAGAATAGTAATAATTTGATGCATTTGTTCATTTTATTGCTGCTGGTGTGCCTTTAACAAATATTATTTAGCCTAAAATACAGCTTGACGTTAACATAAATTATCAGTCATAGTAATGCAGATTTACTGGGCTGGCTTCAGTAGGAGCACTACACATCCAAAGCTGTGTGAGTGGTGGTAGACACTAGCAGAGTTGTGATAAAAATAGCCCACAAAAAAGGCTTTAATGATGGTGCTAGCTTGTACCATCATTAAAGCTTATAGGCTGATTTGTACTTAATGCTGTTATTTTTCTGCTCGTTTATAGCCTGCACATCATTTTTTGGCATGGCGTTGAAATAATAATCGATTCATTTTTTAATTATTGAAAGATAAAAAATGAACACATTTACTAAGAATTACATAAGAGCTGGTCTATGAACATTAAACTTTATAAAACACTTTTAGCCACACTCTGTTCTCTAACTTTCATTTCCACTACAGCAAGTGCAGATGTCTTCGATCAGGTTGAGCAACAAAAACATTTAGCGACTACTGTTTATCCTACTTCTGCATTTGATGAAGCTGCTGCCAAAGATATGTTGATAAATGGCAGTGCAATAGTCAGCGGAGTGCTGTCGTTTGTTGAGCCCATTTATCTTCCAGAACATAGAAAAGCAATTGATCAACGCGAAGGTCTTTGGTTTGGAGGTAAAAAGAAAAGAGTGCTTGTAGCCAATAAAAAAATTGTTTTGTATCCAGACAGTGGCTATTTGCGTGAATATTTGAAGTTGGCGGCCAACAGTAAAAGAAAAACTGTTGCATCTGACCAGTTTCTAGCGCGATCGCTTGCTGCTACGAGCAATCAGTACGGGGAGTTTGGGTTCAGAGGACTTAAACCTGGTAAGTACTATATTGTGACAGAGGATATTGTTTTGAAGCGACAAAGCAATGTAATGGTACCAAACCAAATAATTGATAACATTCACATCAAGAGTAATCACACTCATCAATATGATGTTTACATGAGTTATGGAGAGTTTTTAGAAGTTAAGTCCAGCGGTCAAGCTATGAAAGTTGATGCCCGTATGATGACTCGGAGCACACAGTCGGTCAACTAATTAGTGCCCTGTATTGTTTTCAAAAACTGTAACAAGGTATACAAATATTTGAAATGCATGCAGCGTATTGACAGAGCATGGAGTTTTGATGTGCCTTGAGGCGAGAGACTCTTATACAGTTTGGTTTAAGTATCTGTCTGCTTCTGCTGAGGCCGCATTTGACTCTTGATATTGACTGGTCTTTGCTGCCATATCATAGCTTTCTCAGATTATCATTCTTATCTAGAATGCGAAGTATTAGATGCTCATCAAACTTCAACCAAGCCGCCATTATGCCCACCCAATCAGCATGGATAATACCACAAGCCTTTGATAATGAGCGAAAAAACGGAAGGCGAACGAGATGCCTAGAAATTCGTTGTGATTAGTATGACTCGACATGATTTCATATTTACATAAATAATTTAGTGGTTGTCCTAGATAAGTAAAATAATTTAGGAGGACTATTGAACTGGTTATCTGAACAGCACCATTAATTTAATCAGCTCATTATCTAAAATAAAAGGCTAACTGAATAAGCTTCAGGTAGCCTTTTATTAAGCCAAAACAAAACCGCCTTCAAAGAGGCGGCGTATCGATATATACTTTAATTTTTATTGTTTTACAGCGGGTATAGCTTGCTGTGCTTGTTCGCGTTCCAGTTGCTGCTGTGCCATAAATGCACGTTTAGCGGCTTGGAATACGACCTGACGTCTGCGATGTTGCATACTCTTCCTTTCATTTACTCTTTATTGTTTAAACTTATTATCTGGCTTTTCAACCATAGAACGCAGTATAGACTTGATTTGACGTTGCCCACAAGGGGTAATGAGATAAGTTTTGTTTATTTTTTAATGATTTGTGCTAAAGAACCATTTAAGTGGAATTTAATTAAGATAAATGGTTTTTATGTGGTTTTAAGGCTACTTAAACGTAATTCCAAATACAGATGAAGTGTTCAGGTAGCCTTGGCTCAAGGCGAACGATTACATTTTTGTTTAGGTTCACAGCCATTACAACCTTGGCATTTAGGGCCAGTTTTATTGAGAAACAGTTTTTTGATGGCGTAGATGGTGCAAGCGATCACAATCAGCGCCACGATAATATATTGAATCATGATGTGAGCCTTAGTGTTAGTTGGTAAATAAAGTATGCAAAAACATACGCGATAACAAAAAGATACGATGTAATCAATAAAGTATGGCTGGTCGATTTGGTTTCACGTTTTATCACTGCAAGGGTAGCCAAGCACATGGGGGCGTAAACATACCAAGCGAGGAAGGCAAACGCGGTGGGCAAGCCCCATGAATTATGGATGATAGGGATGAGGGCATTTTGCATTGACTCCTCTGATTGAGCACCAACAGAATAAACAGTACCTAGCGCCGCCACCACTACTTCGCGTGCAGCCATGCCAGGAATCAATGCAATGCACATTTCCCAAGTGAAGCCAATGGGGGCAAATATGGGCTGAATAAAGTGACCAAGGGTGCCAGCAAAGCTAGAATCAATGGCTGCGCCTGTAGCGCCTGCGGGTGGTTTGGGGAAAGAAACCAAAAACCATAACACGACACTCAGTGCAAATATGATGGTGCCTGCATTTTTTAAAAATGCATAGACACGATCCCAAAGGCTGATAACAATATGTTTGAAATTAGGCATGCGAAATGTCGGTAATTCCATGAGCAATGGAAATTGCTGTGCTGTATCTTTTCTGTGGGCAAACATCTTCATTAAATAAGCAACCAGTGCGGCGGAAACAATACCTAATACATAAAGACCAAATAGAGTTAGCCCTTGCAGATTGAAACCCATTACATTTTGAGATGGGATGACAGCAGCGATTATGAGTGCATAGATAGGTAATCGTGCAGAGCAAGTTAGTAAAGGCGCGATGGCGATTGTGACCAAGCGTTCGCGCGGATTTTGAATGGTGCGCGTCGACATAACCGCTGGTATTGTACAAGCAAAACTAGAAAGTAGGGGTATGAAGGCGCGGCCAGATAAGCCACTTTTAGCGAGTAAATTATCAAGCAAATAAGCAGCGCGCGGCAAGTAGCCTGAATCTTCTAATAATAAAATAAATGCAAATAAAATACTGATTTGCGGCAGGAAAACCAACACACTGCCCACGCCAGCAATGATGCCATTGATGATTAAGTCGCTCAAAATTCCAGGCGGCAAAGTAGTGGCAACCCATTCGCCTAACCAGCCGAAACCATTTTCAATCAAGCCCATAATAGGTTCAGCCCAGGCATACACCGCTTGAAACACCAACATCAAAATAAGCAATAAAATAACCACGCCCCATACTGGATGCAGAACCATAACATCTATACGATGGTGCCAGACGGGCAGCTCCATTTGGGTATGTACGACTTCTTTTAAAATATATTCAACTTCACGATAAAGCGTATTACTATTAAGCTCATCAAGCTGTTGTTCAATTGCAGTTGTGTCTAATTTTGGTGTAGCTGTTTGGGGCAAATTTTTAATCGCTTGGCGCAATGCTTCAGTTCCACTACTTTTAATTGCTACGGTTTCAACCACAGGCAAGCCTAGTAATTGGCTTAGCTTTTCAGCGTTGATGCTTAAACCTCTGGCTTTGGCAACATCACTAAGATTAAGTGAAACCAACATAGGCAAGCCGAGTGTTTTCAGCTCGAGAATCATGCGCAAAGTCATGCGCAAATTAGTGGCATCTGCTATAGCAATAATAGCATCAGGATTGGGCCCTAATTTTCCCAACAAAACATCACGAGCCACTTGTTCGTCGGGGCTGGTGACCCGCAGGCTGTAAGTGCCGGGTAAATCAATGATTGAAACATCAGAACGGCCAACGAGTTTGCCTTCACGACGATCTACGGTAACGCCTGGGTAATTGGCCACTTTGGCATGAGCACCAGTGAGTGCGTTGAACAACACAGTTTTGCCACAATTAGGCGCACCGACTAAGGCGTAAGAAATACTCATCTTTGATCCTGATTATTCAGTGGTATCGGGCAGCAAGCACAAAACTTTAGCAGCTTCGGCTTCTCGTAGTGAAAATTGAGCACAGTTACCTACGCGCACAGCAAATGGACCACGTCCAAACAATCCAGTGCCTATTATTTGTATTGAAACTCCATCAGAGAAACCTAAATCAACTAAGCGACGACCAATCATATCGTCGAGCTGGCCAAAAACTTGGTTGATCGTAATTTTATGAATGCTAGCATGTGCTCCTTTGGGGAGCTGATTTAAAGGGGTAATGTTCATTGAAGAGCGCCTTTTAAAAATTCGGGGTATCGATTACATTTAGTTGTTAATGAAGAATGAGTGAATAATAATACAAATGAGAATCTGTTGCAATAGGATTTTTTGAATAATTTAGAATAATTTAGAATAATTATTAATGATGATTTATAGCGCCATAATTGAAGTTGAAATCACTTAAAATATAGTTAAGAATTTATTGATTGATAAGGTTTTAAATAGGATTTTTTGATGAAAGTTTAGTTAGATAAAGATATTAAACCAGCCAAGCTTATGTAGAATTTTTGTATTCAATGTAACTATGCGTTGATTTTTATTGTTCAGAAAAAGCTGTTAACTTATTTGTAACATGGAGTATGTTGTATGTTGATGACTGTGAGACTTGTTAGCATATTCATTAACTAAGGCTACCTGAAAACTTGAGCCATTATTCATGTTGATATCGTCTGTCGAGAGAGTAGCAATTAGAATATTTATTTACTGTGTAGAAAACGTATGGCTTCTTCCCACTCACCATTCATTATCAATGGTAAACCTTTAATTGACTTGATAACACTTTCTTCTATTGCTTGACGATCTTCGGCGCTTGGTTTGTTTAAAACATAACCGACGACTAGATTTCGGTCGCCAGGATGATCAATACCTAAACGCAAACGATAAAAATTAGGCGTGCCTAAACGCGCTTGAATATCTTTTAAACCATTATGGCCACCATTACCGCCACCAAGTTTGAAACGAATGCGACCACAAACAACATCTAATTCGTCGTGTACCACTAAAATTTCTTCTGGTTTTATTTTATAAAACTGCGCCAACGCAGCGACTGCTTGGCCAGAACGATTCATAAACGTATTCGGCTTTAATAGCCAAATATCGTTGCCTTCGTGGCTAACACGTGCAACTGCTCCGTAGAATTTTTTTTCATCTTTTAATGAAGCTTTCCACGACCAAGCAAGCTCGTCGATAAACCAGAAGCCAGCATTGTGGCGGGTGTGGGTGTATTCGGCGCCAGGGTTGCCTAGGCCGACAATGAGTTTAATGGCAGACATATTAATTGTTTCGTAAATAAAGAGAAGTGGAAAGAGTCAACTTAATTGAAGTTTAGCTTTCAGGTAGCCTCTGGATTGAGTTCAGATTGAGACTGCACGCGTAAACGCCGTGCTTCTTTAGGATCAATCAGCAATGGACGATAAATTTCGATGCGGTCTTGGGCGCGGAGAATAGTATTATCGGGCACGATTTTTCCAAAAATACCCACTGGCGTATTCGCTAACTCAGCATCGGGAAACTCATCTTGAATTTGGCTTAACGATATGGCTTGGCGCACAGTGGTGCCTGTTGCTACAGTTAGGCTTTGCAAAAATTGCTTATCAGCTGTGCCGTAAATAATTTCGATATTAATGATGGTCATAGCGGCGATCAGCTTCATGGATAAAAGCATCTACTAATTTGCCAGTAACGGCATTGAATACTGGTGAAATAACTTTGGATAATAAAGCGCTAGAAAATTCGTAGTTTAACTGAAATTGTATTTTACAAGCGTCATCTCCAAGAGGAGTGAATTTCCAAATACCAGTAAGCGCCTTGAATGGGCCATCAAGTAGCTTTATGCTGATTTCACGGCCAGGAATATTATGATTGTGCGTGGCAAACGATTGCTTAATACCCATGTAATCCATGTATAAGCGTGCTTTAAGCTCTTCGCCTTTGCGTTCAAGAATTTCAGTTTTGCTGTACCAAGGTAAGAATTGTGGATAATCTTCAACTTTATCTACCAAATCAAACATGTGTTCGGCGGTATGCAAAACAAGAACATTTTTTTCTACGGTTTTCATCGCAATTTATATCAAGTTTGAAAGAGGGCATTATAAACGATTATGGCTACCTGAAAAGATTAGGCATCAGTTTGGTATTTACATGGCTTTATTTTCGATCGTTGTAAACACATATTTCTAAATAATATCAAATAAAAGTAACGTTTTTAAACTGCCAGCCCACTCACTAAATGTTTGAACTCAGCCCAAGCATTACCGCTTTGAGCACCTTTAATCATGCAATCAATTTTAGCGCAATCTTGTAGCGCTTGGAGCAAACGGCTGATGGAAATACGCTTTACTGCCATCGGTGCAAGTGTTTGTTTGTCGCCCCATAAACGCAAGCTATTGCGCACAGAGGCAATGTTTTGCCCTTGTTTTAAAGCAGCAGTGAGGCGAATAAGGGTGCGAATATCTTCAGCAACTGCCCACAACAACAAGACTGGTTCTTCACCATTTGCTTCTAAACCATCCAGTAAGCGGGCAACACGCGGGCTGTCGCCACTCATCCATGCACCTGCCAATTGAAAAATATCAAAGCGAGCTACATTGGCAATTGCTGCTTCTGCATCTGTCATGTTGACCATGTGACCAGCGGGATGCAATAGCGCCAGTTTATCTATTTCTTGTTTGGCAGCGAGTAAATTACCTTCTACACGATCAGCAAACAATGCCAGTGCGTCATTTTCAATATCCAGTTTATGCTGGCTTAAACGATTGCGTATCCACTGTGGTAAAGCTTGAGTGCCAATGGCCTTAGCTTCTAAGATTGCGCCTTTTTTAGCTAGGCTGGTGAACCATTTACTTGAGGTTTGTGCTTTTTCCAGCTTAGGCAAAACAATAGTCACTACAGTGTCTTCAGGCAAGCGCTCTGCCAATTGTTGCAAGGCATCACCGCCAGGTTTGCCAGGCTTGCCATTTGGTATATGGATTTCCATAAACTTTAAATCAGAAAACAACCCCATGCTGCTGGCTGATTGGAGCATTTCGTCCCAATCAAAATAGGTATCAGCGGTATAGACTTCGCGGTTCAGGTAGCCTTGTTTTTTGGCAGCGGCACGCAGCAGATCAAGTGCTTCTATGCGCAATAAGTCTTCTTCACCATGAATAACATACAAAACTTGTAAGGGCGCGCTAAGGCTACCTGAAAGCTGGTCTAAATTCATAGCAGCCATTTTAAGGATTAGCTTTTATGAAAGAGAGGCGCTGTACAATTTGCTCGGCTGCATCACGACGCATTTCTTGCCAGATCATGGCTTCTTCTTCTTGTTTGCCCAAGACTTCACTATCAGCGTAATCCATTGGTCGTTGAATTGTAATGCGCATGGGTTCACCTAATACTTTACCGCCAATGCTGGCTTCAGCTTCAACGGTTAGAATGAGTAAGTACTCATTGATTTTGGCCGCGCGAGTGATGGTTAGAATATCTTTTTGTGCATCAATTTTATTCACCGTTACTATTGCTTGAGCTTGTTGCGCATCTACTGGCCGAGCTTTGGCTCTTAATAAAGCAGTTTCTAGCGGTTGTTGTAATTCACCGCCGTCTACCAGCCAAGCTTGATAAGGTAATTGGTCGTGGCTTAGACCGCTGCCTTTAAGATTGAAACCACAGGCGCTTACAGCAAGGATGGCTAGGCTGACAAAAAATTTGTTCATGAAGGTTTACCTGATTAAATTTAGCTAAGATTATAACCGAAATTGATGGAACTTGGTTTTCCTCAACTTTTCAACAGCTCTATTAATATAGCTGAAAAGCTTCAGGTAGCCTTTAGCATAATTTGCTTTATCAGCAAACACAATGACTAAAGGCTACCTGAACATCTATGCTAATTGGCTGAGATTACTTTTGATAAGTAACACAGGTTGTATATATGGCGGCTGGTTGGATATTAATACACTAGCTAACTAGGGCGTTACTATGTGGAGGCTTTTCACCCAAATCAACTCACATGCTCCGTTGCCTGTGTCATCACGAGTTAGAGAGCTCTTCCAGCGCCAATTATCTTTTTTGGATGTTACATCTACTAAGCTACCTGATATCTCTACAATATCCCCTTGTTTTATCTTACTAATGGTTCTTTTAACTGAATCGTTAGCAGGAATAAGGTGCATATTGGCACTGTGTGTTTCTATTTCACGTCTTGGTATCGGAAATGAATCAACCCGCCAATAATAAAATCGACCAGATTGTGAAATTTTAATATTTTTAAGAATATTCTCATCAGACATGTTGCCCCAACCCAATGCTAGATCAGTTGGTGAGAGATCAGCTCCCCGATCCTGAGAATAGTTTTTTTTTGAAAGTACCTTTGCCTTAATATCAAATTCGGCAAGCTCGGTAATATCATATTTGTTGATTTTATTGCCCACAGGCGAACGTATATTTGCTTGTTGCGGAGCTGCAGATGCCATGACACCAGGCCCTAGTTTAACTTGGCTTGTGCTGTTATAAAATAACCAACATCCACCAATAATCAATAACCAAAAAAGAATTTTCTTCATGCGCAACTCAAATTTATATACAAATATAATGAAAGTATAGATGATTTAAAGCTGTGATTATAACGGTTATTGAATTCTAGAGTTAAAACAACTTAGGTAATAAACATTGTGTCGCCAAGGTACCACTATTATTTGCTAACGATTGTTTTTCGCTCAAGTGAAAGTCTGTTTCAATGATGAGCAGGTTGGCTGGGCGGCCAGCATGTAAGCTCATGCGCATTTTAGCAGCTGTAAATGGTAAGCTGTGTTGTTGCGCGAATACTTGGGCGCGACGGTTGGCCGTGTCGAGCATGGGTTTGAGGGTTACATCTAAATGAAAGATGCGTGCATTTAAAACAATAATGCGCGCAGCAAACCAATCTGCTTCTTCGGTGAAGTGCTCAGGGCTGCGATTATTGAAGTCGTGACGTGCCGCAGCAATTAAAGTAGCCACCATTCGTATAGATGGGATCATGGCTTCGCTGGCTAAATTAGGTTTATTAAAGCCAATACGTTCAGGGCATAAGTCTGGGCGATGGCTATTGCCGTCGGGGATAAGATGAATTTGGTTAAGCTCAGGTGCTGTAAATATCATAGAGTGTGCTAGGGCAGTCATTTTATGTTTCCTTTATTTTTAATATAAATTGGGGTGCAACGGCGGAAACAGACTTAAATAAAACAAAAACCGCCGTATTAAGGGCGGTTGGCATTAAGCTTTGCTTGAGGTATTGCTATTTCATTTAGGCAAACGCAAAAAGGCACCGCACCGAGGTGGGATACCAGTAGTAATACGAAAAATTGCGAATGTTAAATGTAATCATGTTGGAGAGCTTAAAACAAAGCTTGCAATATTGTCAAGATCCAATTGGCAAAAGTAACTATCATTGAAATAAGCTCTTGTAAGCCTTGCATATTATTCGCCCCATTTACGCATGAGAGTGTGGGGAATACGCAATTGATCTAGAATTCGCGCCACGATAAAGTCGATTAAGTCATTTATACTTTGTGGATGGTGATAAAAACCAGGTGAGGGCGGCAGGATAACAGCGCCCATTTCTGAAAGTTTGAGCAAGTTTTGTAAATGCAGAGTAGAAAAAGGTGCTTCACGAGGCACAATAATTAATGGGCGGCGCTCTTTAAGTGCTACATCGGCTGCGCGCTCAATTAAATGGTCTGAAGTGCCATGTACCACAGCAGCAACCACACCCATGCTGGCAGGACAGATAATCATGGCATCGGCTGGATTGGTACCCGAAGCGGGCGGTGCAAACCATTCATCTTTACCAAAAACATGTAGGCGCTCAGGTGCTACGTTCAATCGCTCGGTTAACATGTCTCGACATGCTTGAGCGCTAGAGGGCAAAGTGAGCGCCATTTCTTGCTGAGCTACTACCTGAGCTGCTTGAGAATACAGCAGCCACACGGTTTTATCTGCTTCTAATAAGCATTCAAGCAAACGCATGCCGTAAGGCAGACCAGATGCTCCAGTAAATGCCAGGGTAATGGTTTGAATGGGATGTGGCATTGGATTCATAAACACACATAGAGAATCAAAGAAAACAGCAGTATAGCAAACCTGCCGTTTTATCGCTTTAAAAGCAGTAACTTTAACAAATAAGAAAAAGCTTCATAAACAGTGAGTTTATGAAGCTTTTTATACGCCATATAAGCTTTCAGGTAGCTTATGAGTTTTTAATCACATAAGCCAAGGCATATTTACGACCTTGTGCGTCACGTTCCCAATATACGCCTTGAATTTCTGGTTCAAAGCCAGGTAATTCATTTACGCCTTCTTCAAGTGCGCGGAAATATTCTAGCGTAGCACCGCCCCATACTTCACCAGGTACAATACACAATACACCTGGTGGGTAAGGTAAAGCACCTTCAGCAGCGACACGACCTTCAATTTGGCTTAAAGGAACTAATTCAATGTGGTTGCGAATGTAGGCATCGTGGGTTTCTGAGGGTAATTGTTGCATTTTTGGCCATTTAGCACGTTGAAACATATCTTGTAGTAGTTGATTTAAGCTGTGTTTACGATAAAAGTTATGCATTTTTTGGCATAAATCTTGAACGCGCATGGTTTGGTAAACCGGATATGCCGCAACCAGACTGGGCAGCATTTCACGCACCAATACATTGGCTTCGTATAGCTCTTCAAAACGCGCAATGGTGGCGACCAAATGCTGAAACTTGGCCATATTTTCAGCTGGTGTTAGCAAAAATAAAATAGAATTTAGATCGGCCTTTTCTGGGATGAGCGAGCGTTGACGCAAATAATGTGCCAATACTGAGGCAGGAATGCCTGTTTCTTCATATTCACCGGTTTCGCGGTTAATGCCCGGGGTGGTTAGTAAGAGTTTGCACGGATCAATAAAATATTGATTGTCTTCATAACCATCAAAATCATGCCAAGGCGCATCTTTTTCAAAGCGGAAAAACGCCATGTCATCGACCATAACTTCAGTTTCGTGTTTTTCCCATGCTTTACCATCGACCACAGGCGGCACAAATGGCTTAATCAGCTTACAGGTTTGTAACAGCATTTTTCGAGCATCAATACCGCCGATAACACACTCGCGCCACATATGAATACCCGCTTTGCCATCGTGCATTTTAGCGTTGACATCAAGAGAGGCGAAAAGTGGATAAAACGGGCTAGTTGAAGCGTGCATCATAAAAGAATTGTTGAAACGTTTGTGGTTGCAATAACGAGGTTGATTGCTGATGTGGTTGTCTTTTTTATGAATTTGTGATGTTTGTGAAAAGCCAGCTTGTTGTTTGTGTACCGATTGAGTAACCAAAATACCAGGATCTTTTTCATTTAGTTCAAGTAACAGAGGTGAGCAATCGCGCATCATCGGAATAAATTGCTCATAACCCACCCACGCCGAATCAAACAAAATGTAATCGCACAAATGGCCAATGCGATCGACTACTTGGCGGGCATTGTAAATAGTGCCGTCATAAGTGCCAAGTTGGATAACGGCTAAACGAAAAGGGCGCTCTGCATCGGCACGTTCAGGTGCAACTTGGCGAATGCGTTCACGAATAGAATTTTCTTCAAAGTCTGCTGCTGGAATGCCACCAATTAAACCATAAGCATTACGTGCTGTTTGCATGTATACCGGAATGCCACCGCTCATGGTAAGTGCACCTTGATGCACAGATTTATGATTGTTGCGGTCGAATAAAACCAAATCACCGCCGGCAACCAGAGCATTGATGCAGACTTTATTGGCGGCTGAAGTGCCATTGAGCACAAAATAGGTTTTGTCGGCGTTGTAGACTTTAGCTGCGTGTGCTTGTGCAGCGTGTGCTGGGCCTTCATGAATGAGCAAGTCGCCTAAACGCACATCGGCATTGCATGAGTCGGCACGAAACATGGTTTCGCCAAAATAGAGGAAAAAGCGTCGTCCAGAAGGATGCTTACGGAAAAACTGGCCACCTTGGTGTCCAGGGCAATCAAAAGCGGCATTACCGTAGTCGGTGTATTCTTTTAGAGCTTGAAAAAAGGGCGGGTCGAGGGAATCGATGTAGTCTGATGCGGCGGCGTTAATCAGCTGGCCATTGTAGTATTTTTGGTCGAGCGATAACTCAATCACACCATATACTTCAGGTAGCCACTCGGCTGGTAAAATCTGACCGTATTCGATTGCTGCAAAAATAGGCACTGCAAAACCTAAACGTTCTAGCTCTTCCCATACTGCTGGTAGGTCGTCTATGGTTGCCACCACCGCGCAAACGTTGGTGAAATCGGTCATGTCGATGTCCATCGTTCTGTGACTGCACTCGAATGCGAATTCGGTACCTTGGCTGGCGGCAATTTTCATAACCTGTTTTCCTTTTAATGTGTATATTTATGCGGGAGGATATGGGAAATAATGAGGGGTGTCTAATATTTTTTCGGGATACGTAGGCATCACGACTGCGAAAATACTCTGCTAATGATTAATTATATAAAAGCTACCTGAAAGTGTTCAGGTAGCTTTTTCTATATATAGAAAGTTATAAACCATAAAAAGAAAAATAGTTGAATGAAGCACTAGCAGAGTATAATCGCCGCGAGCGGCTGTAGACGCTTGAATTATTCAAATAGTTAATAGTTAGGCTAAGTAATGATATTTTTAATTTTGAGTATTTTATGCAGTGTAGCAGTGTCGGCTTTGCTTAAAGTATCGCGTAAAAAAGGCATTGTTATTGAACAAGCGGTGGCGGTAAATTATTTGGTGGCAGTGGCATGGTGTATGTTGTTATTGCAACCTGATATACAGGCTTGGCGCAGCTATTTGCCTTCGTGGTGGTTATTTGGTGCGCTGGGTGTGTTGTTGCCTGTTGTGTTTATTATCATGGCTAAAGCAGTTGATTCGGTAGGTATTGTACGGTCAGACGCGGCACAACGTTTATCATTATTCTTGCCTGTATTGGCTTCATTTTTATGGTTTGGTGAGCAATTAGCAGTTAATCGTTTGGTGGGTTTGGTGTTGGCATTTGTGGCATTATTTTGTTTATTGTGGAAACCAGTTGCTAAAAAATCTTCAGGTAGCTTTATAACCAGTGTGGCTTTATTATTGGGCGTGTGGGCTGGTTATGGTGTGATTGATATTTTGTTTAAACAATTGGCGACCACTGGCAGCGCTTTTTCGGCCAATTTGTTAGTATCATTTTGTTTGGCGGGCATATTGATGTTTGGTTGGTTGTTTAGTAAAGGCACCAAATGGAACGCTGTTAGCTTAATAGGCGGGGTATTGCTAGGTTGCTTAAACTTTGCCAACATTTTATTTTATGTTCGCGCACATCAAGCGATGAGCGATAACCCAACATTGGTATTTGCAGGTATGAATATTGGTGTGATTACACTGGGCACTTTAGTTGGCGCAGGATTTTTCAAAGAAAAAATTCATGCCATTAATGCCGCAGGTATTGCGATAGCTTTGGTGGCTATTGGGTGTTTGTTTTATTGGGCGCCAGTAAGTCGTTTACTGGGCATGTAAACCAAAAAAGTGAATTAACGAATGCCACTGTTTGTATGTTCGAACAGCGGCATTTGGTTGGCCAGCTTAGGTTGTGGTGTTTGGCTCATGAACGATATTAGGGAGGGTTGGTTCACCCTCGGGTAGATTATTGGCTGCAGTATGTAAAATCTCATATAAGCCTGCATCAATGCGTCTGGTGTAGTTGATGTCATTGATTAAAGAGGTGGAATGCCAGCCATCAAGCTCATTATTGCGTAATCTAACCAAGACGCGCTGGCGAAAACCAGTTTCAAGCAAATCAATTTGTTGTACTAATAATGCCATGCCGTCTTGCCATTCGGGCTGTTTAATGGGTAGGGCGGCAGTGTGGCGGAACAGCCATAAAGTATGGAACACATGATTGCGCAGGCTGACATAATGCTCATGTAAAGGATGATCTGGCGTTTGTAGGTAATGTTGCATATTTTTCTGCATGTGCTTGCTGTCTTTTACAATACCAACCAATTGCAGCGCAGTCATATGCACCTGCATAAGCTGTTGCTGACTAGTTTCATCATCGACTTCTGCTCTACTGCTAAATTCTAATATTTCACCATATAAAGGCTTAATCTGACGCTCATAAAGCTGTTGCGCATCCAGTTTGAGCGGTGGTATGGGCAACAGCAGAGTGGATTCAGCTTCAGTTTGATAAAGATGTTCGGGGGGAATAAACAATACATGGCAAATTACTTCCAAACACAGCGCGCTTAAGTGGCGAATCTCTTGTAATAAAGCATTGAGCGCGGTGTCGCCTGAGCGCAGCATGTTGGTAGAAAGATAACGTGCTTTGGCAAATTCGCCCCTTTCGTGTTTAAGAGTCGTCACCACGCCATTGTTTTCGGCAAGCAGTAATTCAGGGCTTTCAGGTAGCCATTTAACTAAATGCGTAGCCAAAGTTTTTTGCAAAAACCAAAACACTGATAAACCAAGTACATTAAATAAGGTATGAAATAAAGCCAATTGCAACAAATTACCCATGCCCAGCCACAGTGCAATGTGTTTAACCAATGCCGTTAATGGTAACCACAACAACAATGAAAGCACAGCTGTCACCACGTTAAACAACAAGTGTGCCATCGCCAAACGCTGGCCGCCACGCTCGCTACCCAACATACCAACCACAGCAGTGGCGATGCTGCTGCCCACGTTAGAGCCTATCGCCAAAGCAAACGCTTGGATTAAACTGATTTGTCCACCTGATAATGCGGCTAACGTTAGAATAAGCGTGGCGTGAGTAGATTGCAGCATAATGGTTAGCAACAAACCAATGATACTGAACAAAATGATTTCAGTAATTCCATTCACTTGGATAGTGGCAAAATCTACTAAACCACCTAC
>CAZLYX010000038.1:0-18798 GCA_964563885.1 uncultured Neisseria sp. | reverse complement strand
TGTACAGTAAAGGCAAGGCAAGGCAAGGCAAGGGATATTATTCCAAATGAGTATTTTAATCTGTTTATAAAAGAGTGTGAATGGCGTTTACATCACAGAAGCTGAAATTATAAATTATAGCAATTAAAACAATGAGATAAATAAAAATTAAACTGGTTATCTAGGGCAGCCACTTGTTTTATCGTAAATTACGTGAAATTATTGCCTATTATTTAGAACAGGAGGCGCTCGGTCAGGTTTCATTAAGCTAAATAATACATAAAAAATATTAATTAGAAAAAACAATAAGAAAGGTTAAGTATGTTTTTAAAATCAGTATTATTGAGTGTCGCTGTGATGACTACATTAGCAGGCTGCGTGAACCAAATGGAAGTTGCAAATCGGGATGCTAAATATAAGCAACTGAACACACCCCTAAAAACACAAATATCCGTACCTTTTAATGAAGAACAAGCCAAAGCTGCTCTGCAATCAGGCTCTGCTAATGTTAAAGGTGTGCTCTTCCATAAAATAACCAATGGCCAAAAACACAATGGATTCGAACCAATTGACGCTAGTTTAACGTTTAGACCTGCAAAGCCTATTTCAGGGGTTGAGATGTATTTATACCCTGTTACCGACCATTTATTAGAATTACTAAAATTAGAAGATGAAAATCGTAGAAGTAAGAGAAGTAGGCGTTTTTCTAAAGATAAACAGTTAAGAGAGTATATAGCCGATCCTAAATTGTATAAGTACACTTTTATCGCTATAACCGATGAGCAAGGGCGTTATTATTTTAAAGCTCTCAAACCCGGCCGCTATTATATAGTTGCACAAACACAAGATATTAATACTCATGGCACAGATATGGTTCCAATTGGTATGAGTGATTGGGGCGGTGGCACCGTTCAACATTATCGTAATCAAAATTATCAACTTAAAACGGCTATCGACTATTCAGAATTTGTTGAGATTAAACCAGGCCAAAATGAAATCACATTAGAATCTAGAATGCGCATTACTAAAGATTAAATAGCAATGGTCTGCTGATTATTGTTATTAGAAATGACTTTATATCATTCATCTTGTGGAGATTGTTAAAGCCTTTAAATTCAGTCTAACAGGCTGAAAGTAAACTTTAATTCGATATTCAGTCAAGATTAATGCATCTAAATGAAACATTGGAATTTATTTTTGAGAAAAAATGATAAGAGAGGCTAAGTATGAATTTTAAATCAGCATTATTGAGTGTCGCTGTTGCGGCTACATTAGCAGGCTGTGCCAGCCCAATGTTGCAAGCTGAGAAGCAAGCAAGTGTTGACCAAGCTAACACACCTCTCGAAACAAAAATTACAGTACCTTTTAATGAACAGCAAGCTAAAGCGGCGCTAGGAACAGGGCCTACTAATATAAAAGGCGTGCTATACCACAAAGTAAAAAGTGGTGGTAGACAGTCGGGGGCAGATCCTATAATAGCGTTAGGATCCCCCGTTTATTTGAAAAATGTAGCCGTTGCTTTATACCCGGTAACTGATCACTTATTAGAATTTGTTCGTCTGGACAATGAAAATAAAAAACGTAAATATTTTTTCTCTAAAAACAAACAGGTAAAAAAACTTATTGCAGATCCTAATTTTTACAAATATTCTATAGGCACTAAAACAGATGCCAATGGCAGATATTTCTTCAATTCACTAAAGCCTGGACGTTATTATGTTGTAGCTGAAAGTCAAAATGTATTCACAACGGGTACAGAAAGAGTTTCAGCTGGTACGAGCAATATAAGTGATGTGTGGGGTTATATTGGCACAGTGCAACACTATAAAAATCAAGATTTTAGGGTTAAAACACCTGTCGAATATGCAGAGTTTATTGAGATTAAGTCAGGACAACAAGAATTGGTATTAGAATCTAGAATGAGGTATAAATAAATTTAGATATTTTGGTTGCACATTGTAATAAATAGCCATGGTAGCAGCTGTGTTACTTTAGTTAATTGGTAATAACTTTTTTAAATTCAAGTTGGTGCTACTTTGTGCCAACTTGAATTGTTATTTATTAGTTGCTGGTTGAGTTGGTTAATAGATACTTAAAATTTATGTTGTAGCTTTTACAAGTTCTTTTTCTGTTTAAGCAAATCATGTGTAGTTTTTCAATTAAGTTGGGCTCTAAAAAGTAATATTCATTGTAATTTCTTCGGGAAAATAAAAAGGTAAAGCTAGGCATCTTGTCTTCCTTATACAATAATCAAACAGCCTATCTTCAAAACAGTAGCTAAAAGAATTACCAAACTTTCTTTAATAACTGTTTCCTGTAATAAGAAAAGTGTTTATGAGTCAGAAAAATTCAGAACTTTTACGTGTGATTCTAGCGGGTGCTTTAGTGCTGCTGGTGGCGCACACTTTGGGCCGTTTTATTTACACCCCTTTATTGCCATGGCTGGTTGAAGATGGATTGTTGAGTCTGAAACAGGGTGCAGATGTTGCAAGCTGGAATTATCTTGGTTATTTAATTGGCGCCTTGGTTGCCATGCGCTGGCATCGTGTTGAGCAGATTCGTAAATTATTGCCTTGGGCGTTGGCAATAAACGTGTTAAGCACTTTGTTGCAAACGCAGGCTGAAACGGTTGAAAGTTTATCAGCGTTGCGGTTAATCAATGGCATTACCAATGGCATTGTGTTTGTGCAAGCGCCATCGTTGATTCTTGAATGGTTAGCGCGGCGTGGTCGTGCTGCCGTAAGTGGCTTGGTCTATTTGGGTGTGGGTGCTGGCTTGTTGGTCTCTAGTGCTTTAGTGGCGGTGCCTGCGCAATGGTTAAGCGGGGCTGATCGCTGGTGGCCAGCATTCTTGCTCAGTGTGCCTTTGGCTTGGTGGGGGTGGCGGCAGTTGGCCGTTTTGGATATTCCTGCGCCGATTAGCTTGCCTAATGATAACCATAAAGTACCATCATCAAAATTGCTTGATCGAGCTAGTACGCCTTTATTTCTGTCTTATGCAGGTGCTGGTTTAGGTTATATTTTGCCGATGACTTTTTTGCCGATGTTGGCGAGATTAAAACTCGAGGCAGGTAGTTTTTTAGTTGATGGCAGCTGGCTAATCGTGGCTTTGGCAACGTTATTCGCGCCGTGGATTTGGAATCATTTAGGCGCACGCATTGGTGATGCGATGGCGTTGCGTTTAAATTATATTTTACAGTTGTCGGGTGTTTTGGCGGTGTTGTTACTGCCTGCTGCTTGGGGTATTGTGCTGTGTGCAATACTGGTAGGCGGTACGTTTTTAGGCACGGTATTGCTGACTCAGCGTTTGGCGCGCACTTTACATCCGCACCAAGGGCCACGCTTATCGGCAGCTTTGGTGGCCTTATATGCGTTTACTCAGCTCACTGGCCCATGGTTAACATCACAATGGCTAGCTGCTAATGGCACGTTGCAAGGTGCTTTTTGGTTGGGTGCGGGTGCTTTAATATGGGGATTGGTTTGGGCACTAATGACGCCAGAAAACAAGCAAATCTAAAGTAAATAAATTGATGATAAAGAAGTTGCTCTCACATTATTAAGCAAATTAGTGCGTAAGTTTCTGATATTAATGATGTTATAAAGTTTAGTATAGCCTCGCAAGGTTAATCATATCATTCAAGAAAGGCTACCTGAACAATTGTTTTCAGGTAGCCTTTCTTTAGATTTGAATTAATTAATAATCAACGAAACCAACCACGCACTGCTTCTAAACCACCGTGGTTTATACAAACATCGGCGTGCGCTTGGGTTTTGGGTTTGGCGCGATAAGCCACACCAAAACCTGCTTCTAAAATCATGGGAATATCATTAGCGCCATCGCCCATGGCCAATACTTGCTGACTTTTCAAGTTGAGATTTTGACGGTGTTGTACCAATAAATCAGCTTTGGTTTGTGCATCAACAATGTTGCCCAGCAAGCCGCCCGTAAGCACGCCATTTTTAGCTTCAAGTACGTTGGCAAAGGCGTAATCTAGATCAAGTTGTTGCTGTAGGCGCTCAGTAAAAAAGGTAAAACCGCCTGAAACCAACATAAATTTAACGTTGTGCTTCTTGCATTCGGCAAGCAAATACTCGGCGCCTGGAGAAAGCTGTAATACATTATCGTAAACATCTTGCAATACCTTTTCAGGTAGCCCTTTGAGCAGTGCAACACGTTGTCGCAATGACTGTTCAAAATCCAATTCACCGCACATAGATAATTCTGTAATTGCCGCTACTTCATCTTTCAAGCCGACACCAGCAGCAATTTCATCAATACATTCTATGGTGATTAAAGTGGAATCCATATCGCTCACAATTAAGCCTAAATTGTTAAAAGCGACATCAGGCAAAATGGCGTGGTCGATTTGTTGTTGGTTTAGGCTGTCGACAGCTTCTGTGTTCAAGATGAAATCAGCGTTAACAGCAATGCGCAGCGGCTGATTGATGGCGGGCGCAGGAAGGCTGAGACCGCTTAGCTGTAGAGCAGATAAGTCCGCAGAAGCAAGATTAGAATGTTGTAAAACGAGAACGTGTGGCATGGTAGGCATTTACAGAAGGTTGAAATATTAATGGCGATTATAGCAATATCGTTTGCAGGCTTACAAAGTATTGTGCAAAGCGTTGATTAACATGAGTTTGGTAATCGGTGTAAACGATTTTCAGGTAGCCTTTATTTGATGAGGCTACCTGAAAAAAGAAAAACCGCTTCTTGCAGGAGCAAAAAGCGGTTTCAGTATCTTGGCACGCCCACAGGGATTCGAACCCCGGTTGCCGCCGTGAAAGGGCAGTGTCCTAGGCCTCTAGACGATGGGCGCATAACCGAACCGAGGATTATACCTTAATCACTCATAATAGTGTCAAGCTGCTGTTAGTAGGTGTAATGAGCACTAACGATGAGGAGAGACAGACTGTGCCAATTGATAAAGCATGGTGGCGGTTGCGCCCCAAATATCGTAATGTTGGTAGGGCAAGGTGTGCACTTGCAAGTGTTCACCTTCGTAAAAAAAAGGGCGGCTATTATAACGACTAGTGTCGAGAGCAAAATTTAATGGCAGGTGAAAGATCTCAGCCACTTCATCCGAGTTGGGAATATAAGTAGGCAGCTCATCGGCTATGGCTAAAATTGGTACCACCAAAGTGCCGTTGCGCACAAGACAAGAGGGTTGAGTGCGTAAAATTTGCCATGCTTGCTCGGGCACACCCGTTTCTTCGCGGGTTTCACGTAAGGCAGTAGCAGTTAGATTGCTATCTTCTGGCTCACATAAGCCGCCAGGAAAAGAAATTTGGCCACCATGAAAACGCAAATGTTCAGAGCGGCGGGTAAGCAAAATATTCCATGTGCCCTGTATGGGAACAAGACCAATCAACACGGCAGCACTGGGTTCGATTGAGCAGTCAGCTGTGGTTGGGTTCGTTGTTGCCATGATGCCGCTGATGTGGGCATCTCCAGCAGCACATAATAAATTCATTAGTTCACTGCGGGTCATAATAGGCTGCCTGAAATATAAAATATTTGATTGTAATTTTAACTGAGTTTTATTGTAGGCGTTTTGCACAAATAAACAAAGCCTGCCGTTTTTTTGCGCCTAATAGCAAAGGGTGGGGCTTGTGATAAAGTATGGTTTTACGTTATCGTGCAGCTCTGCCTACCTCTTTTTTTAAGGAAGTTTTTATGCCCTGGTTTTATGCTCGTTTCCAACCTTTAGCCTTATCGGCATTGGTTCTGTTTTCAGCGAACGCTTATGCGGCCGCCGAGCAGACTTTTAAGCCTGCCAATTCTTGGGTGGCAATAGATAGCGAAGTGATGCGGCGTGAGGCGGTGGTTAAACGTACAAATACGCTGTTTACGCTACTTGGTGGTGAGATGGCGCTACAAAAAGGTGATGCTAGCGTGGCATTGGCCACTTATATGGTGATGCTTGATCGCCACAAAACCCCTGAGATTGCTGAACGTGCAATGGAAATGGCGATTTCGCTTCATGCTTATGTGCAAGCAGAGGCTATTTATAAAAGATGGCGTGAAATTGAACCTATACCAAGCGATGCGCAACGTCGAATGGCCTGGATGCGCAGCGTGATTGCCGGTGATGTAGACGGCACTTTCAATAATTTAAAAGAAGTGTTATCTAAAGCCAATGAAATTGAAGCCAGACGTATTTTCTTATTGTTAACTCAAATGAGTGTGCAGCATCCACAGCTGGCTGAGCAGGGTGCAGGCAAAGTACATGCTGCTATGCGTGACTATAAAGATATGCCTGAAGCAATGATTGCAGATGCGGTGTTTAGCGCCCAAATAAATAATCAGAAAAATGCTGTTGCTGCTTTGCAACAGTTGGCTAAATTAGACAGTGATATTCGTCCAGCCACACAATTGGCTTTACGTTTAATTAGCCAGCGTCAACCTGAAGTATTGGTGCGCTTTTTTGCAGAGACAGATACTAAAAACTTGTCACCGTTGTGGCAGGAATTACAGGTTGATAGCCTGATACATGCAGAGCGTCTTGAAGAAGCATCTAGTCGTTTAGAAGCCTTGCTGGCAGAAAATCCTTCTGCTGATTTATTTATTCAAGCCGCATTGTTGGCTGCTAGCCGCAAAGCGGAGTTGACACAAATTAATAATTATCTTGATAAGGCATACATGACCGGTACGCAAGAACAGCAAAGTAAAGCAGCCGTTATCGCTACCATCAACAACGTGCAGTCGCGTGAATATACGCAGGCAAAGTCATGGATTAACCGTATAAATGCTCCTGAATATGCGTTTGATAAAATTGTTTTGAATGCTTCTTTAGAGGCTGAGCAATCACGTTGGCAAGCAGCATTGAATCAGGCAAAAAAAGCACATGAATTACCTGAGCAGCAAGGTCGTTTTTACAGTAATAATGATTTATTACGGGTTCAACTGTTTGCTATTTCAAGGCTCCCAAATGCTCAGCAGTCAGTAACCGAACTCAATGCTTTGTACAATCAAGTAAGCAAACAGAAAGATGCTGATGAGAAGTTGGCCGATATTCTTTACCAGCGCGGTTTAGTTTACGTCGACCGATTACAGCAGTGGGATAAAGGCATAGCTGATTTACAACGTTATTTGGCTATAAGCCCTAATAGTGCCCAAGGCTTAAATGCTTTAGGTTATACCATGCTAATTGCGCCTAATGCCGATATTGGCAAAGCATTCGGCCTGATTCAAGCAGCCTATCAAGCCGAGCCTGAATCTGCTGCTATTAATGACAGCATGGGTTGGGCTTATTATCTGCAAGATGATGCCGAAGCCGCTCTGCCTTATCTGCAATATGCTTGGGAAAAACTTCCTGATCCTGAAGTAGGCGCACATTTAGGTGAAGTGTTATGGAAGCTTGGTAAAAATGAAGATGCTCAGGTTGTATTGCAAAAAGCGTATGCAGAAAACCCTAAGCATACGGGTTTAAATACCACGATAAAACGTACTGGTATAAGCGTCACGCCAATTAAAGCAGTTAAAAAACACCGTTAACAGTTATTCTTTCAGGTAGCCTATTTAAAAGATAGGCTACCTGAAGCCATTTGGGATTAATATGAAACCTTCTTTGTTTAAATATGTTTCAGGTAGCCTGTGTGTATTATTGCTGGCTGCCTGTGCCACGCCCTCTTCGAAAGTGCCAACTGCTTGGCAAGCTCAATCTGAAATTGCCGATTTTGCTGCTGATGGTCGCTTAGCAGTAAAAGTAAATGAAAAAGGCTCTTATGCTAATTTTGATTGGACGCATCAAAATCAAGTTCAAACCATTGATGTCAATACGCCTTTAGGTAATACCGTTGGTCAGTTATGCCAAGACTCAAAAGGAGCGTTGGCAGTTAACAGTAAAAATGAAGTTTTTTATGCGGCCACAGCGCCAGCACTGAGCGAACAATTACTCGGCTTTGCGTTGCCAGTGGAATATTTGCATGTTTGGGCGAGTGGGCAGCGAGTTGATAATGCGGCTTATCAGGTCTTGCCGAATGGGCGTTTGCAGCAATTCGAATGGACAATTTCACGCCAGCTAAGAGCAGATGGCACACCGAAAGTATTGTTACTGGAAAGCACTAAATTAACGCTAAAGTTAGTATTTGACCACATGGAAATGTTACCTGCCGATGCTACTGCGCCTAAATTGTGTGCTGCGAGAGTTCAAGCGTGAATATACCCGCCCATGCACAGGCATTTTTGGCGCCGGCTAAGTTGAATCTAGATTTGCGCATAACTGGCCGCCGTGCGGATGGTTATCATCATCTTGAAACTATTTTTTGCTTGGTTAGCTTGTATGATACGGTTTATCTAGCAGTGCGCGAAGATGGCTTAATAGCTCTACACTCAGCCGATCAAGGTGTGTCGGCAGAGCAAGATTTAACGTACTTGGCTGCAAACGCTTTGAAAAAAACCAGCGGCAGCCGACTGGGTGTAGATATTTGGCTGGAGAAAAAGATACCAATGGGCGGCGGATTGGGTGGTGGTAGCTCAGATGCTGCAACTGTTTTGTTGGCGCTCAATAGCTTATGGAGTTGTGGTTTAAATCATCAACAGCTGATGGATATTGGTTTAACTTTAGGTGCTGATGTTCCTTTTTTTATCTTTGGGCGTAATGCCTTTGCTAAGGGAATAGGCGAGCAATTGGTTGAATTTGACGTGCCAAAACAGTGGTATGTAATAGTGAAGCCATTTGTACATGTTAGTACAGCGTTGATTTTCTCCCATGAACGCTTGACACGTGATTCTGCATCCAGCATAATGCCGACTTTCCTAGGTTTGCAACCGTTTCGCAATGACATGCAAACGGTGGTGTTTGATGAGTATCCTGAAGTACATTCAGCTTATCAAACACTGAAGAAGTTCGGGCAGCCTTTAATGACTGGTTCTGGTGCATGTGTTTTTATTGCATTCGCCCAGCATAAAGAAGCAAAACGAGCATACCTTGAAATTTCGAATTTATATCAAGCATTTTTAGTTGAGAATTTAACTAATCATCCGATGGTTGATATATAAAAGTTTTAGTGGTGGGGAGTAGTCAAGTGGTTAAGACACTGGATTTTGATTCCAGCATGCGAAGGTTCGAATCCTTCCTCCCCAGCCAACCCTTTTTGGGGAGTAGTCAAGTGGTTAAGACACTGGATTTTGATTCCAGCATGCGAAGGTTCGAATCCTTCCTCCCCAGCCACATTTAAAAGCGTGTAAGTCTTCTTGCACGCTTTTGTTGCGTTTATCGTAACGCAGTTATGATTTGTTTTGATGGTCTGCTCGAAGCAGCGTATAATGCAACCTCGGTGCGATGCTGTCCCGTGAATACAACGTATATTTGAAGGGCAGGGGATGAGCATAAGAAAATTTGGTCAAAATATAATAAATATAGGTGATGAAGACATGGCGGCATATGACAGCTTGATGGTGTTCACCGGTAACGCTAATCCCAGTTTGGCAGCGAATGTTGTCAGGCATTTAGATATTTCTTTAGGTAATGCCTCTGTCACTAAATTTTCAGATGGTGAAATTGCTATTGAGTTGTTGGAGAATGTACGCGGTCGTGATGTGTTTATTTTGCAACCTACTTGTGCGCCGACGAATGACAATTTAATGGAAATATTGGCGATGGCTGATGCTTTAAAGCGTTCTTCAGCCGGTAGAATTACAGCAGCCATTCCTTATTTTGGTTATGCTCGTCAAGATCGTCGCCCCCGTTCAGTGCGCGTTCCTATTTCAGCTAAGCTGGTTGCAAATATGCTTTATTCAGCAGGTATTGATCGCGTGTTAACTGTCGATTTGCATGCAGATCAAATCCAAGGTTTCTTTGATATTCCTGTAGATAATATTTACGCCACACCGATTTTAATTAGTGATATCCAGCAGCAGCGTATAGATAACCTAACTGTTGTGAGTCCAGATATTGGCGGTGTGGTTCGCGCGCGGGCTGTTGCTAAAGTATTAAACTCTGATTTGGCTATTATTGATAAACGCCGCCCTAAGGCTAATGTGGCTGAAGTGATGAATATTATTGGCGATATCGAAGGACGTACTTGTGTCATTATTGATGACATGATTGATACCGCTAATACTCTATGTAAGGCAGCATCAGCGCTTAAAGAGCGTGGTGCAGAGCGAGTATTGGCTTATGCTACCCATCCAGTTTTCTCTGGAGAGGCTATTTCGCGTATTGCCTCATCGGATATTGATCAAGTGGTGGTAACTGATACCATTCCGCTTTCTGAAGCGGCTAAACAGTGTGACCGCATTCGCCAAGTGACGATTGCAGGACTGCTGGCTGAAACAGTGCGCCGAATCAGCAATGAGGAATCTGTTTCTTACCTTTTTAATGAAGAATTAACTTTATCTAAAGGTTGGTAATGCTAAGGGTTAATTCCCTACTTTGTTTGTCGCCCCAAGCTGGTCGCGGTGTAAGGTGATTGTATTTACTTTTGGAGTATTAAAATTATGTCATATGAAATTAAAGCCACTGTTCGCGAAGCTCAGGGCACTGGTGCGAGCCGCCGCCTGCGTCGTGAAGGTCAGACTCCGGCTGTTCTATACGGTGAAAATCAAGAACCGGTTGCGATTACCGTAGATCACAAAACCTTGTATTACGCATTGGAAAAAGAAACTTTCCACACTGCATTAATCAAGTTGTCTTTAAACGACAAAACCCAAGATGTTATTGTGCGTGACTTTCAAATGCATCCGTTTCGTCAAGAAGTTCAGCATGTTGACTTCCAGGCTGTCAATGCAACTACGCCATTGAAAATCCGCATTCCTCTGCATATTGTTAATGCAGAAACTTCACAGGCGGTTAAACTGCAGGCGGGACGTGTTTCTCTATTGAAAACCAACGTTGAAGTTGTTGCTTTGCCGAAAAACATTCCAGCCCATCTGGAACTTGACTGCGCGAACGTTGTCGCTGGCGATATCTTACATTTGTCAGATATTAAATTTCCTGAGGGCGTGAGCAGTGTTACCTTGTTGAATGGCTCTAATTTAGCCTTAGCTACTGTAACGGGTAAGAAACGTTAAGTTTATATTGGTAAATATCAAATATAATCCCCGCCAACTGCTATAGTGGCGGGGTTCTATTTGAATATACTTAAATCATTATGTGGTAGTGATATACACACTTGGTGAATTATCACTACCTTTTGTCTTTTGAGGATAAGGTTTAACGAGATGTTGTGATATTCTGCACGTAATATTAAAGATTACGGTGGAAAATCAGGCTCAATATCAGTGTTCCTATTCCAGGTTACAAATACTTATCGGTTGTAAAATCGTCAAATTGAATAGTGGCATTCTAAAATTTTAAAGCCCGTTGATAAATATGCAAAAGTCTTCTAAAAAACTATTGGCCAGTTTAGGCCGTTTTGTGTCAGTTGCATTATTGCCAGTAATGTTGTTGTCGCCTGCGTATGCGCTAGATTTACAAGAAATTTTAAAAAAATCTTTGATTGAAGATCCTAGTTTGCGTGAGGCAAAAGCAAACGAGGGTTCTGCGCATAATGCAATGAAAGCGACGCAAGGGGGGCACTATCCTGTGATTAGCTTGACGGGTACTCAAGTTTTAGCTCAAAAGCATAAATTTGAAAGCAATAAGTTATCAGATGGCCCAACGCCAGGAGTACGTGGGACACTTAATCTATATGCTTGGGGTGGTATAGAAGCCAGTGTAAGACGCGATAAAGGCAAAGAACGCTATTTCCATCATAAATATTATGAAACTCAAGAAGAATTAGGCAGTACGATTGGTAAGTTGTATTTAACAGCCCTACGTGCTCGCGACGCGCTGGAAATTACTCAGATAGACCATAATCGTCATAGTAAAATGTTAGGCGATCTGAATATTATTGTGAAATATGATGGTGGCCGGCGTTCTGAGTTGGTACAGGCACGTTCTAGACAGCTTCAAGTTGAGACTAATATTGTCCAGCTACGACGGACCATGGAAGTGGCTTTGAGCCGTTTGGCCAAATACACAGATCGAACCATTCGTGCTGAAGAACTAACCGATCCATTTAGCCGTGTTTCTGCGATTGATATCGTCAATCGTTTCAAAAGCCCAGATAAAGCTGTCCATCCCACCTATATGGCTCAAATGGCCGAAAAAGAAAGTGCTAGAGCAATGGTAGATGTGTCAAAAGCCGCGCGTATGCCTGCTCTTAATCTTGAGGGCACTGCTAATCGTGACAACAAAGAGCTTTATTTGAGTATGTCTTGGAATGTGTTAGACCAAGCCGCACGCTATTCTGTTAAACAGAATGCTGAAGCATTGATTGCCGCAGAGTCTAAGCTTGATCAAATTCTACGAGAGGTTGCTGAGCGAGCTCGTACCGCTGAAGTTGATATGGCGCAAAGTGAACGGCAAATTGAAGTAACCAGTGAACACATCGCTTCTCAAAAAGAAGTTATAAAAGCCTACGAGCTGCAATTTAAAATTGCACGACGAACTTTGATTGATGTTTTAGATTCATATAGCGAATTATCTAATATTGAACTAGCAAATATTACTGCGCGAAATGATTTCCGCGATGCCGCTTTAGAATATCTAGTTGCACAGTCACAAGTGGCTCAGTGGGCAGGTGTGGCGGAGTAGTCCACATTTTAAAGTTTTTAATTTAATGAACGAATATAATTATCATGAAATCTATTATTGAACACATTGCTTTGGCAACACAGATATTGGGCTCTCCCGTGTCTGAAATGGCCTTGTCAGCAGAAGTAATTCGCGATAAAAAACTGAATGTAAACTATCATTCTTTAGTTGAAGTACTGCGCACTCATGGCTTTGAGAATACGTTGTCTAAGCGTCGTCTAGAAGATATTCCATCATTGGCCGTGCCTGTTGTGACGATATTGCACAACGAAGAAGCCGCAGTAGTGACGAAAATAGAAGGAAGTGGCACGCAGCGCAAATACCATATTCGGCAAGCCGATGGCTTAGCTCAAGTTTTAGAGCATGAGCAATTGGCTGCTCTTTATTTAGGCTATTGTTGGTTTATTAAACAAAAAATGGTCTCAGATACGCGTAGTGATTTACCTGAATACCATTTGCCTAAGGCGTGGTTCTGGAAAGTTATTTGGCGCTTTAAAAGTTACTATTACCAAGTTATTTTGGCTACGTTTATCATTAACTTTTTGGCATTGGTCAGCTCTCTTTATGTAATGAACGTTTATGACCGTGTAATTCCAAACCAAGCTTATGAAACCTTATGGGTGTTAAGTATTGGCGTGGTGTTGGCAATTTCATTTGAATTTGTAGCAAAGCTAATCCGTGGCCATTTGACAGATATTGCGGGCAAAAAAGCCGATTTAATTATCAGCTCTGCTTTATTCCGTCGAGTGATGTCCATTAGACTAGCTGATCGTCCGGCGTCTTCTGGTTCTTACGCAAGTAATTTACGTGAGTTCGAATCTGTTCGTGACTTTATGACCAGTGCCAGCTTACTTACTTTAGTAGACTTACCGTTTCTTATTTTGTTCTTAGTGGTGATAGGAACAGTTGCTGGGAAGGTTGTCATCGTTCCTTCTGTAATTATACCTATAGTTATTATTGTGGGTTTCTTAGTACAGCGCCCATTGTCGCGCCACATTAACGAATCTATGAAAGAATCTTCACAGCGTCAAGGTTTGGCAGTGGAAGCTTTGGAAGGTATTGAGACTTTAAAAACTAATAATGCCACGAGTTGGGCGCAACAACGTTGGGATGAATATACGGCAAAGACTTCAGCATCCTCTATTAAAGTACGCGATACCAGCAACTTTATGGTGAACTTTGCGGTAGGGATGCAACAGTTAAATACGGTAGGATTGGTATTATTTGGTACTTATTTAATTCATGCTGAAAATCAGGCCGATCGAATTACCATGGGCGCATTAATTGCTGCGGTGATTTTATCAGGGCGAGCTTTGGCGCCATTAGCACAAATAGCAGGTTTAGCAACTCGCTTTCAACAGGCTAAATTAGCCCTAGATGGGGTTAATAAAATTATTGAGCGGCCAATTGAACGTAATCCTGAACGTAAATACATTACTTTAAGCCAAGTGCAAGGCAATATCGTATTTGAAAATGTTATTTTCAACTATCAAAAAGACACCGCTTCAGCCGTTGAAGATTTAAAGCTAGTCATTCGACCAGGCGAAAAAGTTGGAATTCTAGGTCGCATTGGTAGTGGTAAAAGTACCTTATTAAAACTAGCTAGCGGCTTATATGAAGCAGATAAAGGAAATATCACTTTAGATGGTGTCGATTTACGCCAGCTTGACCCTAGTTTTTTACGAAATCAAGTGGCATTGTTGAGTCAATCACCTCGCTTATTTTTAGGCACATTGCGTGAGAATATGGATTTGGCGCGTTCTGATGGTTACTCTTCAGATCAAGAATTACTGATTGCCTTACAGCGTTTTGGTTTAGATCGTATTATTCGCAACCACCCACGTGGTTTGGATATGCCTCTGGGAGAAGACGGATTAGGTTTATCTGGCGGGCAAAAACAGATTATTGCGTTGGCACGCTTAACATTGCGTCAACCTAAAGTAGTATTGTTAGATGAGCCAACAACTGGTTTGGATCAAGCAACTGAACGCATGGCATTAACTGCAGTAGGGCAGTGGTGCAAAGATAAAACCATGATTGTTGTCACGCACCGTCCACAAGTATTGCAAATTGTAAATCGTATTATTGTAATGGATAACGGTAAGGTGGTGATGGATGGGCCACGTGATTTAGTACTGCAGAAGCTGATGCAAAACGAAGAAAAAGCTGCTAAACCTGCTGCACAACAAGCCAGCGCGTAAAGCTGAAACCAATGAGAGCTTATCAAGCGCCATTGAATAACCATAATTGAGTACTAAGGTAATTGATCATTATGAGTAGTGAAAATAGTAAACAAGATAATCTGAAATCAAGCGATATGCAGCTGGTAAATGACTTGAATGCAGCGTTACAAAAAGAAAAGCACAGTGGCCAATTTTGGATTGTGATTCTTTTCTTTGTGTTTTTAGTTGTATTTATAGTTTGGGCTTACAACAGCGAACTGGATGAAGTAACGCGCGGACAAGGTAATGTTATTCCTAGTAGCCGTGAACAAGTCGTGCAAAGTTTAGATCCTGGCATCCTCACCGAAATGAAAGTGAGTGAAGGTGATATCGTAGAAAAAGAGCAGATTCTATTAAAATTAGATGATACTCGTAGCTCAGCTGTTTTACGCGAGAGCGTAGCCAAAGTTGATAACTTGGAAGCAACGGTTGCACGTTTAAAAGCGGAAGCTTATGGATCGCAACTGCAATTTCCAAAAGGTTTGAGCAAAGAGTTAATGCAGCGTGAGCAAGCGGCTTATATGGCACGTCGTCGTGCAATGGTTGACTCTGTGCAAGGTATGCGATTAAGTAAAGCCGCGCTAGATCAAGAGATCAGCATCACAGCGCCAATGGTGAAGCATGGCGTGGTGTCTTCGGTTGAATTATTGCGTATGCAGCGAGAATCCAACGACTTGGCTTCACAAATTGCTGAGCGTCAAAATCGGTATTCTGCTGAAGCTAATAATGAACTAGTGCAGGCTGAGTCAGAATTAGCGCAAGCAAAAGAAAATATGGCGATGCGTGCAGATCCTGTGGATCGTGCAGTTATTCGCTCGCCTATGCGTGGGATTGTGAAAGATATTCAAATCAATACTGTGGGTGGTGTGGTAAACCAAGGTCAAGATATTTTGACTATTGTGCCACTAGACGGAAAGTTGTTGGTAGAAGCGTATATTCGCCCGCAAGACGTTGCATTTTTGAGCCCCGGTTTGCCGGCAGTAGTGAAAATCAGTGCTTATGATTATGCAATTTATGGCGGCTTGGAAGGTAAGGTAACTATTATCAGCCCTGATACCATGAGCAATACGAGTCAAACCCGTGCCAATGATTTAAAATTAGATCCAAATCAAGTCTATTATCGTATTTTGGTACAAACTAATAATAGTAATTTGAAAGATAGAAATGGCAAAACCATGCCGATTATTCCAGGTATGGTGGCAACAGTAGATATCAAAACTGGTCAAAAAACAGTATTTGAATACTTAATAAAACCAATTACTCGAATGAAGCAAGCTTTGCGTGAACGTTAAGTAGTACTGATAAAGCAATAAGAAAAAAGCCCGTTATCCATAACGGGCTTTTTTGATTTAAAATTAATGAAAAGGCTACCTGAAAATAATACTTTAATAGGGTTAAAAATTTCAGGTAGCCTCAATCAAATTTTAATCAAAAAGTGGTAATTACAAAAAGTTACCATAGCATCCCAAATTGAACTTGAGAAGACAACTTTAAATGATTTATGCCAAGTATCAAAAGAGATTAATAATGCATAGTATACAACTTAATTACCAATAATATTTACCATCAACAGTACTGGTAAGAAGACGTCCCTCACTTCAAAACATAATTTATATTTTTAAACTGTTTGTACACAGTATTCACTCTATGATGCCATAATAATTTAACTTAGTTTCCTAAATGCAACAGATGCGCTGCATTTTAAATGTTTAAAAGACAATAGCATACAGGTTTACCTACTAAATGTTATAATAATAATAGTTATTTTAAGTATAGCTGTAGTTTGGTTGGTAGATATGAAAGAGCGTTATATTGCATAATATAATATAATATTTTAATTACTTAGTATTGTAAGCTTTGGGAAACTCTTATGAATCGAATTTATAAATCTAAATGGAACAGCGGAACTCAAACATGGGTTGCATGTTCTGAATTAGTAAAGCGCGCAGGTCGACAGAGTACATCATCTTTAAAAAAGACGGCGAGTACAATTTTATCATTTACTGCAACCGCTGCGTTGCTTAGCTTACCCAGCCCTGATGTAATGGCAGCATGTGATATACCAAGCAATACAGCTCCTTCCGGCTCGACCATTACCTGTACAGGGACGGCTACAGGCCAATATATTATTAATAACACTGATGTGACTCTTATTAATCAAGGGGTCTTGGAATCCGCCGGCAGTCTACATGGTATTGTGATTGTGCAGCCAACAACTGCTTCAGGCGTTAAAATTGTTAACGAGGGTGCTGTTAATTGGACTAATGCCAAATACGGCGGTACTGGCACGGGCACTCGGGGTGGGCTCAATGCAGGATATTATGTTAATAATAATTACCTTTCTCCAATCAATTTAATCAACGAAGAAACCGGACAAATCAATGTCGATATTGCTGCAGGGCTATCATCTAATCGTTATATAGCTGGTATAGGTTTTGGGGCTAAAAATACTGATGCGAATATCATAAATAAAGGTGTAATAACCGTCACTAGTGCTGCAGCTTTATCTCGCTCAGGAGCAGTAGGCATCACTGGTGGTGGAAAGAACTTGATAATAGACAACAGGGGCACCGTTAGCGTAACTGCACTAGAAGGGAATCAAGCCATCGGCATTGAGGCTTTTGGCGCTTGGTCAAATGGTACTGTAAGTATAAATAACTCGGGGACTATTACGGTGTCTGGTAAAGCAGCTGCCAATACATTTGGCATGGTTGCTGGTACTAGTAAGCTTACTACTTCTGCACAAGTGGTTAATAGTGGTACGGTAGAGCTTGAGGGTGGTACGGATTTATCTGAACATCGTTCAGCGATTTATTTTGATGCTTCTAATGTGTCCATTCCGCTTATATTTGAGAATGCATTAACTGGTGTGGTAATGGCTGATGATTTTAGCTATGTAGTCGCTCTTGACTCAGATGATAGCAATACCTCTGCTGTACATATTACTAACTCGGGAGAGCTAAGAGGCATTAATGGTGTGCTAACCCGCGCCGGCGGTGATTTATTTATACAAGATGCTGGCAATACCACAGGTAAAGTACATCTCGGTGCCGGTGATAACATATTTAGTTTAACGGGAGGCATAGTCATTGGTGATGTTACCACTCTCGGTGGTAGCGATAATTTTCTAATCGACGGCGGTGACATTACTGGCAATGTCGATACTGGCGCTGGTGACGACAAGTTAGCGATGAACGCTGGTGCTATCGATGGTGTTATTTATATGGGTGATGGCTCTGATATTGCCACTTTCAATAGTGTTGCTGATATCAGCAAGCTGACTGTATTGGATGGTGGTGATGATGTTTCTTCAGCGGATGGTTGGATTGATACATTAAATCTAAACTTAGCATTAACCGGTTCAAGCAGCAGCGCCGGTGTAGCGGGTGATACCAAAATCATCAACTGGGAAGCAATCAACGTTGGTGCTGGTGGCGCATTAAATCTATCTGGTGATCTTGGTGCTGAACAAACCAATATTGCCAGTGGAGGAGTGTTAAGTTTAGTAGCTTCTACCATCAATTCAACCATGTCGGGCAATGTATCAAACTCAGGCACCATTTCATTGGTGAACAACCCTACTCCTAGCCAAGTATTAACGATTGCTGGTGATTACACTGGGAATAACGGCAGCATCACAATGAACACGATGTGGAATGCACCAGGCGGCGCGAATGGTGAAAACTCTGAGTCTGATAAACTGATTATTACTGGTCATGCTTCCGGTCAAACCACAGTGGTGCCGGTTGGGGCCAGTGGTGCTGATGGAGTGATTGATGGGAGTGTAGAAGCAATCACAGAAATAATTCGCACCATTGATGTGATTGAAACGGGCAGTGCTGATGCCGGAGCTTTTATTGGCACAGCCAAAACCAGCGGCATGGCCGAAGTACAATTGGCTCAGGATGGTGGTAAATTCTATTGGACAATGGAAGCTAAAATTGATCCGCCCGTTGACCCAGTTGACCCAGTTGACCCAGTTGACCCAGTTGACCCAGTTGACCCAGTTGACCC
>CAZLYX010000037.1:0-18909 GCA_964563885.1 uncultured Neisseria sp. | reverse complement strand
GAGGGTTGTCTTGCTTTTTTGGTGGGTCATTTGTATATTATATTTACACAAAAATATCTCATGTAGAAATAAATAAAATTTTAGGAAATATTATTGAATGTTTGTTAATAATATTAATTGTTTTTGTAGTGTCATCAACGTTTAAGCATCAGGCTATAGTTGCATCTTTATTGTTTATGATTACTGTCTTATTCTTTTCTTTTGAGTCTGGCATTATTTCAAATATACTCAAAATGAACGCTTTCCAATATGTCGGTAAGTTATCTTATTCAATATATATGACACATGCCGCTATATTATTTTGCTTAATTTCTATTGCAATCATTCTTCAGAAGGTGACTGGGGCTCAGTTTGCTCCTATGATTGAAGGTCTAAGATATTTAAATTTTGGCAGTGTAGCTGTAAACAATATTGTTATATTCGTCATTATCTCTATTGTTGTTTTTCTTTCTAGCCTTACTTATAGGTTTGTTGAAGTTACTGGTCAGAAATTAAACAAACGAGAGAGGATGATTTCTAAAGAGAAATCTAATCTTGGATAGCGTGAACATATTATTTACTTTTAAGAAAGTTTATAAGTATTCAATATACTCATTAAAAAAACATATATCTGGAAGATTTTAAGATGGTTTTCTTAACTTGAAAAATTTCATTTAAAAGTAAAAAATATTGTTAGTTCTGTCATTGCAATAATTTTTAGTAAATTTTAGCTACTGCTCCCCAAGATTCAATACTAGAAGACTTGCTTTTAGACATGTTTTATTGACACGTAAACATCACAATGTGTAGCTGGTGCTAAATCAAAGAAATGAATGATGCACATAATACAATAGCCATATAAAAAACCGCCTGTATAAATACAGGCGGTATATTTTAAATCTCTTTATCAGGTAACTCTATAGAGTACCTAAATTCTGGTTATTATTACTCGTCATCAGCTTTACTGCGAATAACCAGCAATGGCAAATGAGTTTGACGCATTACCGTTTCAGCAAAACTACCCATCAAAAGATGTATCAAGCCGCTGCGACCATGTGTACCCAACACCAGCAAATCCGCATTTATTTCATCAGCATAACCTACCAGCCCTTGCGCCATTTCTTTAACGCCTTTATTAGCCAGCAGCAAATGTACATTCACATTTTCTACGCCCAATTCTCGTGCAGCTGTCTCTGCAACAGCCAACACTTCATTGCCTTGAGAAATAGCAGCAGCTTCGTAGTTTTCATGTAAAGACATGAATTCTGAGGGATTGGCTACAGTAACTAAAGTTAATTGTGCTGTTTTATCAATAGCAGCCAAGCCAGCAGCATGTCTTAATGCGTTCATTGAAGTAGTACTACCGTCAACCGCCACAATCAAATGCTTGTACATAATTCATTCTCCTTATAGTAAAACTTCTACCGCCTAAGTCGGCAAAGCCTCTCTTTTGCAAATTAATGAGATTATGATTCAACCTCTGCTTACAGTATAATACGACTTCACCATTAGGTGGTGTTTTTTCATTCAACTTTGATTTACCACAAAACTTACATGCCAAATTCCCCCAACATTTCCAGTCGCCGCTTTGGCGGCATCGCTCGTTTATACGGCGAAACTGTCTTACAACGGTTTGCTCACGCCCATGTTTGCGTGGCTGGCGTGGGTGGCGTGGGCTCGTGGGCTGTTGAGGCGTTGGCACGTACAGGCATTGGTCATTTAACCTTGATTGATTTAGACAATGTTGCCGAATCTAACGTGAATCGCCAACTGCCCGCATTAACCAGTGAATTTGGCAAAGCCAAAGTCTCTTCACTACACGAGCGTATTCTGCAAATCAATCCAGAATGCCGCGTTACTACTATTGAAGACTTTGTTAGCGAAGACAACTTAACCGAATTATTTGAGCAACCATTTGATTTTGTCATCGACGCCATTGATCAAATCCGAGTTAAAGCAGCCATGGCGGCTTATTTCATTCGTTTACAACAGCCGTTTATTCTCAGCGGTGCTGCTGGCGGCCAGAAAAACCCTGCACTTATCCAAACCGCCGATTTAAGCCGCGTTACTCATGATCCTCTTTTAGCCAACCTGCGTTACACCTTACGCAAACGCCATGGTTTCTCACGTGATACTCGTGAAAAAATGCGCGTTCAATGTGTGTTTTCTACTGAAAACATCACTCCGCCTCAAAGCGGTGAAATATCCGAGACAGGCGACGCGCCTCAAGGATTATCATGCGCAGGTTATGGTGCCAGCATGTTGGTGACAGCATCTTTTGGTTTACATTGCGCGCAAGCAGCTATTGATCACATTGCTGGTGCTCAATAATGGACACCACCACATCATCTCTTTCTAATCCATCTAATGTAGTAGCTTGGGTATTTGGCCAGCCAGTGCTGGATATGCCACAAGATTTATTTATCCCGCCAGATGCGCTCAAAGTGGTGTTGCATAGCTTTCAAGGCCCGTTAGATTTACTGCTGTATTTAATTCGCAAGCAAAATATTGATGTGTTGGATATTCCGATGGTGAAAATCACTGAGCAATATCTGCTCTACATCGGGCAAATGGATACAAACCAGTTTGATTTAGCAGCAGAATATCTGCTCATGGCCGCGGTGCTGATTGAAATTAAATCACGCCTACTGTTGCCGCAAGCCGAATCTATTGAAGACGAAGAAGCAGGCGATCCACGCGCCGAGCTGGTGCGCCGCCTACTTGCTTATGAACAAATGAAACTCGCTGCTGTTGGTATAGATGCCTTACCACGCGCTGGTCGTGATTTTGCGTGGGCATACTTGCCGCTTGAAATTGCCGTTGAGGCCAAGCTACCTGAAATACAAGTTGCAGACTTGAGCCAAGCTTGGTTAAATATTTTGTCGCGCGTAAAAAACACTCGCAGCCATGAAGTGCTACAAGAAACGATTTCAGTGCGCGCTCAGATGACTTCGATTTTACGCAAATTAAGTTTATCTGGTCATTGTCGTTTTTCTGAATTATTTAATCCTGAAAAAGGTATTGCTTATTTGGTGGTCAATTTCATTGCTTTATTAGAGCTGGCCAAAGAAGGACTCGTACGTATTATTCAACCAGAAAATTTTGCCGAAATTGAAGTGTACACACAAGACGATACTAATGAATCTGCCGAAATAGCCGAGCATCAAAACCAGCTTGAGGCTACCTGAAAGCATTTATTATCTTTCAGGTAGCCTCAAGCTGGTTCAAATATTCTGGTGTTTTGATTACAACTTTATGGAAGCATAGGTTATAAAATTATTTTTAGTCTTTATGTTGATGGGCTAAAAATTTAGTTTACGCTTATGTTGTTTCCATTATGAACCATTGGTTGCCGGACGCTGATTTCTGAGCAAGCCTAAACCTGCGAGCAACATGGATGTCGCCAAGCAAACGGCACCAACATATATCAACCACTTGAATTCAGGGATGAACGCCAGTCCGAAAAAACCAGCAGGAATGACAACCGACGCCAAGGGCGCTCCCAGACGAGCCATCCATTTGACTGATTTTGATAAAGTGGTTTGATCTACCAAGGGCTGCAGAATCAGTGACAACAAAACGTAGACTCCAGCATGAGCATGTCCAGCTCGCCACAATGCCCGCTGCGTGTCATCTAACTTTAGCTCTCCAGGTGCCAAGCCAGCACTCCCATCGGTAAGAACGCCCAGCAAAGTAATGCCGCCATACATGATGGTAGGAACTGCGACAAGCAACACCCCACACACGATTCTACTTTCTTTAGATAGCTGCATATGTATTTCCTCCGTTCTAGAATATATTTTAAAGTTAAAAAGCATGAATATTAAAAAACTTTCTCAAACCATACCAGTGCTTATGCTTTTATTGGTTTTTGCTGTGATAGTGGCAGTAGTAATAAATCAGACCCTATAGAACCAACAGCGACTATGCAAATTTAGAGCCTACGTCCATCGATAAAAGCCAATTTTTATTGTATTTTACTATTAATAATCAAGATAGTTCGTTGTCAAGAGTCTTTCCAGAATGTGACGAGTGATGCAGTGACGGGTTAAATCTGCTTTATAAAGGCTACCTGAACAGATAGATTAAGGATAAAGTAACATGATTGAAAAAACAGCCAGTGAATACCTACTTGAACATTTTATATCGCTGCCACACTGTCAAGCCATTGATTTACGCTTTGAAGAGCTCGACCATAAAAAACCGATTCTTAGCATTCCTTGGCGTGCCGACTTAGTGGGCCGCAACGATACCAACACCATTCACGGCGGCGTGATTACCACGTTAATTGACGTCACTTCCGCTTGCTCAGTGGCTGCTTTAATCACTGAAATCGAAGTGATTGCTACGCTAGATATGCGCATTGACTACATGCATCCAGCCACGCCACACCAAGCTATTTATGCTAAAGCTGAGTGCTATCGGCTGACTGGTCATGTTGCGTTCACCCGCACTATTTGTTATCAACATAGCGAAGATGACCCCATCGCATTGGGCACCGCTACCTTTATGCGTACCCCGCTCAACCACACTGTCCAAGCCCATTATAGGGAGTTTTTTTACCCATGAATACATTTACTCTCAATACCAAATTAACCACGGCCGCCCACAAAACCATGCCCTACGCGGCGTTTATTAATTTAGAAATCTGTAATGATACAGAAGGCAATCTTATTTTCATCTTGCCTTTTCAAGAATCTAATATTGGCAATGTGCTCTTTCCAGCCTTGCACGGCGGTCTTACTGGTGGCTTCATCGAAAGTGCAGCCGCTCTATTTTTACAGCACAGCTTTGAGATGACAGAGTTGCCTAAAATGATTAATTTTTCACTCGATTATCTGCGGTCAGGCAAACCTGAAACGGCCTATGCTCGCTGCACGCTCACTCGCCATGGCAGCCGCATCGCCAACATTGCCATCAAAACATGGCAACAAGACGAAAATAAACCGTTTGCCGCTGCTCGTGCCCATTTTCAAATGCCACGTTAAATCAACCCCTCAAAACGTTCAGGTAGCCTATTTTTAAGCAAAGGCTACCTGAAAGGTTTTTACTCTCTATCCAAAAGCCACAAAACGTGATTCAATCAACTTTTATCACTTTCACAAGCCACCGCTCATGACGCCACCATCACCCATCATCTACTCTTTGCTTGATACCGACCTCTACAAATTCACCATGCTACAAGTGGTGTTACACCAGTTTCCGCAAGCACACGGGGCTTATGAGTTTCGTTGCCGCAATAACGATGAAACTGTCTATCCGTTGGCCGACATTAAAGAAGATTTAGAGCGCGAACTTGATGCTTTGTGCGAAGTTAAATTCACCCCCGACGAATTAGACTATTTGCGCAGCTTCCGCTTTATTAAAAGTGATTTCGTCGATTACTTAGAACTATTCCAATTGAAACGCCGCTTCATTAAAGTTTCAATCGACACCAAAAATCGCCTTAATATTCGCGTAGAAGGCCCAATTATCCAATCGATGTTCTTTGAAATTTTCACCTTAGCCATTGTGAACGAGCTCTATTTCCGCCGTTTAGAAACCCCTGCGGTACTTGAAGAGGGCGAACGCCGTTTACAAACTAAAGTAGCACTACTCAAGCAATATGACGCTGAGCAAAACCCATTTGACCCACCGTTTTTAGTATCAGATTTTGGCACGCGCCGCCGCTATAATTTGCGCTGGCAAGAACACGTCGTGCGAACACTTAATCAAGCTGCACCAGAAATATTCCGAGGTACCAGCAATGTTTACCTTGCCAAAAAATTGGGAATTACCCCCATCGGCACCATGGCACATGAATTCTTACAAGCTTTCCAAGCCTTAGACGTTCGCCTGCGTAACTTTCAAAAAGCAGCACTTGAAGCTTGGGTGCATGAATACCGTGGCGATCTTGGAATTGCGCTCACAGATGTGGTTGGCACCGATGCGTTTTTACGTGATTTTGATCTTTATTTTGCCAAGCTATTTGATGGCCTGCGCCACGACAGCGGCGATCCTTATATTTGGGGTGACAAAATTCACGAACATTATAAAAGCCTTAAAATTGACAGCCACACCAAAATGCTCACGTTTAGCGATGGACTTAATTTAGAAACTGCTTGGGATTTACACGAATATTTTAAAAGCCGTTTTAAAACCAGCTTTGGTATCGGCACCAATCTCACCAATGATTTAGGCCATACAACGCTTAATATTGTCTTGAAGCTGGTGGAATGCAACGGCCAATCAGTGGCTAAAATTTCTGACAGCCCAGGTAAAACCATGACAGACAACAACACTTTTCTTGCCTACCTGCGCCAAGTGTTCGAAATGGAAACATAAGCACCTAAGACCCATTAAGCCAACTGTCAAAGACTTAAAGAAAAGGCTACCTGAAACATTTCAGGTAGCCTTTTTAAAATAAAATATCTATCCACTCATAAACCAGCAAGCAAGCAGCGTGTATGCAAAAACGGTACAATCAGCTTGTTAAATTTTAAAATGGCACACTATGTCTGAATTACTCGATCTGATCCAAACAGAAAGCGCTGGCATTGTTGCGGAAACCTTAGATTTCTGGTTAAACGAATGCAGTCTAGATGAAGCACCAACCGCCGAAGAAGTAACGCGCTGGCGTGATATTCTCACTCAACGCGGCGGCAAATTTAGTCGCTTAGCGACTTTGTGCCAAACATGGTTAATTGAAGAGCAAGCATAATGTTGCCGTTAAACAAGTTTACGCTGTTTGCCTTAGCGTGGTTTGTCTCTGGTGTGTATTCACTGGTATTCATGGAAAGCAGCGGCACAACGCCACCGCCGTTCCCACATTTTGACAAGCTGGCTCATTGTGGCCTATTTTTTGCCCAATTTTGGTTATTGGCCAAAGCTTATATACATGAGCAGCGCCCTATACCGTATTTTGCACTAATGATTTTAGCGCTTATTTATGCGATTGGCAGTGAATGGGCGCAAGCCACATTTACGTTAACACGCCAAGGCAGTGTTACTGATGGCGTTGCTGATTTAGTGGGCGCGGGGCTTGCTTTAACATTAGCGCACCGCCTAACCCTTAGCCGCCAGCATACAACATCATCAAACTAAACCAGTTATAAAAGGCTACCTGAAACACTTTCAGCCAGCCTCAAACGCTTTAGTTTCAAAACTCACTATGAGAACCACTATGAAATCTTACTTGAGCCGACGCCAACACATTTTAGACACCATTGGCAAAGATGGTGTTGCCATTTTATTTGCAGCGCCTGAGCAACGCCGCAGCAACGACACCGAGTTTCCTTTTCGCCAAGACAGCTATTTTCACTATTTGAGCGGTTTTCCCGAGCCAGAAGCAGTCATCGTACTTGATGGCGCTGCTCAAACCAGCACGCTTTATTGTCGTGATAAAGATGCCTTAGACGAAACATGGCATGGCTTTCGCTACGGCGCAGAAGCCGCGCAGACAGAATTTGGCTTTGATGCTGCTTATAGCATTAACCAATGGCGCGAACATATCGAAGACGCCATTTTAAACAAACGCCAATTGTATGCACTTTGGGGTTTATACCCCGAACAAGATGCAATCCTGATGCAACATTGGCACCACGTTCAACAAAGCGCAGGCCAACGAGCGCTGGCTGAGTATTCTCGCGCACCAGATGCGCTGGTCGACTTATCCACCCTGCTCAACCCCATGCGTTTAATTAAAGATGCTGATGAGCTGATTATTTTAAGAGAAGCAGGCCGCATCAGCGCGTTGGCACACATACGCGCCATGCAACATACTCGCCCAGGAATGAAAGAGTTTCAGATTGAAGCCGACATTTTGCATGAATTTATGCGGCATGGTGCACGCTATCCAGCTTACAACAGCATCGTTGCTGGCGGCAAAAATGCTTGCTGTTTACATTATGTCAATAACAAAGATACCTTGCAAAATGGTGATTTATTGCTGATTGATGCAGGCGCTGAATATCAACTTTATGCAGGCGACATCACCCGTACTCTCCCTGTAAACGGCACTTTTAGCCCTGTTCAAAAAGATGTATACGAAGTAGTCTTGGCGGCCAACGAAGCCAGTATTGCTGCAGTTAAACCGGGCATGAATTGGGCAGATATTCACAATATTGCTCTGCGCATTTTGGTACAAGGTTTAATTGACTTTAAGCTGCTGAAAGGCTCAGTTGATGGCAATATCGAATCACGAGCTTATTCACGTTTTTATATGCATGGGCTTGGCCATTGGGTGGGCTTAGATGTGCATGATGTGGGTGGCCGCTGGCATGAGGGTAAGCCAGTTTTACTGCAAGCAGGCATGTGTACCACCATAGAACCAGGTTTGTATATCAATGCTGATGACGATATACCTGCTGCTTTTCACAATATCGGCATTCGCATCGAAGACAATGTGGCGGTAACTGCTAATGGCTGTGAAAACTACACGGCGAGCGCGCCTAAATCAGTTAACGATATTCAAGCATTGATGCGCGGCTAACACCGCAATGTTGATTGAAAAATAGAAGGCTACCTGAAGCATATTTTTTTAGATATATGAAGATGTTACGCATCTAAAAAGGTGAACAGAGTAGCAACAGAAGGGATAACGAATGGAAGTATACACAATCGGACATTCCACACACACGCAAGAAGCATTTTTAAAGCTATTAAACGATGCAGAAATCACACAATTAATCGATGTTCGTGCATTTCCAGGCAGTTGCAAATTCCCCCATTTCCATCAAAATCAAATGAAGCGATGGCTACCTGAACACGATATTGGCTATACGCACATTGCTGCACTGGGCGGGCGTAGAACAAAGTCGAACATTATTAATCCTGAGCGCAACGCTGGTTGGATCAATCAATCTTTCCACAACTATGCAGATTACACATTAACGCCTGAATTTGAAGCAGGTATTGAACAGCTAGAACAAGCAGCATCCAAACAGCGCATTGCCATCTGTTGTGCAGAGCGTCACCCATCCAAGCGCATTGCCATCTGTTGTGCAGAGCGTCACCCATCCAGATGTCATCGCCTATTAATCAGCAATTGGCTTGTTGCTCACAACTGGGAAGTTCGTCATATTTTAGATGGACCAAAAGACGAAATACTGATCATCAATCACGAGCTCAGAAAATGGGGTGCCGAGCCTGTCTTGCAACACAATGGCCAAGTCATATATCCGCCCAAAATAAATTAGCTTCATCAAAATTAATCATGCCGCAATCCAGTAGTGATTGCGGCATGATTAATCAGCGCTTAAATTTCAATACATCAAATATTTGTATTGCTTGTCATTAAAAAGCTTTCAGGTAGCCTTTAGGCCAATTAACACTTATTTCATTGATGATACTCGCTTAAAAAGCTTCGCCTACTTTCACGCCGCCAGCAATATCTTTAGGCGTTGAGAGCTGCGCCGTTGTAAATTGTGCAGTTTTAAAATCTGCTGTCTCCAGCACAGCTTGCGCCTGATCAGCTGGCAAAGTATTGACCATATATTGCCAACGTGTCGCTAATTGTTCATTTTCCGGCATCACAAAACCTGCACACAATTCGTCAACCAAATCAGGACGGTTGCACACCAGCACAATATCACAGCCCGCTTCAAATGAAATCTGTGCGCGCTCTTTGATGCCGCCAACGCCACACGCACCTTCCATGGTGAGATCATCAGAGAAAATTACACCCTTAAAACCAATGTCTTCACGCAAGATATCCTTCAACCATTTGGGCGAAAAACCAGCTGGCAACGCATCTATTTGTGGGTAAACCACATGTGCAGGCATCACAGCCGCCATGCCCGCTGCGCTCAAACGGCGAAATGGCACCATATCAGCAGCTTCTAATTCGGCCAAACTACGGTTGTCTTCGGGCAATACATGATGGCTATCCCCCTCTACAAAACCATGTCCAGGAAAATGCTTACCGCAGGTTTTCATGCCGCCTTTATTCAATCCAGCTTGAAGCGCCAACGCCAGCTCAGTAACGATGTCACAGCTTTGATGAAAACTGCGATTGCCAATCACGCCACATTGATTCCAATTTAAATCCAACACGGGTGTAAATGATAAATCAATGCCGCAAGCACTTAATTCAGTTGCCAATACCCAGCCTACTTGTTCAGCTTGGCGCTTTGCTTCTGCTGCGCCTTGTTTATCCCAAATGTCGCCTAATACATTCATGGCGGGCAAACGGGTAAATCCCTCAATAAAACGCTGTACGCGGCCGCCTTCGTGGTCAACAGCAATCACCAATTCTGGCTCGCGTAGGGCTTTTATTTCAGTCACCAAAGCCTTGAGTTGCAACACATGTTCAAAATTACGGCGAAATAAAATCACCCCACCAACGGCGGGATCACTTAGGCGCTGTTTTTCGATATCAGTTAGATAAAAAGCATTAACATCGGCCATCACCGGGCCACGCGGAATATGAATTTTGCTCATATGGTTAAATTCTCAATCAAATAAGAGATGGCAAACGAAAACCTTTGCAACCGCAGCGGCAAAGGTTAGAGGCTACCTGAAAGCATTACGGCAAGTTCAAAGCCAGAAATAATGTACTGCCGTCACGCTGCACCAATAATGGCACATTTTTGCCCGAAGTTTTTAAAGCCTCGCGGAAGGAGGCTTCATTATTCACATTGGCTTGGCCAACCGCTAAAATCACATCACCACGATGCAAGCCTGCTCGAGCAGCGATGCCCTCAACACGACGCGCCACTAGGGTTTGATTGCTGCCAGCCACTTCAACCGATAGGGTTAAACCAATTTCTTGAATGGTAAACGCTTGCTGCTGCGCATTACTACCGCTCGCATCAGGTGCAGCTTGTGGGTTGGTTGCCTGAGCCGAATCACTACTAGAACCTAGTAATACTTTTTGCTGGCTTTCTTTACCATTACGCCAAACCCCCAACACCACTTCTTTACCTGGTGCGATCGAACCTACCAACACTGGCAAATCGCTAGATGAGCGAATCGTTTCGTCATTTACACTGCGCACAATATCGCCCACTTTTAAGCCAGCACGCGCGGCAGGGCTATCAGGTAACACTTTGGCAATCAGCGCGCCAGTTGGCTTATCCAAACCAAATGATTTGGCTAAATCATAAGACACTTCTTGGATAATCACACCTAGTTGACCACGTTGTACTTTACCATTGGTTTTTAATTGATCAGCCACATTCATGGCGACATCAATTGGAATAGCAAATGAAATGCCCATAAAGCCGCCACTACGGCTATAAATTTGGGAGTTAATGCCAATCACTTGACCACGTAAGTTAAATAATGGTCCACCAGAGTTGCCTGGATTAATCGCCACATCAGTCTGAATAAAAGGGGTGTAGTTTTCATTAGGTAGGCTGCGGCCTTTGGCAGATACAATGCCAGCAGTAACACTGTTATCAAAACCAAATGGTGCGCCAATAGCCGCTACCCATTCACCAGGTTTTAAATTTTTAGGGCTACCCACTTTAATAATGGGCAAATCTGCCGCGTCTATTTTCAATAAAGCCACATCTGACTGCTGGTCTGAACCCACTAATTTAGCAATGTACTCACGTTTATCATTAAGGGTAACTTTAATATTATTAGCACCACTCACCACATGTGTGTTGGTGAGAATATAACCATCTTGGCTGATGATAAAGCCCGACCCAAAGTTCAACTCGTTATTTTCTTCTTGAGAAGGTGCTTCGGGCATATTGGGCACTAAGCGTTTAAAAAACTCATAAAACGGATCGTTATCTGGAAACTGGCTCAAGTCCATATTGTTGTCTGGTGTTTGAGATGAAGCTTGATTATCTATCTGATTAGCTTGAATATTAACAACGGTTGATCCTTCTTGCTCCACTAATTTGCTAAAATCAGGCAGCAACATATTAACCGTGCCATCTTGATCTTTTGTTTCAATTGTTTGTACCAGCTCATCTTTTTTGCTGCCAAACAAACCACTAACTTTATCGCAGCCGTTTAATGCAAACGACGCTGCCAACAATAACACTAAATACTTATGCCTTGTGTACACGAATTTATCCTCTTGTTCCTGAAGCGAGTTGATGCAGGTAACTGATTGTAACCAAAAGCGGTTTCAATGAACACCCCTACTCTCTTACTGAATGCTTAATGTAAAAATTCTACACCTATTTTCACTTAATTTAATAACTTACAGCTGAATATTTTTAGCTTTGTAATCGCACAAATCATTCACCATACACTGCCCACAAAGCGGTTTTTGCGCCCTACAAACATAACGGCCATGTAAAATGAGCCAATGATGGGCATCAATTAGAAACTCTTTGGGGATGAATTTCATCAATTTATCTTCTACTTCACGCACATTTTTACCAGGTGCTAAACCTGTACGGTTTGAAACACGAAAAATATGCGTGTCTACCGCCATCGCCAGCTGACCAAACGCCGTGTTAAGCACCACATTGGCCGTTTTCCTACCCACTCCTGGCAACGCTTCTAAAGCTGCTCGCTCTGCAGGCACTTCTCCGCCATGTTGCTCTAATAAAATGCGGCAAGTTTCAATAATGTGTTTAGATTTAGTGTTGAACAGACCAATGGTTTTGGTGTACTCACGCACCCGCTCCAATCCTAAATCAAGCATATCTTGCGGATTATTCGCCGCCGCAAACAGTTTAACGGTCGCTTTGTTCACACCCACATCAGTAGCTTGCGCCGACAATAAAACTGCAATCAACAGCTCAAATGGACTGCGAAAATTTAATTCAGTGGTGGGATGCGGATTAGCGGCGCGCCATCGTTCAAACATTTCCCGACGCTTAGCTTGATTCATAAACCTACTCCATTTAAGCCATCAGCTACCTAAAAAACAATATAAACATATATTTACGCATCTATTATTCTGAAGCTTTGCGCTGATTTTTACGAAATGTCCACGGCGCTAAAGGTGCGCGCTGCTGCCATAAGCCTAACCTCACTTGACGAGCCACCGCTTCAGCATAAGCGTAATCCGCGTAATCTAATTTGTTCTGTTTGCGTTTAGCAATCGATACATAATGCCAAACATGTCCTTGTTCAAGTAGCCATTGGTTTACATCTTGCCCATCCAACATTATTTTGGCCACTTCGCGACGGTATTGATCTAGCTCGAATACGATTACCTCAACCTTTTGACCATTTAATACACTTCGCAATGCGTCTCGACTAGCCATGCCGTGTGCTTGATTAGTTTCTGGCGCATCTATATAAGCCAAGCGCAATTTATGTTTTTTGCCGTTGGTATCTATTACATTAACGCTATCGCCATCCCATACTGAAACAACTCGAGCAAAATAATGCGAGTGGGCATTATTTTTAACCCAACTACTGTGTTTATTGGCCAGCCAACCTAAACTTTGCTGGGCGTTTTCTTTAATCGAACGCGCCTGCAGCATTGGACTGTAAGCCAATGTCAAACACAATATACTCGTTAATAATATATTTAATCTAATACTTTTAGTACTCATAGTTTTTCAATAATTTTAACAAGCCATTATTGTAACAGCTCTACCCACGCCAACTTTTCTTTCAGTTGCTTAAGGTGACTAAAGGCTACCTGAAAGAAACGTGATTATTAACAACAATGGAAAACCATTATTTAACGTTAAATCGCTTGTGAACGTTTCATATACAACCTAAAAACTAAAAGGCTACCTGAAAGATTTAGCTGTACAAAAATGCATCAGCTTGCTTTCAGGTAGCCTTTTTAATAAATTGGCCTTAAAAGGTTTTATTCAACTCAAGATATAAACGATTTTTATTGTGTTCGTAATACTCATCGTTGCTACCAATACTGTTGCGGCTGAATGTAAGCCTTGGTGTCATGCCACCAAAATGAACACTGCGGTGCCACAGCGATACTCTAGCGCCCCATTCCTTATCGCGACGATTTGCGCCGTCACTAAACATAGTTGGTGCTCGATAATAGCGGCGCGCATAATTAAGCTGCACTCGGCTGGAAATACCTTTGGGCCATTCTTGTCCCCAAGCAATGCGACTGTTATAGCGATTGAAACTATCCGAATCATCATCAGGATTGCGTTCTCGGTATAAATCTACACCAGCCAGCCAATATTGACGCGCGCTAGCGTAATACAATAAAGAGCCGCTCGCCAACTGGTTGGTATTATCTGAGCGCGAACGCTGGGTGTTGTTGACATTTCCGTATTCAAATGCACTTAAACTTTGCAGCGCGGGTGTCCACCAGCGATTCCAATAAACACGTGCGCCATTGGTGTAGCTGTATGCTTTGTTGCCATATAAACGGCGCTCATGAAATGGTGAAACACCCACTTCATCACGCTGATCGGCATAGCCCACAGCCGGTGCTACGCGCAGAGTCATATCGTTGTAATCAGTTTCGCTTGGATAATATTTACCATAACCATCAACATCTAATTTACCGTAATAGCCGCGCTGCCAAGACCATTTTTTTGACGAACCAAATTGATAGTTAATGCCCAATGCATCAATCGGTTCGTTAAACGTCCAGCCACGATAACAATCATCGTTAGGGTTAGCCGCCTGCGCTTGGCTACATTCCTCTTCAGATAAATAGCCCCCCAAACGACGCTCTTTGGGCGCTTGATTGATGTTTTTTTCACGCAAAATATTTACGCCTGCGTAAAAACTCCACGAATCACGCTTCAGCAAAGCTTCTTGATAACCTTTCACCACTTCGCGCACTTCATCTGGTAAATTTTCAGCTTGCAGCTTATTAAACTGATCATTTGCTGCTTCATTTTCAGAGTTTTCAAACAGCGCTTGCGCTAGCTGCATCCGTACCGCCAAAGCATCTGGCTGTTGGGCAATCACTTGGCGATAATACGCCACTGAATCCGCTGCACGCCCATCAGCACGCGCAACAATAGCACGTGCATAAGCCAATAACATCGGATCTTGAGTAGGCAACTTTTCATAAATGGGCAAACTTGCCTTTATTCCTGCTAGGTTTTGACCAACAATAGCCGAATACATCACCCGCTCCAACAATTCTGGATTAGCCAACAAAGCTTCTTCGTCTACCTCTATGATTTTCGTTTGTACTGTCTCAGTAGTGGGCACCCACTCTTTACCTTCGCGCAAGTTGTTAGGTAGCGCTGGCTCCGCTGTATTTAAGTGTAATTCGGGCGTAACAACAGGCGCCATTGGCGGCGATGCCGAAAAAACAGGCCCAATAGCAAGGCCAATAGTGAGCATTAGAATTTTTTGCTTCATGAGTTTAGGGATATCTTAAGTAGTTTGGTGATGTTATTGGGTAGCGATTATAACAAATTTCCTTATAGCAATGGCATAAACGGTCAATCTTTAAGACAAACGCATTATTATGCCATAATGCATCACTTTACTGGCGTGGCTCCGCTTTTAAACAACCTCATAATTTTGCCATTATAAGTATAGGTAAATAAAAAAAGCGGCTTAAAAAGCCGCTGTTTCTTTTCTCCACACTTTATACGTGAGGTTTAATCACTTCTACACCATCTGCCCTACCCAGCACTAATAAATCAGCTGCGTCACGAGCAAATAAGCCATTTTCAACCACACCTGAAATAAGATTAATTTGATCTTCGGTGGTTAATGGGCGCGATAAATCCATGTTATGCACATCTACAATTTCATGGCCGCTGTCTGTTATAAAACCAATTCTCAATTCTGGCTCACCAAGCTTCAGGAGCTGACGTGACACCAACGAACGCGCCATCGGAATCACTTCTACTGGTAGCGGGAATTTACCCAAACGGGAAACATATTTGCTTTCGTCAGCAATACAAATAAATTTATCAGCGGCTGTTGCAATAATTTTCTCTTTCAACAGCGCGCCGCCGCCGCCTTTAATCATCTGCAAAGTATGGTTAACTTCATCAGCACCATCAATATAAACTGCCACGTGCAATACTTCGCTCAACAACACTTCGGGAATATCATATTTCGCCAACAATTCAGAGGTGGCTTTTGAACTACTCACTGCACCTTTAATTTTTTTACCACTCGCAGCCAATGCCTCGATAAACATATTGACGGTAGAGCCTGTGCCAATGCCGATATACTCGTTTTCAGGCACATATTCTACGGCTTTAACAGCAGCATTGCGTTTCATTTCGTCTTGTGTTGTCATGATAACCCTCTCTCTATTTCGAGTACAGAATTTAAAAATAAATGCTAGCTAACTAATATCATAGCTGAACCAACATGTATTTAAAAGAAAAAGTGTTTCAGGTAGCCTATTGTACTTGTTTCAACAGCACAACCGCCTGGGCTTCAATCGCTTCCATGCGCCCCAAGTAACCAAGTTTTTCATTGGTTTTGCCTTTAATGTTGACACAATCAGCTTGCAAACCCAAATCTGCACTAATGTTAGCACGCATGCCTGCAATATGCGGCGCCAACTTCGGTTGCTGCGCAATGATGGTGCTGTCTACATTAACCACCTGCCAACCTGCATCTTGTACCGCGCGACAAGCCGCACGCAATAACACGCGGCTGTCTGCATCTTTAAACTCAGCCGCAGTGTCGGGGAAATGGCTGCCAATATCACCTAAACCTGCTGCACCTAATAAAGCATCAGTAATCGCGTGCAATAACGCATCCGCATCAGAATGCCCCAATAATCCTTTTTCAAACGGAATGTTCACACCACCAAGAATCAGTGGTCTTCCCACCACCAGTTGATGCACATCATAACCTTGTCCAACACGAATATTCATGGATCGCCCTCAGGAAAAAATAAAGAGAAAAATAAGTTTCAGGTAGCTTTTGGTATGATTAAAAACCTTATTTTTTATATTAACGTAATCATTATGATTTTTTTGTTGTCGTTTGTTTTATTTTATAGCCAAGTTTTTATCTTTTTATAAAAGCCAGTATGAAATTTTAGAATTAAAAATTAACTGCTTAGACTTTATCAAGCTTTCTAGAATATCAACCAGATCAGGCTCCTTAATGAGCTTAGATAATACGGTTTTTCTGGTGACAAATAAGCACGCACCCATGGTAGCGCTAGCTAAAGGTAATAATAGTCTAAAAATTGTTTATTACTCATCATCTTAAATTAATCTGCCAACGATTTTATCAATTCAAATCGTGGTATTTTCTTGCCATCTACGATAACAATCTCAGCAAACATCGCCAATGGCCGAACCCATACCCCGTATTCCCCATACAAACAGCGGTAAACGACCATCTGCTCTTCAGTTTCTGAATGTCGTGCAGTATGCAATACTTGATATAGATTGCCTTTATAGTGGCGATAAATGCCTTGCTGAATAATATTTTGGGTCGATAGAGTCATAATATGCTTATTTAGATGATGGGTAATCGGTAGCTAGTTTAGCGACTATTTGGCTTTTATATCATTATCTATTACCATTTCCATGCATTTTGGCATTTAAATATTGCTACTAAAATCTGTACTCTCAATCCTTAACATGCACTTTAAAAATTTTCATCTGGCTAATCAGATACTTAAATTAACAATAGAAACATTAAATTCGTCATTTCTTCAATTATTTGCATCTTGGTAATTTCAAACACTTCCAACATCTATCATAGCAAAGCAGTTTTCGATATAACTTAACTGATGCTTAATATTAAGCACTGAATCATTGGTTAAAAAGTAGATTAACAAAGGCTACCTGAAACCTTTCAGGTAGCCTTTAAATATTTTGCAAAAGCAAACGCACAATATACTCATCTTGTGGCAAAGTCATTTTCAGATTACGACTATCACCCGTCACCAACAATGGAGATATTCCCAGCGCTTCTACTGCACTGGCTTCATCAGTAACCTTGCTTAAATCAACCTCACTCAGCGCGCGCTGTAACAGCCCCGCAGGAAAAAGCTGTGGCGTTTGCGCTTGCCATAAATCACCGCGTGCAACAGTTTCTTTTATATGCTCAGAATCGTTTGCTCGCTTCAAAGTATCGGCCACAGGCACTGCTAAAATCCCACCTTCAGGGCGATCGCCCGCCTCAGTCAATAATCTATCCAGCGCAGTAACAGGCAAACAGCAACGCGCAGCATCGTGTACCAAAATATTGTCTGCTAAGCTGACAATATCTGTTGCCAATAGAGCCGCCAACCCATTGCTTACCGTTTCTGCACGTGTTTCACCACCACAATGATATACCAGCAATTTACCTGCTGAGGCTACCTGAAAAACCTGATCCTCTGGTGCCAACACCACGGCCACGATATCTATATTTGAATGATTTAAAAATATATCAAGCGTATGCTGCAACACTGATTTACCAGCAATATCTACATATTGCTTAGGCTTGCCCGCACCAAAGCGGTTACCTATTCCAGCTGCAGGAATCAAGGCAATATTTTGGGCCATAAGCCACCATCCATTCACGATAAAATGCAGCAACAATCAATTTAAACGTCAGCACGCCACGCACAAACACCACCTACTGCGTTATCTAATACATCTAAATAAGCCTTATGTTCATCTAATTCTTGCTCAGTGGCAGCAATCACTTTTAAATGCTGAGGTCGGCTTAATGTTTGCGCACTTCGTTGTTCTTCTGTTTCGGCAGTCAGGCTGTCAACTAAACTGTATTGACCACGCGTCATCGCCAGATAAACTTCTGCCAGCAATTCACAGTCAATCAATGCGCCGTGCAACACACGTTTGCTGCGATCTACGCCCAAGCGGTTACATAAAGCGTCTAAACTAGCTTTTTGACCAGGATAATTTGCGCGCGCCATTGCCAATGTGTCGGTAACTGTGCAATCCAGCTCATCTATTGTTGGTAAACCCATGCGTTGAAATTCCATATCCAAAAAGCCCACATCAAACTTGGCATTATGAATAATCAGCTCAGCACCTTTTAAAAAATCGGCAATTTGCTGTCCAACTTTTGCAAAAACTGGTTCACTTTCTAATTGCTCTAAGCTAATACCATGCACAGCCATTGCTTCTGCTGGAATATCACGCTCTGGAT
>CAZLYX010000036.1:12850-19443 GCA_964563885.1 uncultured Neisseria sp. | reverse complement strand
AGCTCGTCTTGCAGCGCTTGCTGGTAGTCAGCATCGCTGTCGAAGTCTTCACGCGGTAGATGATAGATGTTGTCATCGCTGTCGTTTTTGAACAGTTCGATAAGTTGTTCTTGGCGCTCTTCAAAAGCATCGGATACGTACTTGAGGAAAATTAAGCCGAGTACTACATGTTTATAGTTAGCCGCATCGAGGTTGGCGCGGAGCTTATCTGCCGCTTTCCAAAGCTTATCGTCCAGTGATTTAAGAAATTGCTGTTCCGTGTTGTTCATATGGGCCTCGGGCTGCGTCTTGTATGACTGGCTCCACATTTAAGGCATGGAGTCAGCCGATGCTAGTTATATAACCAAGCATCTTACGATATATCGTGTGGTTATGAGTGAACCTAAAGTAAAGTAGACAAAGTCAAATTTTATATTCTTATATCAATCTGCACTTTAGGGGTTTTTTACCATACTTTCTATACTGTTTTTATGTTGTTTTAATGCGATTGATGCTTCACCTAGATGCAGTGATTCTGCTCGCGTAGCAATCTGCGCCCTCTCTCGCAACCACTCTGTGGCCGTACGATCGCAAGCTTGCAAGCTGCGAGTGATGGTTATATTTTTGCCTGATGGCGTTGATGTTAGTAAATCTGATAACTTAAAATCCAATACATTATTTATATTTTTTACAAAAATATAAATAATGTAATATTAATTGTTCTATTATATTACTAAATCATCAAAATATAACCAACAATAGGCTACCTGAAACATTATTTGCTTGAGCAAGCATTAAAATTAACCACACAAAATGCCTCTTATCTACACTGTAAATAAGAGGCATTTATAATATTGCTTTGCCTTTTTCAGGCAGCTTTATACGCTTATTTTATGCGCATATCGCCTGTTTCGATGTAGCGTTGATGCCATGACAAAGCTTCACTGAGAATATGAGGCGTTTGCATGCCCGCCGTTTTACAAGAGCGATCAAAGTAATCTTGCAACATTGGGCGGTAGTCTGGGTGAGCACATTTTTCAATGATTAATTTTGCGCGCTGACGTGGTGCTAAGCCACGTAAGTCTGCCAAGCCTTGTTCAGACACAATCACCATTACATCATGCTCGGTGTGGTCAACGTGTGAAACCATCGGCATGATGCACGAAATGGCGCCATCTTTTGCTACTGAAGGTGTAACAAAAAATGAGGTAAAGGCATTACGGGCAAAGTCACCTGAGCCGCCTAAGCCATTCATCATGTTGGTGCCCATCACGTGAGTAGAGTTTACGTTGCCGTAAATATCACATTCAATCATGGCATTAATCGCCAATACACCTAAGCGGCGCGACACTTCAGGGTGGTTACTGATTTCTTGTGGACGCAAAATAATGCGGCTGCGCAAGCTTTCGATATTGGCATTAAAACGATCTAATGCATCTGGGCTTAATGACATTGCAGTGGCAGAAGCCATGGTCATTTTGCCAGACATAATTAAATCTAACATGCCATCTTGTAATACTTCGGTAAAGCCAGCTAAGTTTTCAAACGGGCTATGTTGCAAGCCTGCTAAAACGGCGTTGGCAACGTTGCCCACACCTGATTGCAATGGCAACAGGTTGGCTGGCATACGACCTTTTTTTACTTCATGACCGAAAAAGTCAATAATCAAATTGGCAATGTTTTTTGAGTTTTCATCTGGATCAGCAAACTTGCTGTTGCGATCTGGTGAATCAGTTAACACCACGCCCACTACTTTGCTTAAATCACATTTCAAGTAGGGATCGCCAATGCGCTCACCTGGTGTGGTGATGAGAATTGGTTTGCGATTAGGCGGTACGCCAATGTCGTCGTAAATATCGTGCATGCCTTCAAGTAATAAGCTTTGACGGCTATTTACTTCAAGAATAATTTTATCAGCGTTATTCAACCAAGCGTTGCTGGTGCCGATAGAAGTAGAAGGAATTAAGCGTCCATCTGGCAAAATACCGGCCACTTCAATAACAGCCATGTGCATATCGCCATAAAAGCCGAATGTGCTTTGTTGGGCAACATGCGACAAATGCACGTCAAAATAATAGGCTTCACCAGCATTAACTTGCTTACGAAACTCAGGATCAGATTGGTAAGGCGTGCGCATTTTGATGCCTTTAGCCTTAGCCAATACGCCATCACATTCTGCGGCAGTTGATGCGCCAGTTAATAAGCCAATGCTAAATTCTTCACCACGAGCGTGGGCTTCTTCAATGCGTTTGGCCAATGCGCTCGGTATGGCTTTTGGATAACCAGCGCCAGTAAAACCGCTCATGCCTACATTCATGCCGTTTTGGATAAATTCAGCGGCTTGCTCGGCAGACATGATTTTTTCACGCAAACCGGCGTGGCGGACGCGCTCTTGTTGGTTAGTTGAACTCATACAGTTTCTCCTAGTGACTTCATTATTAGAATTATCCCTCATTTAAATGAGGAAGGTTTTAAAACGAATCCGTTAATACGATTTCATTCGGCATCTCAAACAACTTTATGATGTAACACGAGTAGCTCAGCCTGAATATTCAAAGACAAGCCCGTAATTTAATGAAGCTAATTTAATGAATAAGCTTTGTATCTTAACGCATTATGATTATACGGACAAAACTAAACTAATTAAACACCTTGAACATTCAAATTCATACAATTTTTAGTGTATCACTTAGTACTTATCTATACTATTGTTAACAAAGAGTTTCTTCTATTCTTGGCACGCTAAAATCTTTATTAAAATGAGCAGCAAACTAGATTAGATAATTTTTATATCAGCAATGAACAAAAATATCTATGTAGTCTATATTAAATTACGCAGTTATTAAAGCTAAGGCTACCTGAAAACAACTTTTCAGGTAGCCTTAGCTTTAATACAGATTAAATGTGTTTCTATCTCAATAACAGCTCATTACCTGACTAAATTGGTGTTCTGTATTAAAATAAGCTCAGCCTATGCAATGTTTACGCACTGTGTTTTGATGCTTCCTGTATTCAGGTAGCTTGCGTATATGATGTTTCCTGCATTCGTTTCGATAATAAAAGACACTATTTCAAAAACAGTCATCTGTTTTCCAACCCAAACACCTATCAATATTAATGGACATTCTATGGCCCGCCATCCTTACCGTCGCGTACGCGCCCAGCAATTTGAGCTGCCTGAAGTGGGCATCTCCGAAGAAGGTAATATTCGCTCGCTGCATTTAGGTAGCCCTACTATCCAAAGCTCTATGAATTTAGATCATCCTGCTGAGCTGGTATTGTCGTATAGCCGCGCCATGATGGGCTGGCTACTCTTTGCTGATAAGCTACCCAATCACATCACTCAAATTGGTTTGGGTGGCGGCTCGTTTGCGCGCTGGATTGATACTTATTTGCCGCAAACCAAGCAAACAGCGGTTGACATCAACCCGCAAGTCATCAATGTGGCGCGCAGTATGTTTGAGTTACCGCTAGAAGATGATCGGTTTGAAATCATTGAAGCTGATGGCGCTGAATATATAAAAACATTGCGCGGTGGCACTGATGTGTTAATGGTAGATGGTTTTGATGGCGAGCAAATTATTGATGCTTTGGTGAGCGAAGAATTTTTCTGTAATTGTCGCCAAGCTTTGTCTGATAACGGTATTTTTGTGACCAACTGGTGGAGTGGCGATAAGCGTTACCAACGATTTGTTGAAAGTTTGCTGAGTGTATTTGAAGGTCGCGTGATCGAATTGCCAGCAGAAAGCCATGGTAACATGGCGGTGATTGCCTTTCAAAATACGCCGAAAGAACAAAATTTTGATAAGCTCAAAAAACATGCCGATTTGATTTCAGATCGTTATGATTTAAACTTTAATCGAATGCTCACTGCAATTAAACTCCATAATCAAAACAATGGCAAAACCTTGTTTCTAAGCTAAGGCTACCTGAACATATATTTATCTCTCGGAGAACGCACACATGAGTTATTTTCAACGTCACTTATTTATTTGCGCCAACGCTCGTCATGATGCCTGCAAACAAAGCTGCAATGATAACGCTGAAGCCACTGCTGCTTTAGATTTTCTAAAAGGCCGCGCCAAAGAAATGGGCTTGATGGGCGCAGGCAAGCTGCGCATCAGCCAATCAGGCTGTCTTGGTCGTTGTGAATCTGGCCCTGCCATGGTGATTTACCCAGAAGCACGCTGGTATACCTATGTGGATGAAGACGATTTGCAAGAAATTTTGCAACAAGAATTAGCCGCTGGCAAAGTGGTTGAGCGCTTGTTGATTGACCCTATTGAATAATGATGTTCTAGCTTTATACTTTGAGGCTACCTGAAAACTTACGGAATGTTTAATGTTAAAACCGAATCATATCGTCCACATTACTGGCCCAGTTGGCAGCTTGGAAACCATTTATTTACCACCACAAAGCGTTGAACGAGGCGTGGCGGTGATTAACCACCCTAATCCGCTGCAAGGCGGCACCAACACCAACAAGGTGATTCAAACTGCGGCGAAAGCTTTAAATCAATTGGGTTTTCATTGCTATTTACCTAATTTACGCGGTGTTGGCAACAGCGAAGGTGAGCATGATTATGGTGGTGGAGAAAGCGAAGATTGCCTTGCGGTTATTGACTATGCTCGAGCGCAACACCCACAAGTAAACAAGCTGGCAATTGCTGGATTTTCATTTGGTGGATATGTATCGCTGTTTGCGGCCGCACAGTGTTCACCCGATTTATTGCTGCTAATGGCACCTGCAGTGGGCATGTATCAGCAGCGTGACACTGAGCCAAATGCGCCAGATGCCACCAAAACCTTATTGATACACGGTGAAACCGATGAAGTTGTGCCAGTGAACAATGCTTTTAATTGGGCTGCAGAACAGGATATTCCTGTAGTGGTATTGCCGCGTGCTTCACATTTTTTTCACGGCAAGCTCATTCCACTGCGTAACACAATTCTGCAGTTTGTACCCGCCATTCTTAATACTGAAAACTAAATTTTTAGTTTGATAGCATGTATAAAAAGGCTACCTTAAACTTTCAGGTAGCCTTTTTTAAAACGCATCAAGATAATGTTTAAATCATTTGAATAACCACTTCTATATCAACCCATAGTTTATTGCCATTATGCTCATAAGCCACAAAATCATCTGTCCCTTTTTTGATCATTTGTGTGCTTTTAGCCCAATTACTTGCATCTAATTTTACAATATCACTTTGCGTACCATGTACCCACACATCTAAACCAGTCTTTGAATCAAGCACATCTTCCTGTAATAAATTCAAGATCTGTGTACCATTGCCCCATAAATTAATGATTTCATCATCTTTTATTTGTTCGAAATCCATATAGACTTCTTGTACCAAATTAACAAACCCATTAGCACTCGCTGATTCGAGCTCAGCTAAAGCCTTGCCTGTACTATCAGCTGCTGCTTTGGTTTTCTCAATAATAGCGGTCAGATGGCTTTCAGTATATTTTTGAATGGTAGCATCGCTTAAAGAACCAACCTCTTCACTCCAAATGCTCAACGATGAACCGATGATTTTACTGGTGTCTTCAATTGCATTATCATGATTTTTACCATCCCATACCCCTAAATCCCAGTTTAACATGGTATCGCGCGCCGCAAAATCGCCGCTCTGAGATGTGCCTGAGCCATCTTCTGGCACGGAGTACAAGTAATAGGAATTGTAGTTTAAAACCTCGAAGCCCTCGTCCAATAAATCCGGCAGGCTAGCACGAAATGCGCGACGCTCAGCAGCAACAGCTTCATTGCCGGGGTTGCCATCATAGCTCCAATAAGTAACTTGAATATCACGGTTTAGCTCACCTAAATTTGCTTTTATCAAACCGTCGTTCCACATGCGCATGCCTAAGCCGTTATCAGCCAGAAAAGCGGCTAAATTATTGGCATAGCTAATGAACTCATGATTACTGGCAATAGGATAACCAAATTCATCACCACCTATATGCAAGTGCTTACTGCTATCACCAAAAGCTCCAATCACTTCGCCAAGCAATGACTTCACAAAATCAATACTTTTTTCACTGGTAATTTTGATTTCATCATTGGCCAGATCTGATTTTAGCGACTTCACATATGCAGCACCTTTTTCATATTCTAATAGCTGAAAAATTGCATCCATATGATTAGGAGTGCCCACTTCTGGAATGAGCTCTACACCTTTTTCTTTTGCATACTTCGCAATATCAGCTACTTGAGAGTAGCTTAAAAACTGCTTACCAGTTTGTGGGTTTGTGTAGCTGCCATCTGCATTTAATACCGCTTTATCTGTGGTTTGACCTAATATTTTACTTTCAATTCCATAACTCGTATGGTCAGAAAAATGCAGCTGTAAGAAAGTGCCGCCAGCTTTGCTAATGGTATCAATAAACGCTTTAATGGTTTTTGGCGAATAGTAGTGATCAGCTGTATCGAGCGTTAAACCACTTTCTTTACCTGAAGCAACTGGTTTTGCTGGTTCATTGTCTACTGGTTTGTTCTCTACTGGCTTGTTTTCAACTGGCTTGTTTTCAACTGGCTTGTTTTCAACTGGCTTGTTTTCTACTGGCTTGTTTTCTACTGGCTTGTTTTCTACTGGCTTGTTTTCTACTGG
>CAZLYX010000036.1:0-12750 GCA_964563885.1 uncultured Neisseria sp. | reverse complement strand
GCTTGTTTTCTACTGGCTTGTTTTCTACTGGCTTGTTTTCTACTGGCTTGCTTTCAACTGGCTTGTTTTCTACTGGCTTGTTACTAGATGGGGGAACTGGTTTAGTAACATCTTGTGGAATCGGTTTTACAGAATTTTCTGAATCTGAACCACCACCCGATCCGCCGCCACCTAAAGCAGCTACCGCAGCCAAAACACCTAAACCACCGGCAACTATGCCTACAGTTTTGAGATTACCACCACTTACTTCACTCGCCAGCATTGCTTCAGGTTTTGCCTCTGCTGACAGATCAAATACTTGGTAGTCGCCACGGCTATTATTCACCAATACCTGGCTGTCTTCGGCATTGAAATATGATTGCACGATAACCTTGGGTTCAGCTTCGCCCTGCTCAAAAAAATACAAGTCATCGCCAATGCGCTTAACTTGAAGATTATTCACACCATCATCAGTTTCTACTAAATAGTCTGCTCCATTTATAGCTTCCAAAACAAGAGGCGCAGTAGAAGAATTCAGCAGATGCTCTACTGACTCTTTGGGATCACGATGATGCTTGAGCTTTACTTTAACAATAGACATTCTTATCCTAACTAACAATAACAAATGAGAGTAATTCTAAATTTTTTGAATATAAAACAGCTAAGACGAAATCATATTACAAAAAGTTCATCCATCACCAAAGATAGGCTTAACCAACCGTTTATACCGCATAGCATAGAAATAATGCATGCACACTGACGATAGTATTTTATAATCATTATTCTTATGATGATTATAAACTATCTTTACAATCAGGCATATAAGGTCATTTTAAATACACATGGCATTATGTCTTGTTACCCCAATCAAAGCCATATCTATTATTACTTAACTTTAAATATCTATAATTTTGTAACACTTCAACGCACACAACCCAAAATCCTACTATCCAAATATCTATATTTAATCAACAATAACATCCAATCGGATTGGCTAATTTTTTAATGTAATGATGGTTTTCTCGCTCTTAATGTTATCAATATTCAAGTATCTAATTATTTCCTGGTTATATGATTTCATTCAAATACATTTAGACAATCGTAAACCCCTTTTTAAATTCTTTTGATATCAGTTTTTGATATTAGACAGAAAAGTAAAGAACAGTAGGCTACCCGAAAAGTTTTAGGTAGCCTACTGTTATATCTACTCATTACTAATTCTCTAACAATATATAGAAAAACACCACATTTCTGCGGTGTTTTTTATACAACTTAGTGGGTGCTGTTTTGCAAAGCTTGATCAACACGTTCACGTAACTCTTTACCCGGTTTGAAGTGCGGCACATACTTCTCAGGCACTTCAACTTTCTCTCCGGTTTTTGGGTTACGACCGACACGCGCAGGACGGTGGTTTAAATCAAAACTACCAAACCCACGAATCTCAATACGCTGACCTTTTGCCAAAGAACGGGTCATGGTGTCTACCAAAACTTTAACGCTATACTCAATATCTTTTGCAACCAATTGAATATTGTTTTTCTCAGCAAAAATCTCTGCCAAACGCACCATTAGCTCAGATTTGGTCATACCAATACCTTATTCTTGATCGCCTGAAAGTTTAGCTTTCAGCAGATCACCCAAGCTAGTAGTACCAGCATTGGCGGTTGAAGAGGCTTTAACTGAGCTTAGCGCTTCGCGGCCATCTTTAGCGTCTTTCGCTTTAACAGATAAACGAATACTGCGGTTTTTGCGATCAACTGTTACCACAACAGTTTCAACTTCATCACCCTCTTTAACTTTGGTGGTTAAGTCTTCAACACGATCGCTCGACCATTCAGCAGCTGGCAAATAGCCTTCTACTTCTTCAGATAAAACGATAACAGCGCCTTTGGCATCTACTGATTTAACCGTACCTTTAACCAAAGAGCCCTTATCATTTACACTAATAAAGTTACTAAATGGATCGCCTTCCAGCTGTTTGATGCCCAAAGAGATACGCTCTTTATCTACATCAATGGCCAATACAACTGCTTCAACTTCTTCACCTTTTTTGTATTTGCGTACGGCGTCTTCGCCAGTTTCGCTCCAAGAAAGATCAGACAAGTGAACCAAGCCATCAATTCCACCAGGCAAACCTACAAATACGCCGAAGTCGGTAATTGATTTAACTGCACCAGAGATTTTGTCACCTTTATTTTGGTTAGTAGCAAAATCTTCCCATGGGTTAGCTTGACATTGTTTCATGCCCAAGCTGATGCGACGACGATCTTCGTCAATTTCCAAAATCATCACTTCAACTTCATCGCCCAATTGAACAGCTTTGCTTGGATGAACGTTTTTATTGGTCCAATCCATTTCAGAAACGTGTACTAAACCTTCAATACCTTGTTCGATTTCAACAAACGCACCGTAGTCAGTTAAGTTAGACACTTTACCGAATAAGCGAGTGCTTTGTGGGTAACGACGAGATAGGCCATGCCAAGGATCTTCGCCTAATTGTTTCAAGCCCAATGATACGCGGCTTTTTTCTTGGTCAAATTTCAATACTTTAGCTTCAACTTCTTGGCCAACTTCTAATACTTCGCTTGGGTGTTTAACACGACGCCATGCTAAGTCGGTGATGTGTAACAAGCCATCAATGCCGCCTAAGTCAACGAATGCGCCGTAATCAGTAATGTTTTTAACGATACCTTTGATTACTGAACCTTCTTGTAGATTCTCAAGCAAGGCTTTACGCTCTTCGCCTAAAGTCGCTTCTAAAACAGCACGACGAGAAACCACTACGTTGTTGCGTTTTTTATCCAGCTTGATCACTTTGAATTCAATTTCTTTGCCTTCAAAATGAGAGGTGTCTTTTACAGGACGCGTATCAACTAATGAACCCGGCAAGAATGCGCGGATGCTGTTGATCATAACGGTTAAACCGCCTTTTACTTTGCCATTGATCACACCAGACAGAATATCGCCATTTTCCATGGCTTCTTCCAAGGTGATCCAGTCGGCGGCACGCTTTGCTTTCTCACGAGAAAGCTTGGTTTCACCGAAACCGTTTTCTATAGACTCGATGGTCACGGTTACAAAATCGCCAACTTTAACTTCTAATTCGCCGTTAGCGTCTTTAAATTCATTTAAATCAATCAGAGATTCTGATTTCAAACCGGCGGTTACTGTAACAAAGTTATTGTCTATGCCAACAACTTCAGCAGTAATTACTTCGCCTTGATTCATCTCTTGTAGGGCTGAATACTCTTCCAATAACTGGGCAAAATTTTCCATGTTATATATTTCTTTCTTTTACACCGCCAAGAAGTGCGGGGTCTTAGTTAATAAAAACTTACCGTCCTTGGCTCGGTAAGTTAGATTACAATTCAGGTAGCCTTTATGACGGGCTACCTGAGCTGTTAATTATAACTTAATTTTGTTTTTTGTGATACCAATCAAGCACTTTTTTTACTGATTCTTCAATACCAAGGTTACTGGTGTCTAACAATTCAGCATCAGCTAACTGGCGCAGCGGTGCCGCGACACGTTGTCGATCTGCCAAATCACGTGCTTCGATATCAGCAAAAATGCGATCAAATGCTAAACCTTGTGTGGGCAAACCCAATTGAGCAGCGCGACGTTCAGCGCGAATGTGCGCACTGGCAGTTAAAAATACTTTTAGTAATGCATTCGGAAACACGACGGAACCCATATCGCGACCATCAGCCACTAATCCTTGTTCTGTCAAAAAAGCACGTTGGCGCTCTAATAAAGCACTGCGTACCTTGGGCAATTGCGCCACCACAGATGCGCCCATGCCAATGTGTTCAGTACGAATCATTTCAGACACATCTTGACCATCAAGTAAAACAGCTTGACCATCAAACACCACAGGAAGCTTTTGCGCCAACTCTGCTATGCCAGTTTCATCATCCCATTGCACTTGGTTTAGTTGCGCATACAACGCTGTTAAACGATAAAGCGCACCTGAATCAAGGTAAGACCAGCCCAAAGCTGCCGCTACTCGCAATGCAACCGTGCCTTTACCAGAGGCACTCGGCCCATCAATGGCGATGATCTTACGGTTTAAATTCATAATGTTCTCTGCAATAAGTGGTTTTGATTAATATAATGTTGGCCATGATACAAATAAACACTGCGAAATAAAAGGTTATAACAATAATAAAGAAACATCTGAGCCTCGATTGAACCATCTTTAGCCAACAATCATTGATTGCAGTTTATCTTAGTATTTTCGGATTAACATTTTTTGAAGATTTAGGTGGTTTAATAAAATAGGCTACCTGAAAGCAAGCGTGTTCTTATTATCCATTTTCATTTACTATTAACGTTTATCTAAAATAGCTTTTCAGGTAGCCTTTTATGCAAATTTACCTAGTTGGTGGTGCAGTGCGCGATGCCTTATTACAATTGCCGATTACAGATCGTGATTGGGTGGTTGTAGGGGCAAGTGCCACAGCAATGCGTACTCAAGGCTTCCAGCCAGTAGGGAAAGATTTTCCTGTATTTCTGCACCCTAAAACCCATGAAGAATATGCTCTAGCACGCACTGAGCGAAAAACAGCTAAAGGCTATGCTGGGTTTGACTTTTATGCTGCTGAAGATGTAACTTTAGAACAAGACCTCGCCCGACGCGACCTCACCATCAACGCCATGGCGCAAGATGAAACAGGTCGAATTATTGATCCTTTCAATGGTCAAGCTGACTTAGCCGCCGGCATTCTACGCCATGTTTCACCTGCTTTCAGCGAAGACCCTGTGCGTATTTTACGCACTGCACGTTTTGCTGCTCGTTATGGTTTTCAGGTAGCCTCAGAAACCATGCTGTTAATGCGCACCATGGTCAATAATGGTGAAGCCGATGCGCTGGTTGCTGAACGGGTTTGGCAAGAATTAGCCAAAGGCTTGATGGAAAAACAACCACAAATAATGCTTGAAGTATTGCGTGAATGCGGCGCTTTGAAAGTATTGTTACCCGAAGTAGATGCGCTTTTTGGCATTCCACAACGAGCAGATTATCATCCTGAAATTGACACTGGCATCCATACACTAATGGTATTAGAACGTGCTGCGGAAATGAATTTAAGTTTACCCGAACGCTACGCCGCGCTGTTGCATGACTTAGGAAAAGCAAAAACACCCACTCACATTTTACCAAGACACCACGGGCATGATGTCGCTGGGGTGGCTGCTGTTCGAGCTGTTAACCAGCGTTGGCGGGTGCCCAAACATTGCGCTGAACTTGCAGAATTGGTGTGTCGCTGGCATATTATTTTTCACAGTGTGGCCAATCTCAAGCCTAAAACAGTATTGGATACCCTTAAAAAAGCCGATGCCTTTCGCCGTGCCGATAGATTTACTTCAGCGCTCAATGTGTGTGTAGCCGATACTCAGGGTCGCTTAGGACATGGACAAACGCCCTACCCACAGCTTGAGCATTGGTTGCAAATGCTTTCTGCCGCACAACAAATTGATACAAAAACCATTGTGGCCGACAACCTAAATACCCCTGAACAGATTGGCGATCAAATAGATCAAGCTCGCTTAGCCGCAATCGTGCCCATTCAACAAGCGTTTAAACAAGCTGCAACTTTGCCATGAATAAACCATTGCTGATCAGGCTACCTGAAAGCCTAATCCATTTATTGCTTAAAGAGATATGCTATGCAAACACTGATTGAACGGGTCTCTCAAAACCTGAACCTAAAAAAACAGCAAGCTATTGATGCTTATTTAATTAAACGCCAACCGATGGTTTTTTTTGAAAGCTACGGTGCTGCTTTAGAACAATCACTGGTAACTTTATGGCAAGAACTTTTTGCTGATGCCTCACTGTGTTTGCTGGCTACAGGTGGTTTCGGCCGATCAGAAATGTATCCTTATTCAGATTTAGATTTGGCCATTGTGTCTCCCAACTCTCTCAGCGAAGCACTACAAGAAAAAGTGGCAGTACTCGTGCAGACTTTATGGGATATGCAATTAACGCCTGCTATTAAAGTGGGTAGCTTGGAAGAATTATGTGAAAGCGCTCGTAAAGACATTACTGCTGACTCAGCTTTTTTAGAAAGTCGTTATCTGGTTGGTAATCATACTTTGGCAAATCAGCTGTTGGATAAGCTCAGTTTACAGCGTGATGTTGCTTCTTTTATCGAACGAAAAATACAAGAAATGCAATTGAGGCATGCCAAAGCTCAAGGTTCAGGTAGCCAACTTGAACCAAACATCAAAACCTGCCCAGGTGGTTTGCGCGATATCCACACCATGCTGTGGCTGGCAAAAGCACAAGGTTTAGATACAGATGTTATAGCGTTAATTCAAAAACGCATCATCACCCGAATTGAAGCCAGCTTACTACTAAATAGCCACAAACAGCTGGCCAAAATTCGGATTGATTTACATTTAACAGCCAATCGAGCAGAGAACAGACTGATTTTTGATTTGCAAACTCAAGTTGCATACAGTATGGGTTTGAAAGACGATCAAAAGCAAATTAAAAGTGAAAAATTGATGCGTACTCTTTATCGAGCCACTAAAACGGTAAAGCAGCTCAATGGCATTCTTATTCCTATGCTTCAAGGCAAAATGTATTCCCGCCTACCCCGAGTGGCTCACACAATAGATAAAGATTATTACTACATAGGCAATGCAATTGCTGTAACAGATAAGTTAATCTTTACTAAAAACCCTGAACACATTTTCAAAATCATCGAATTTATACAAAGCCGCAATGCCATTACCACTATCGCGCCAAAAACCTTACGAGCTTGGTGGGGCGCAAGCCAAAGAATCAATCGCGAGTTTTATGAAAACCCAGTCAACCGTCAACGATTTATCCAATTTTTTAAACGTGGCGCTGGCTTAACCAACACTCTGCGTTTTTTAAATCTCTACGGATTACTCGGTCATTACCTGCCCGCTTGGGGGAAAATCGTTGGCTTGTTGCAACATGATTTATTTCATGTCTATCCAGTTGATGATCATATTTTGATGGTTGTACGCAACGTACGTCGGTTAGCCATTGACGCCCACAGTCACGAATTACCTTTTGCTTCTAGTCTCATGGATTCTTTTGAAAAAAAGCATATTCTTTATTTAGCCGCCCTATTTCATGACATTGCCAAAGGCCGTGGCGGCAATCATGCAATTGAAGGCGTAACTGATGCAAGACAATTTGCTACTGACCATTTTCTCAGCAGCGAAGAAACAGATTTATTATGCTGGTTAGTAGAAGATCATTTATTAATGTCAATCACTGCTCAAAAAGAAGACATTCAAGATCCTGCTGTAGTTAGCCGATTTTGCGAGAAAATTCAAACACAAGAGCGGCTCATTGCACTCTATCTTCTAACGATTTCTGATATCCGTGGTACAAACCCTAAAATATGGACTAGCTGGAAAGCGACCTTATTACAAAATTTATTTAACAGCGCTCACCGCCATTTGTCTGGCGAAGAACACAGCCTTGCCACTCTAACAAGTAATCGACAACAACTTGCCCTCGATATGCTCAACAAACAAGGCGTACCTCCCGCCCAACAGCGAAAACTATGGCACATTCTTGGCCCTGCTTATTTTGTACGTCACGAACTAGACCAAATACTCTGGCACTTAAGTGAAATTATTAATGACTTTGAACAACCTATCATGCGTACGCGCTATATTTCAGACACCAAAACCTTAGAAATAATGGTATTCATGCCTAATATTCCACGTTCGTTTGCCGGCTTAAGTAGAATTTTTAGTTACAATAATCTTGATATTCTTACTGCTCGTGCTTATGTAACCGAACATAACTATATTCTTGATACGTTTATGGTGCAAATACCGGCTCAATATAGCTCTAATGATTATGCTCGATTACGATTAAAGCTAGAGGATGAGCTGCAACGTTATATCGCGGGCGAGCCACCGCCTGATGGTGATGAGGCTTATCATTTAAATAGTCGCCGTAGCCGCTATATGCCTATTTCACCTTCCATCGTTTTAAGCTCAGATGATGAATTACCTGGGTGGTATATTCTGGAATTAGTCGCAGTGAACCGACCTTTTCTGCTGGCAGATATTACCGCCGTATTTTCTGATTTAGATATTAGTTTGCGCCATGCAAACATATCCACATTAGATGAGCGCGTTGAAGATAGTTTTTTATTATTCAGTGAAAGCCTAGAAAGTCCTAGCAAGCAATTTAAACTTAAAAGAGCTTTATACGATGTACTCAATAGCTAATTAACTTAAATTTAGCCAAAACCATTAAAGGCTACCTGAAAGATTTTAGTTGAATAAAATTGTTCAGGTAGCCTTTAATTTCTAACTCTACTCGTTTACAATCACATACTGATTCCATTACTTGTTACTTAATTATATTTGATTGGATAAATAAAAAAAGGAAACCCTAAGGTTTCCTTTTTAAAATCATAACTTATTAAGCTAAAGCAGCTTTAGCTTTTTCAACTAATTGAGCAAAAGTGGCTTTATCAAATACAGCCAAGTCTGCTAATACTTTACGATCTACTTCAATAGTGGCACGTCTCAAACCATTCATGAATTTGCTGTAAGACAAACCGTTTTCACGAGCGCCAGCATTAATACGAATAATCCACAATTGACGGAATACACGTTTGCGTTGGCGACGGTCACGATAAGCATATTGACCAGCTTTCATCACCGCTTGCTTAGCAACACGGTAGACATTTTTACGGCGACCGCGATAGCCTTTGGCTAACGCTAGTATTTTTTTATGGCGAGCTTTGGCGGTAACGCCTCTTTTTACACGTGACATACTTTAAACTCCTTAAGCGTAGGGTAACATTTTAGAAATAGAAGCCATATCACTCTTGCTCACCATAGTGGTGCCACGTAATTGACGTTTATTTTTAGTGGTTCTTTTCGTTAAAATGTGGCGTTTGAACGCATGTGCACGTTTTACACCACCATTACCCAGTACTTTGAAGCGTTTTTTTGCGCTCGACTTGGTTTTCATTTTAGGCATGGGATAACTCCATATCATTTATTAGATAAGGCATAAGGGGGTTTGAAATAAATTTCGAAACACTTGTAACCCTGACACCACAGTTTTTGCCGCGTTAACCAACTTGCTTTTTGCGGCGATTTACAAAGCAACTCGCAAGTATATACTTATTTTTTCTTCGGTGCAATCATCATTACCATTTGACGACCTTCCATTTTAGGAAACTGTTCAACCACACCTACTTCATTTAATTCCAATTGAATGCGTTTCAACAACTGCGCACCTAACTCTTGGTGAGCCATTTCACGACCTCGGAAGCGTAAGGTAACTTTTACTTTGTCGCCTTCTTCTAAGAAGCGATTTATGTTACGCATCTTAATATTGTAGTCGCCATCATCAGTGCCTGGGCGGAATTTTATTTCCTTAATTTGCACCTGTTTTTGCTTTTTCTTGGCTTCGTCACGTTTTTTGGATTGTTCATATTTAAATTTACCAAAATCCATTAGCTTACAAACTGGTGGTTTGGCAGTTGGAGAAATCTCCACCAAATCAATATCCTGTTCTTCAGCCATAACTAAAGCATCACGGACAGTAACCAAGCCAAGCTGCTCACCGGTACTACTGATTAAACGCACTTCTTTAGCAGTGATTTCGCCATTGATTCGTGCTTCGCGTTCTTGTGCGATAATTAAACTCCTTGTAAAAATTAATGTATTAAAGAAAGAGCTATCTCTTGTTTTAAACGAGCAATAAAATCGCTTAAATCAATTGAACCCAAATCTTCTGCTTTGCGGCGTACTGCCACTTTATTTTCCTGCTTTTCTTTATCACCAACTACAATTTGATACGGATAACGTTGTTGGCTATTGTCACGGATTTTGTAGCCAATTTTTTCGTTGCGCAAATCCAAATGAACTCGGAAGCCTTCCGATTTTAAGAGTTCCGCCACTTCATGGCAATAATCTGCTTGATTCTCAGTGATATTCATGATGACCAATTGCACTGGTGCAAGCCATAATGGGAATGATCCTGCATGGTTTTCAATCAAAATACCAATAAATCGCTCCAATGAACCCAATATGGCACGGTGTAACATAACCGGGCGGGCGCGATCATTGTTTTCTGTAACATATTCTGCATCCAAGCGTTCAGGTAGCACGAAATCAAGCTGTAAAGTACCACACTGCCAAGAGCGTCCAATAGCATCTTTAATATGATATTCCACTTTAGGACCGTAAAACGCACCCTCGCCTGGCAACTCTTCCCATTCTATGCCACATGCAGTTAGTGCTTCGCGCAAACCATTTTCTGCTTTATCCCAAACCTCATCTGAACCTGCACGTTTCTCAGGACGCAATGACAATTTAATGGCAACATCATGGAAATCAAACTGTTTATAAATTTTCATTACCAGCAGATTAAAGGCTTTAGATTCTTCAACAATCTGATCTTCGGTGCAAAAAATATGTGCATCATCTTGTACAAAACCACGTACTCGCATTAGGCCATGCAAAGCACCGCTGGGTTCATTGCGATGACAAGAACCAAACTCAGCCAAACGCAAGGGCAAATCACGATATGAACGCAAACCTTGGTTGAAAATCTGCACATGTCCAGGGCAGTTCATCGGTTTAACAGCATAATCACGTTTTTCCGATTGAGTGGTAAACATATTTTCTTGGTAGTTATCCCAGTGACCTGATTTTTCCCACAAACCACGATCCATAATCAATGGTGTTTTGATTTCTTTGTAGCCTGCCTGATCCAACTCTTTGCGCATATGTTGTTCAATAATTTGCCACAATGCCCAGCCTCTAGGATGCCAAAAAACCATACCTGGTGCTTCATCTTGCAAGTGAAACAGGTCTAGCTGCTTGCCCAATTTACGGTGATCACGCTTTTCAGCTTCTTCTAAACGGTGTAAATAATCTTTTAAGTCATCTTTATTGGCCCAAGCTGTGCCATAAATACGTTGTAGCATTTCATTGTTGCTGTCACCACGCCAATATGCACCAGCCACCTTCATGAGTTTAAATACTTTTAGTTTACCCGTAGACGGAACGTGTGGGCCACGGCACAAGTCGGTGAAATCACCTTCTTTATAGAGTGACAAAACTTCACCCTGCGGAATACTCTCAATAATCTCTGCTTTGTAATCTTCGCCAATGTTTTTAAAGTATTCAACAGCCTCATCACGTGATAACTCATAACGTTGAACAGGAATATCTTGCTTAACCAATTCGGCCATCTTTTTTTCAATAGCAACCAAATCTTCAGGTGTAAATGGACGCTTATAGGCAAAGTCATAAAAGAAACCGTCTTTAATGGTTGGCCCGATGGTAACTTGCGCATCTGGAAACAACTGTTGCACAGCATCAGCCATTAAGTGAGCTGTAGAGTGCCGAATGATGTCTAAACCTTCAGCATCTTTTCCAGTAATGATCGACAAAGCAGCATCTTGATTAATGATGTAGGAAGTATCTACTAATTTTCCATCCACTTTGCCTGCTAAAGCAGCTTTAGCCAAACCCGCACCAATTGAAGCGGCCACATCATGCACTGATACGGGGGCTTCAAATTCGCGAACAGAGCCATCGGGCAAAGTAATATTTAACATGTAACACTCCAAAACTAACCAACTCTTTGGCAATGCTGAAATTATTTCAGCTAGCCTCATCAAATAACAATAAACAACAAAAGCCATCCACGGCTTTTGTTGTCGAATATATGGTAGGCATGATCGGATTCGAACCAACGACCCCCACCATGTCAAGGTGGTGCTCTAACCAACTGAGCTACATGCCTATAATCAAACTACTGTACTATGTATAGATAGCCCTGTATTTTAGCCGATTTACATTTTGATTGGCAAGGAACAAGCGCATATTATTCTTTTAATATAGGCTATCTGTAAGCTTTTTAGTAAACAATTGGGCTATAATTGCGACTATTTTGTTATTTTGCGCTATGCGCCAGAGTTTTATGTTGAAATTTACGCTACACAAAAAAGACGGTTACGCCCGTCGCGGCACTTTAGAATTAAATCATGGCAAGATCGAAACGCCCGTTTTCATGCCTGTAGGCACGTATGGCTGCGTTAAAGCCATGACGCCACAAAATTTGCACGACATCAAAGCGCAAATTATTCTGGGTAACACTTATCATTTGTGGCTGCGCCCAGGCTTAGAAGTGATTGAACAATTTGGCGGCTTACATCAATTTATCGGTTGGGATAAACCTATTCTCACTGATTCTGGTGGCTTTCAGGTGTTTTCACTTTCCGATATGCGCAAGTTAACCGAAGAAGGCTGCACGTTTAAAAGCCCAATTAATGGTGACACTTTGTTCTTATCGCCAGAAATCTCTATGCACATTCAAACAGTGCTCAATTCTGATATTGCGATGCAATTAGATGAATGCACTCCAGGTGAAGCCACTCATGCACAAGCTCGTGCTTCTCTTCAAATGAGCTTACGTTGGGCCGAGCGTTCTCAGAAAGCATTTGATGAATTGCGCAATCCCAATGCTTTATTTGGCATCGTGCAAGGCGCCATGTATGAAGATTTACGTGAAGAATCTTTGCGAGGCTTAGAACAATTTAATTTTCCAGGTTTAGCAATTGGTGGCTTATCAGTGGGCGAACCTAAGCCTGAAATGTATCGCATGTTGCGTGCTGTCGGACCAATACTGCCTGAACATAAACCACATTATCTAATGGGTGTGGGCACGCCTGAAGACTTGGTTTATGGCGTGGCACATGGCATTGATATGTTTGATTGTGTTATGCCAACACGTAATGC
>CAZLYX010000035.1:0-19686 GCA_964563885.1 uncultured Neisseria sp. | reverse complement strand
TAAGTGCCGTATTCCTTTGCTTGCACAAAAGAGGCAGCCAATAATACAGTTAAAGTAATTAGGTATTTACGCATGATATTGAAACCTTATGTTTATATTCAGCGGCTGCTGGGGCAATGAGCTTGAATGAGTGGTTAGCTGAAGATACATCTTATTTTTATGGGTAGTATCGTCACCTTATTGGCAAATGACCAGCCGCTGCCAGCCAGCTGCCGCGACCATGCTTTGGTCGGTAATCTAACGGGTTTTCGGGATTATCATATTAAGCCAGATTGGCTACTTATCTATGCAAAATCAAGCACAGAAGATGGCCAAGATGTGCTGCGTTTAGAAATGACGGGTAGTCACGCCGATCTTTTTTGATCCAATTTACTATTAATTATATAGCAAACTATTGAATTAATACGACGCTAGAGGTTGAAATAACGGTAATTTTTTTGGGATTTAAGCGCTAATATAGTCTCCACGTCTCCAGCCCCGCACCACCCCTCGAAAACTGCCTAAACTCGCTACAGCTCAAACAACGTCAGCTTCCGCCTGACGGCGCGGAGCTGTGGGCTGGTATGGGTTAACGGACAAAGTAAGCGGCTTGCCGTAGGCAAGTCCACTTGACTGCAATGTTAGACCGTTGCAACCTGAGCGACGGTTTGAGAAGGACTATTGCTTTCTTGTGTATCGACAAACGCACGACGGAACTGCAACGGGCTAGAAATACCAGGAATTGGAGCTTGAGGATTTCCAGCGCCAGAAACAACTATCGAACCATAATTTAAAATACGACCAAGAATTCCCTGATTAACTTGAATACTTTCAATTTTTTGAAGATTAATTTCAATTGTGGATCGACTTACGAGACCAAATTTTGCGATAACGCGCTTGTTGGTGATTGCGAGCTCAGTTGTGAAATATTTAATTGCCGCAGCAATCCAAAATAGAAGGCCAAGACCCCAAACGAAGAATAGGATAAGTCCAATAATAATTAAAGGGGACAGTGACCAAATACTCACCTTTCCCTGATAGATAACCTGCTCGCCCTTTGTCAGTGCACCTTCGACATAACTTGCCATTTTTCTTCCTTGGTTGATGAAACTTAAATAATATGATAACGTTCTTTATATATTATATCCGTATTATAACATACAATACTTCATGAAAAATCTTGTTGGTCATGCAAGAAATTGCCTATCTTTCTATGGCTATTATGTTGTTATACTGATTTTATGAACAATATAAACAAATGGAGCTCCTAAACTTAAACTGTTAGACCAAGTGCGGGCGGCTTGTTCGGTACAAACATTTTGCTTTGTCTACAGAGCGGGCTTATACGCATTGGGTGCGGATGTTTATCAAATTTCATGCTTTGCGCCATCCTAAAGACATGGGCGTGTTGGAGGTTTTAGTGTGGAAAATGCTTTTGTTAAAAAACTATTTTCATAGCCAAACTCAATAAATCAATAAACTGATTCTTATGGTGTCCAAACAATCATTGTCATTCCATCATAAGCTTTCAGGTAGCCTTTCACTCAAAAGGCTACCTGAAACAAAACATCAATCTAACCCACGTTGTTACTCAATATTCTGCACTTGCTCGCGCATTTGTTCGATTAATACTTTTAGCTCTACAGAAGCTTGGGTGCATTCGGCGGCAATGGCTTTGCTGCCCAAGGTGTTGGCTTCGCGGTTTAGCTCTTGCATTAAAAAGTCTAAACGTTTGCCCACGCCGCCTTTGCTTTCGGTGGCAATGCGGCGCACTTCGGCGATGTGGGTGCGTAGGCGGCTAAATTCTTCGTCTACATCTGCTTTTTGCATAAACATAACAAATTCTTGTTGTAGCCGGCTGTCGTCTATGTTTTGTAAGGCTTCTTGCAAACGGATGCGCACTTTGTCTAAGTGGGCTTGTAGCAATTCTGGAAAACGGGTTTCCAGGGCGGCAATAATCATTTCCATTTCGGCCAATCGCTCAAGTAAATGCTGTTGCATTTTTTCGCCTTCACGGCGGCGTGCGGCGGCAAAGCCTATTAAGGCTTGCCCAAGTAATGTGTGAATGGTTTGGGTAAACGCTTCTTCATCTTCATTTTGGCTGGCGATTACGCCAGGGTATTTTAGAATGTCGGCCACGGTGAGCTTGCCTAAGCCGTTGTGTTTTTTAAGCCATTTTTTGTTTAATTTGGCCAGTTGTTTTACCAGCTCTTGATTAAAGTTTAGGCTACCTGAAGCGCCCGCTTCTATGGTTTGAATTTGTATGCGACATTCAATTTTGCCGCGTACTGCGTTTTTGGCAATGGCTTCGCGCAATGTGCTTTCGAGTTGGCGCAAATCATCGGGCATTTTAAATTGCACATCGAGATAACGATGGTTTACGGCGCGTAATTCAAGATTAATGCGTTTGCTGCCGCATTCGCCCGCTACATTGGCAAAGCCTGTCATGCTGTGGATGCTCATAATGGTTTAGCTCCTGCTGAAATATATGTGTAAAAAGTGCTTGAAATATAACACATCTGTGCGTGATATAATCAGCGTCGATCCGATTATCATTAATTGAAAACGAAAGCCAAAACATGACTGCCTATATTCGCACTTCTCGCGCTGCCGATGCCTTGCGCAACATTATCATTACGCCTAATTATCTGCCTCATACTGATGGCTCATGCTTAATCGAGTGCGGCAACACTAAGGTGATTTGCACCGCCAGTATTGATGAAAATTTACCGCCTTTTTTGCGTGGTAAAGATCAAGGCTGGGTAACGGCTGAATATGGCATGTTGCCCGCTTCTACCAATTCGCGCATGCGTCGCGAAGCTGCGGCAGGCAAACAAAGTGGGCGCACGCAAGAAATTCAGCGTTTAATTGGTCGTTCATTGCGCGCGGTGGTTGATTTAAACAAGCTGGGCGAGCGTCAAATTTTGATTGATTGCGACGTTATTCAAGCCGATGGTGGCACGCGCACTGCCAGTATTACGGGCGCATTTGTGGCGTTGAGCATGGCGATTAATAAAATTATGGCGGCGGGTATGTTGGTGCAAAACCCAATTCGTGAAGCGGTGGCGGCAGTGTCTTTAGGCGTGGTGGGCGGCGTGCCATTGTTGGATTTAGATTATCCAGAAGATTCTGGATGCGACAGCGATGTTAATTTGGTGATGACGGCTTCTGGCGGTATTATTGAAATTCAGGGCACGGCTGAGGGCGCACCTTTTAGCCCGCAAGAATTAAACGAGTTGCTGGCGCTAGGTCAAAAAGGGATTGGCGAATTATTGATTGCCCAACAACAGGCTTTAGGCCAAGCTTAAATTGTATTGATGCTTATTAGATATAATTTATTTCAGGTAGCCTAATCTATAATAAAAGGCTAGCTAAGGCTTTCCTAATACTCTTTATAACAAGCTGGATAACAAGCTAAATCATAAATCAGCAATAAGCCAAAACCTTTTCAGGCAGCTTCAACACTTGAGGCTGCCTGAAACTTATTTGGCACACAATCAAACATTCACTTGGTATTATCAATATTTTCCCAGCGTTTTCGCTGCCCTGCCCTTGTTTTCCAAGCCAAGTTTAGTGATAATATCTGGCTGGATTTATGTAGCACAGCCAAACATTGTTGTATTACTCAAATTGTTATCAATAGAAAGCAAGAAAAAATGGCGTTAATCGTACAAAAATACGGCGGCACATCAGTCGGCTCTCCCGAGCGTATTAAAAACGTTGCGCAACGCGTTGCCAAAACCCGCGCCGAAGGTTATGACGTGGTGGTGGTGGTTTCAGCCATGAGTGGTGAAACCAACCGTTTGGTGGCCTTGGCGCACGAAATGCAAGAATCCCCCGACCCACGCGAATTAGATGTCATTTTATCCACGGGCGAACAAGTCACTATTGGCTTATTGGCAATGGCATTAAAAGATATTGGCATTGATGCTAAAAGCTACACTGGTTGGCAAATACCCGTACAAACCAATTGTTCACACAATAAAGCCCGCATCGAAAACATCGACGGCACCAAAGTACAGGCCGATTTAAAGGCTGGAAAAGTGGTGATTGTGGCTGGTTTTCAAGGTATTGACAGCAATGGCGATATTGCAACCTTAGGTCGTGGCGGCTCAGACACTTCTGCCGTTGCCATGGCAGCAGCATTATCTGCCGAAGAATGCCAAATCTACACGGATGTAGACGGCGTTTACACCACCGATCCACGTGTGGTGCCTGAGGCGCGGCGTCTCGACACCATCACTTTTGAAGAAATGCTGGAATTGGCCAGTTTAGGTTCAAAAGTATTGCAAATTCGTGCAGTAGAATTTGCTGGCAAATATAAAGTCCGTCTGCGCGTATTAAGCAGCATTCAAGAAGGCGGCAACGGCACGTTAATTACCTTTGAAGAGGACGAAAAAATGGAAAAAGCGGCCGTACAAGGCATTGCATTCGACAAAAATCAAGCCCGCATCAACGTGCGCGGCGTGCCCGATAAACCCGGTATTGCTTACCAAATCCTCGGCACGGTTGCCGATGCCAATATTGAAGTGGATATGATTATCCAAAACGTTGGCGCTGAAGGTACGACAGACTTTTCATTTACTGTGCCACGCGGTGATTTGAAAACCACGTTAAAACTGCTTCAAGATTTGCAAGAAAGCATTGGCTCTACCGACATTACTGGTGATGACACTGTATGCAAAGTATCTATTGTGGGTATGGGTATGCGTTCACACGCGGGTGTGGCCTCTAGAATGTTCCGCACATTGGCAGAAGAAGGCATCAACATTCAAATGATCTCTACTTCTGAAATTAAAGTTTCTGTATTAATCGATGAAAAATACATGGAATTGGCCACGCGCGTATTACATAAAGCCTTTGATTTGGGCTAATTAGCCGCAGCTCAACCATAAAAAGCCGTTTGCAAACTTGCCCTTAAAGCAGTTTTGTAAACGGCTTTCTTACCTTATCAACATCAATAAAAACATCAATAAAAATCTATAAATTCAACTATTTTATAAGTATTTTATAAGTATTAAAGACTATTAACAGTCGATAATGCTTTCAGGTAGCCCACCCTTCAAATATTCAAACAAAAAATGCTACAATGGCATCCCATCAATTTTTCACTTTATGATAGCCATGACCGAATTTACTCTCGAACACGTACAAGCCGTTGCTTTTGATCTTGATGGCACACTGTGCGATTCCATTGCCGATTTAGCTGCCGCCGCCAATGCCATGCGCGAACAAATGGGCTTAGAAAAATTGGCAGAAAAAGTCGTGTGCAGCTATGTAGGCGATGGCCTTGTCAGCTTAGTGCATCGCGTGCTCACCAATAGTCGTGACAACCAAGCCGAGCAAAGCCAATGGGAACAAGGCTTCACTCTTTTTATTCGTTATTATCGTGATCACTTAAGCGATTTCACCCGCGCCTATCCTGAAACAGAAGCTGGCTTGGGTTTACTAAAATCACTGGGTATCCCGCTAGTGGTAATCACTAACAAAAGTGAAGTTTTAGCAGTGGAATTATTAAAACAGCTAAAATTGGCCGATTATTTTAGCCTGATTCTAGGCGGCGATAGCCTAGCCGAGAAAAAACCCAGCCCGCTGCCGCTGTTGCATGCCGCTGAAGTTTTAAATATTGATCCAGCCAATATGTTGATGGTGGGCGATTCGCACAACGATATTCTTGCGGCCAAAGCCGCTGGTTGTTTGAGCGTAGGTGTTACTTTTGGCTACGGCGATATGCAAGAATTGGTACACAATCCAGCCACCAAACCCGATTGGCTTATTGGCAAGCTGCCTGAAATTTATGAAAATCTGCGCCCGCAAAAAAACGAGGCTAGCGAATAAAAGATGAAGCCACAAAAATCGCTGCGCGGACGTGCGCTGGATATTTTAGGTCGCCAAGAAATCAGCCGCGCTGAGCTAAAACGTAAGCTTATTCCACATGCTGAGAGCGAAGAAGAAATTGACCAACTGCTGAGTGAATTTGCCGAGCGCAATTGGCAGTCAGATAAACGTTTTGCTGAAGCTTATGTTCACAGCAAAAGCCATCAACATGGTCAATTGCGCTTAAAACAAGCTTTGCATGCCAAAGGTGTGAGTGAAGATATTAGCCGTGATTTTCTACCCAGCCGTGAACAAGAATTAAGCAGCGCAGCAGCAGTGTTGCAAAAAAAATTTAAACAACCTGCCGATAACCTGCCCGATAAACAAAAGCAGATGCGCTTTTTGGCCTATCGTGGTTTTGATATGGACACCATACAAGCAGTGATGAAAGTGGATTGGAGCGAAGATGCTGATTGGGACCGCGAGTTGTAATCAAAACTAGGCTACCTGAAAACATACATCAATGTTTCAGGTAGCCTTTAAATTATTCACAACCTTACTCACTATTAAAGCCAATCGTATTCAGTATGCATTCGCACAAACAATACGCTAATCATGATGGCAGCAATCACGATAGGGTTAACAAAGTAACTTCTGTTCTTAATCTCAAGCAGCCAAATTAAACATGGCCAGCTCAGCCATTAAAATCTAAAAGTCAGCAAAACACTTTAATAAAGTAGTTTTAAGCTTTACTACCTCCTACTCTAAACCAATCTAATCAATATAAAAGGCTACCTGAAACGTTTTCAGGTAGCCTTTTATATTGAATTTTTGAGCGTTTACTTTAAATAGATTGAATCAAGATTAACTAAAACGATCACCAACACGCTTGGCTTAAAATATTTATATAACATATACATACCACTAATGCCATAAAAGCCGAGAACAATAGTTTAATCTAACTCAGGCAAATTTTGAATATTCCACTAACTTATCACTGGCAAGATGTAGTTAAAAACACTAGAATAATATTTATTATTTAGGCTAATTGTTAGGATAAAAATGAAATTTTAATATATTGATTTATATAAATAATTACTATAATTAAAATAAATTATAATCACATCATTAATTTCATAACAATATTTTAAGCTGGTTTAAAACCAGAAGCCATAATGCATAAGCTTTAGCAAGGCATTCATCAAATTTACTGATGCTTTTGATAAAAAATAGTTATTTTACAGAACAAATAGAAGTTACTACATTTCATCTCAAGATAACAAAACACCCTCTTGGAGACTTAAAATATGGCGATTAAATCTGCCGGCGCTCGCTTCCGTGAAGCGGTTGCCACCGAACATCCTTTAGCCGTTGTTGGCTGTGTTAATGCTTACTTTGCTCGCTTAGCTACTGCGAGTGGCTTTAAAGCCATTTACCTTTCTGGCGGCGGTGTTGCTGCTTGCTCTTGTGGTATTCCTGATTTGGGCATCACCAGCATGGAAGATGTATTAATTGATGCTAAGCGCATCACTGATAACGTCGACACGCCTTTATTAGTTGATATTGATACTGGTTGGGGCGGCGCTTTTAATATTGCCCGCACCATCAAAGCTTTTGAAAAAGCGGGCGTAGCAGCCATTCACATTGAAGACCAAGTGGCACAAAAACGCTGTGGCCATCGTCCAAACAAAGCCATTGTCACTCAAGCTGAAATGGTTGACCGCATCAAAGCAGCTGTTGATGCGCGTACAGATGAAAACTTTGTGATCATGGCGCGCACAGATGCACTGGCGGTTGAGGGCCTACAATCTGCCATCGATCGCGCTCACGCTTGTGTAGAAGCAGGCGCTGATATGATTTTCCCTGAAGCCATCACCGAATTATCTATGTACAAACAATTCGCAGCGGCGATTAATGTGCCAATTTTGGCCAACATCACCGAATTTGGTGCAACACCTTTATACAGCCAACAAGAATTAGGCGAAAACGGTGTGTCTTTAGTGCTATATCCTTTGTCTTCTTTCCGCGCTGCCAGCAAAGCCGCCCTGAATGTTTATGAAACAATTCGCAAAGATGGACACCAACAAAATGTGGTCGACACCATGCAACCGCGTATGGAATTGTATGATTTCTTGGGCTATCACGACTACGAGCAAAAACTAGATAAATTATTCACAGAGTCTAAATAACTTTTGCTGCTTGCCTTGAGCTTTTATTGGTTTAAGGCAAGTTGTAGTGCGCATTATGTTCAGGTAGCTTATGCATGTATTTACTGCCAAACACCTAATTGTTTACCAACATATCAAGCATTTACTGATGACTTGACCAGAAGGAATAAAGCCCTAATGAACCCAACCGAACTGTTTAATCTTAGTGGGAAAGTAGCAATTATTACTGGTGGTGGTAATGGTATTGGTGAAGCTTGCAGCCGAATGTTGGCCAATTATGGCGCGGCGGTGGTAATTGCTGATTTAAAATTAGCTGATGCGCAAAAGCTGGCTGACGATATTATTGCCAATGGTGGTAAGGCTATGGCAGCTGAATGTAATGTGCTCAAAGATGAAGATTTAGTGGCACTGGTTGAACGCGCTGTGGCTGAATTTTCTGGTATCCATATTTTGGTAAACAATGCTGGTGGTGGCGGAGCGGGCAAAGAAAGCCCGTTTGATATCACAGTTGAGCAGTTTGAGCGACCTTTTCAAATCAACGTATTCAGTGCATGGCGCTTAGCGCAATTATGTGCACCGCATATGCAAGAAGCGGGTTATGGTTCAATTATTAATATGTCGTCAATGAGTTCTATTAATAAAAGCCCTGCTATCAGCGCTTATGCTGCCTCAAAAGCAGCCATCAATCATATGACCGCCAATTTGGCTCATGATTATGGCCCAATTATCCGTATTAATGCAGTTGGCCCAGGCGCAGTTAGAACAGGCGCATTGGCCACTGTGCTCACGCCAGAAATTGAAAAACGTATGTTGGCACATACGCCGATTAAACGTTTAGGCGAGCCTGAAGATATTGCTGGTGCCGTGTTGTACTTTGCCGCACCTGTATCACAATGGGTTAGCGGACAAGTGTTGTTTGTAAATGGCGGCGGCGAGCAGACTTTAGATTAATTTACTGCTATCGACCGTCTCATCTTGAATATGGAGATGATTAAACCTATCCATATCAAGCCCTATAAGCCATACCAAACAACATTAACGCTACCTGAAACATATATAACAAAGTCTACAAGGAGAATAGCATGACCGAAGAAAAGAAAGCCGTTGCCCCAAAACCTAAAAAATCTGTGGCCTTATCAGGTGTTGCCGCTGGCAATACTGCACTGTGTACCGTAGGTCGGTTTGGTAATGACTTGAGCTATCGCGGCTACGACATTCTAGATTTAGCCAAAGCCTGTGAATTTGAAGAAGTTGCTCACTTGCTGGTACACGGCCATTTACCTAACAAACATGAATTGGCTGCTTACAAAGCGAAGCTGAAAACGCTACGCAATTTGCCTGCCAACGTGCTAGCCGTATTAGAAAACATTCCTGCTGCTGCCCATCCCATGGATGTGATGCGCACGGGTGTTTCTGCTTTGGGTTGCACCCTGCCCGAGCGTGAAACCCAACCTGTTAGCGAAGCGCGTGATATTGCTGATCGCTTAATGGCGTCAATGGGCAGCATGCTTTTGTATTGGTATCAATATGCACACAACGGCAAAATCATTTCTCTTGATAGCGAAGAAGACAGCATCGGTGGTCATTTCTTGCATCTGCTGCGCGGCGAACGCCCAAGCAAAGAGCATGTTAAAGCCATGCATATTTCATTGATTTTATATGCAGAACACGAATTTAATGCCTCTACCTTCGCCTCACGCGTGATTGCTGGCACAGGTTCAGACATGTATTCAGCCATTGCAGGCGGCATCGGCGCACTAAAAGGCCCTAAACATGGTGGCGCTAATGAAGTTGCTTACGATATTCAAAAACGCTACCGCAACGCTGACGAAGCAGAAACCGATATTTTAGAGCGCATGGCACGTAAAGAAATCGTGATTGGTTTTGGTCATCCTGTGTATACCGTATCTGATCCTCGCAACGTGGTGATTAAAGAAGTGGCACGTGAATTAAGCCAAGAAGCTGGCGACATGACTTTATATGATGTAGCCGAACGCCTCGAAACCGTGATGTGGGACAATAAAAAAATGTTCCCAAACTTAGATTGGTTTAGCGCAGTTAGCTATCAAAAACTAGGCGTTCCTACTGCCATGTTTACGCCACTATTTGTAATTTCACGCGCCAGCGGTTGGGCTGCACACGTGATTGAGCAGCGTCAAGATGGCAAAATTATTCGTCCAAGCGCCAACTATAATGGTCCAGATGATCAACAATTTGTACCATTAAACGAGCGCTAATCTAAGTTGTGGTTTGCCTTTTAAACCGCGCCTGCCAGCAAGCCTTGCATATCCGGCACTTTATAATGTGCTAATCTGGAAAAAAGCGCACCAGCTATATAAGCCGATGCGCTTTTTCTCCCTAATCCATTTAGCATTACAATTACTGTTCAGCTAGCCTCAACATGCTACCTGAAACCACAAAAAAAACAATATTAACCAACGGAAACCATCATGAGCACAAACACCCCATTCCGCAAGCCGCTACCAGGCACCAGCCTACAATATTACGATGCCCGCGCTGCTGTTGATGCCATTCAGCCTGGCGCTTACGATAAACTTCCTTACACCTCGCGCATTTTGGCCGAAAACTTGGTTAACCGCGCCCGTGATGTTGATACAGAAACCTTAAACAGCTGGTTAGGCCAACTGATTAATCGCAAAAGCGATATTGATTTTCCATGGTTTCCTGCACGCGTAGTTTGCCATGATATTTTAGGTCAAACTGCACTGGTAGATTTAGCAGGTTTGCGCGATGCAATTGCCGAAAAAGGTGGCGACCCCTCTAAAGTAAACCCTGTAGTACAAACTCAGTTGATTGTTGACCACTCTTTAGCAGTGGAATGCGGCGGCGATGATCCCAATGCTTTCGATAAAAACCGTGAAATTGAAGATCGCCGCAATGAAGACCGTTTTCACTTTATCAATTGGACTAAAACTGCGTTTGAAAACGTGGATGTGATTCCAGCTGGTAATGGCATCATGCATCAAATTAACTTAGAAAAAATGTCACCAGTGGTGCAAGTTCGCGCTGATGCCGATGGCACTCAAATTGCGTTTCCTGATACCTGTGTTGGCACTGATAGTCACACACCACACGTAGATGCTTTAGGGGTTATTTCAGTGGGCGTGGGCGGCTTAGAAGCCGAAACTGTGATGCTTGGTCGCCCCTCAATGATGCGCCTGCCCGATATCGTTGGCGTAGAATTAACTGGCCACTATCAACCCGGTATTACAGCCACCGATATTGTGTTGGCGCTAACTGAGTTTTTGCGTCAGCAACGCGTAGTGGGCGCTTATGTTGAATTTTATGGTGAAGGTGCAGCCAGTTTGTCGATTGGCGATCGTGCTACCATTTCCAACATGACGCCAGAATACGGCGCCACCGCTGGTTTGTTCTATATTGATCAACAAACCATCGCCTATCTGAAGCTCACTGGCCGTGAAGATGAGCAAGTAAAACTAGTAGAAAATTATGCTAAAACTGCTGGCTTGTGGGCTGATAGCTTAGTAAACGCAGAATACGAACGCGTGCTCACCTTTGATTTATCCAGCGTAACCCGCAACATGGCTGGCCCGTCTAACCCACATGCTCGTGTTGCCACTAGCGATTTGGCTGCCAAAGGCATTGCCGGAGCTTGGGAAGAAACAGAAGGCGAAATGCCAGATGGCGCAGTGATTATCGCCGCCATCACCAGCTGTACCAACACTTCTAATCCACGCAACGTTGTCGCTGCTGCCCTGCTAGCGCGCAAAGCCAACGAATTGGGTTTAACCCGTAAACCGTGGGTGAAATCTTCGTTTGCACCAGGTTCAAAAGTGGCTGAATTGTATTTAGAAGATTCTGGCCTACTGCCTGATTTAGAAAAACTTGGCTTTGGTATTGTTGGCTTTGCCTGTACTACTTGTAATGGCATGAGCGGCGCGCTTGACCCAAAAATCCAACAGGAAATCATCGACCGCGATTTATACGCCACTGCCGTATTGTCGGGCAACCGCAACTTTGATGGCCGTATTCATCCTTATGCCAAACAAGCATTTTTGGCATCGCCACCGCTGGTAGTGGCTTACGCTATTGCTGGCACCATTCGTTTTGACATTGAAAAAGATATTTTAGGTGTAGTAGATGGCAAGGAAATTCGTTTAGCCGATGTTTGGCCAAGCGATGAAGAAATTGATGACATTGTTGCCAAGCATGTGAAACCAGAGCAATTTCGCCAAATTTATATCCCGATGTTTGAAGAAAGCGCTGCCGAAAAAGCGCCAAGCCCATTGTACGATTGGCGCCCTGAATCTACTTATATCCGTCGCCCACCTTACTGGGAAGGTGCATTAGCGGGCGAACGCAGTTTAACAGGTATGCGTCCATTGGCAGTGTTGCCAGACAACATCACCACCGATCATTTGTCGCCATCAAATGCCATCATGCTAGACAGCGCTGCAGGTGAATACCTAGCTAAAATGGGGCTACCTGAAGAAGACTTTAACTCTTACGCCACTCACCGTGGTGATCATTTAACTGCTCAACGTGCCACGTTTGCCAACCCGAAACTCTTTAACGAAATGGTGACAAACGACGATGGCAGCGTAAAGCAAGGTTCACTCGCCCGTATCGAACCCGAAGGAACAGTAACCCGCATGTGGGAAGCTATCGAAACTTATATGGAGCGTAAACAGCCACTCATCATCATTGCTGGTGCTGATTACGGCCAAGGTTCTAGCCGAGATTGGGCAGCCAAAGGCGTGCGCCTTGCAGGGGTTGAAGCGATTGCAGCTGAAGGTTTTGAACGTATTCACCGCACCAACTTAGTGGGCATGGGCGTGTTGCCGCTTGAGTTTAAAGCAGGCACCACCCGCAAGACACTACACATCGATGGCACCGAAACTTACGATGTTATTGGCGAACGCACTCCACACGCAGAGCTCACTTTGGTGATTAACCGTGCCAACGGCGAAACCATCAAAGTGCCCGTTATATGTCGCTTAGATACAGCCGAAGAAGTGGGCATCTACGAAGCGGGTGGCGTGTTGCAACGTTTTGCGCAAGACTTTTTAGACGGCACCGCGTAAAACCTTTCAGGTAGCCTGTTTAAAAATAGGCTACCTGAAGTTTTATACAACATCGTTATCAGTACATTGCTTTCAGGTAGCCTTTCTATCGTTACAAAAGGCTACCTGAAAACAAACAACCAGATTATGCGAACAGTTGATACTTTTATAGATTATTTATCATGGTGACGCACATGCGATTTTAGTGATACATTTCGCCGACATAGGCTCCAAAAAACACATTAAGTCTATGTTAAATAAGCGCCATAAACAAAGGAATATCATGCCCCAAAGCTTCCCTGCTCAAATTAAAATTCCCGCCACTTATATGCGTGGTGGCACTTCTAAAGGCGTATTTTTTAAACTCAGCGATTTGCCCGAAGCAGCACAAACACCAGGCGCAGCGCGCGATAAAATACTGTTGCGCGTAATCGGTAGCCCAGATCCTTATGGCAAACAAATTGATGGTTTAGGCAATGCCAGCTCGTCTACCAGCAAAGCAGTGATTTTGAGTAAATCCACTCAGTCTGAACATGATGTTGATTATTTATTTGGACAAATTTCCATTGATAAACCCTTCGTAGATTGGAGCGGAAACTGCGGTAATCTATCGGCTGGCGTGGGCGCATTTGCCATTTCTGCGGGTTTGGTTGATGCAACGCGCGTTCCACAAAATGGCGTGTGCACAGTGCGCATATGGCAAGCCAATATTCAAAAAACCATTATTGCGTATGTGCTCATTACCGATGGCGAAGTGCAAGAAACGGGCGATTTTGAATTAGATGGCGTTACCTTCCCTGCTGCTGAAGTTCAGCTGGAATTCATTAACCCAGCAGATGATGGCGAAGATGGCGGTTCTATATTTCCCACGGGCAATATAGTTGACGATTTGGAAATACCAGGCGTGGGCACATTCAAAGCCACACTGATTAACGCAGGCATACCAACGGTATTTGTCAACGCAGCTGATATTGGCTATACCGGCACTGAGCTACAAGATGACATTAACAATAACATTGAAGCCTTAGCGCATTTTGAAGCTATCCGTGCTTATGGTGCCCTCAAGATGGGTTTGATTAAAGATGTGAGCGAAGCGGCCACACGCCAACACACACCCAAAGTAGCGTTTGTATCGCCGCCGCAAAGCTATACAGCATCGAGTGGAAAAGCTGTTCAGGCAGCTAATATCGATTTACTGGTACGCGCCCTATCGATGGGTAAATTACACCATGCCATGATGGGCACAGCGGCAGTGGCCATTGGTACGGCTGCTGCAATTCCAGGCACGCTAGTAAACTTGGCTGCCGGCGGCGGTGAGCGCACAGCGGTAGAATTTGGCCATCCTTCAGGCACTCTGCGTGTGGGCGCTCAAGCACAGCAAGAAAATAACCAATGGGTGGTCACCAAAGCCATCATGAGCCGCAGCGCCCGTGTGATTATGGAAGGCTGGGTGCGCGTGCCTGCTGATGAATTTTAAATCTCAGCTCCGCACTGATTTTTTTACTTGTCTATTAGTGAGTAATTATACTAAACTCAGTTAGGTGCATTATTCAAAATATCTTAAAAATTTTGCAATAATCATTTTCAGGTAGCCTTGAACAATTTAAGAAGGCTACCTGAACATATACTAAGCTATTAAAACAAAAAATAAACCAACAGTTTCAGGCTACCTGAAACACCTACAAGGAGAACTATCTATATGATGAACAAACTAATCTTGGTTCTAAACTGCGGCAGCTCATCACTAAAAGGTGCTGTACTAGACAACGAAAACGGCGAACTAATCATGAGCTGTTTGGCCGAGAAACTAAATTCACCAGATGCTTACATCACATTCAGCTATTTTGAAAACCCAAAAATTCAACCTATCGGTCGTCGTTCTTGGTTTATTAATAAAGTTGACGGCGATAAGCACCGTGTAGAGCTAACAGAAAAAAGTGACCACACTGGCGCCATTGAAGCATTGCTAGAAGAACTAAAAGAACACGACTTACAAGAGTTAATTGTTGCCATTGGTCACCGCGTCGTGCACGGCGGCGAGAAATATTCGGCTTCTGTGTTGATTGACGATACTGTAATCGAGTGCTTAGAAGAATGTGTTCCACTAGCGCCTTTACACAACCCTGCCAACTTAACTGGTATCCGTGCTGCCCAAGCCATTTTCATAGGTTTGCCTAATGTTGCCGTATTCGATACTGCATTCCACCAAACCTTGCCAGAGCATGCTTACACCTACGCTGTGCCACATGAGCTTTACCGTAAATATCGCCTACGTCGTTACGGCTTCCATGGCACCAGCTATCGCTTTGTAACCCAAGAAGCGGCTAAATTACTGGGCAAAGATGTTAAAGATACTGCATTAGTGATTGCCCACTTAGGCAATGGCGCTTCCGTAGCGGCTGTACTTGGTGGCGAGTCGAAAGACACCAGTATGGGCTTAACACCATTAGAAGGTTTAGTAATGGGCACCCGTAGTGGCGACATTGATCCAGGCGCATTTGAATTTATTCAAACCATGACTGGCAAGAGTGCAAAACAAGTTATTGATATGCTGAATAAAGAAAGTGGTTTGTTGGGCATTTCTGAGCTGTCTAATGATATGCGTACCATCCAAGAAGAAGCAGACAAAGGCCATGAAGGTGCTAAATTAGCCTTAGAAGTAACCTGCTACCGCTTAGCTAAATACATCGCTGCCATGACTGTGGCTACTGGTCGTTTAGATGCGCTTGTCTTTACCGGTGGTATTGGTGAAAACTCTAGCCTAATCCGTGCTAAAACAATCGGCTATTTAGGCTTCCTAGGCTTACAATTAGATGAGGCAGCTAACGAAGCAGCACGCTTTGGCAAATCTGGCATCATCACTAAAGCAGGAGCACAGCCTTGCGCTATGGTTATGCCTACCAATGAAGAGCGTATGATTGCATACGATACTCGTGATTTAGCCAAAACCAAATAATCATAAACTTCACTCGCTTTAAATTTAAAGCAATCAAAAGCCGCCTAAATTCTTTTTAGCGGCTTTTTTGTTATCAATAGTAAAGAAACAAAAGCATTAAAAGATAACTTTTGTAAATATTAGTATCCTTATTGAACCCAGACAAAGGAATAATGTCTGTTAAGTGCGAGTCTTTCAATATTTAAATCAATTTTCAGCCTACTCAATTTTAGAAATATAAGCCGCCAATATTAATCATCCGTCAACAATAGCAACTCAATAAACTATCATCATACATTTAGTAACATTTAATATTATTTAAAATAAAATAGTAACTTTTTATTTTAAATGCTACTATATCTGTATACCATATTATTTTTATGTAAAAGCAATCAATATCTTTTAACTTATGGAATTAAAATCATTTTGACAACATTTAATCAAACTCCTACCCCACTCCTTACAAGCAGTACAAGTGAAGCTTCTTTAACTGCTAATATATATTATGCTAATGGCTGGAAATCTGCGCGTTCAGAATACCTAGCTGAACCAAGAGATGCTAATTCTCCTCCTCGCCTCGGCGAACCGAACAGTCCATCAACAAACAACAATTCAAATTCAGCATCCGCTTCGCTTCAAGCAGTATCACCTCCTAATATTAATCAATTTATTAAAAGTAATGTTCCCGTCAATGCCGCTTATAAAGTGGCTAGTTCACTTGCCCAAGCTTCAAAAATTGCCGCTTCTAACAGTGCTCTAAAATTTATTGTAGTATCTGATGGCGAACATCATGCTGTCTTCGAAAAAGGAGCCACTAAAGCTGCATTACAACAAACTTTAGGCAACAGTACTTGGGGAGCAAATTTTAAAAATTATGTACCTATGGTTGCTTTTGATAAGGGCAGCATTGACATTACATCATCATTCACTGAGGCTGTAAAAATTGCAGGCAAACTCAAATTAGGCGTGGAGTTTTCATCAGAAAGCACTCACAACATCAGCAACACCGTTTTAGTCCCCATGGGTGTCAAATATATCCATGGCAATGATTCTGCCCTCACTGCAAAAGGCATCAGCTCGGGCCAAAGTATAATGCGTCTTTATCGTGGTATCAGTGATATTGAAGTTGATGGATTCACCTTAAACTTAAATCATGCTAACGGCGTAGATGGCATCTTGGTAACCAATGCTAATGGTGTGAATATTCATGATATTAATTTTGTGAATGGTTTATCTCGCGCAATCAATATTTATACTTCTGCTGGTGATGTAAAAAATGTGGTTATTGAAAACAATACGGTTAGCACCTCTGCAGGTACAGCGGCCAATAAAGGTAGCGCGTATGGCTTTTACATCAGTAATACATTAGATTTCCCTGCTCAGTATAAAAATCTCAACAACCCTATATGGCAACAATTTATAGCAGATGGCACAGTGGCTAAAAACCCGCATACCATCAGTGGAGTTAAAATTTCAAACAATCAAATTGATGGCGGCTATTATGGTATTAATTTAAGCGGCGTTAGCAACAGTGAAGTCTCCAATAACGCCATTACCAATAATATGCGTAATATCTCGCTACAAAACAATGCTAGCGGCAATATTATTAAAGGAAACTACCTATCAGAGAGCACATCTAGCAGCATTCACGTTGCTTATAACTCTGATAACAATAAAATTCATAACAACACGATTGTGAGTAAAAATGCTACCGGCCAAAGCATTTTACAAGCCTACCAAGGAAGCGATAATAATGCGTTTATCAATAACAGCATTGAGATTTTAAATAAAACTGGGCCCGGCTGGGCTATGTATGCAGGTACTGGCTCAAACGGTACCACTTTCAAAGGCAATATAGTCGACACTCCAGTTTCCCATGCAGTAGTGGGTGTAGAAGCTATTTGGGACAGCAATTCAACCAAAAAAGAACCAGGCTCATTAATGATACACCCGGCTAAGGATCCAAGAGTTTCAAGCAAACCAATTACTTACAACGGCGGTACCGGCACAATAGACGATGTTTCAGTTGATGGTAATATTTTCTTACCAAAATATGCTTATCGACCATTTTTATATGTTGGCGCTGACAAGTCAACAGGCGCCACCGGCAAAAAAAACATCATCGGCCATGTTACTGACTTATCTTTCAGTGGCAACAAAATTTTTGGCACAGCTTACTCTGAATTTATACGAATTCATGAGAATGGTGCCTCTGTAAAAAACATGGTTAATCAAAACAATAGTATTTTAAAGTTTTCAGCAGATCATTATGTCGGCACTGCTAAAAGTGATACTTTTTTTGTTGATCATGTAAAAGATGTGGTTACAGACAAGGTTTACAGTGATTCTGATACAGTATATAGCTCAGTTTCCTACACCTTAAGCAAAGGGGTAGAAAACCTACATCTAATTGGCCAAACCGCTATTATCGGCAACGGCAATAATAGTCATAACATCCTGACTGGCAACGCATACAACAATGTGTTAAAAGGTTTTGCTGGGAATGACCAATTGATTGGTGGCTATGGTAGCGATACACTCACTGGCGGCTTGGGTAAAGATACCTTTGTATTTGATGCTCCCGTAAATGGGCAAGTTGACCGCATCACTGACTTTAGCGTTTCTGAAGACAAAATCGCTTTGTCTAAAGCAATTTTTGGCAAACTATCTGGTGATTGGTTTGCAGAGGACAAGACTGCATCTGCAATCGATACGCGTATTATCCAAAATAATAATAAGCTCTATTATGATGCTGACGGCTCTGGAAAATATTTCCAGCCCATCCAATTTGCTGAACTACATGCCAACCTCCCCCTCACACAAAACCATTTTGAACTTATTTAGTATTTAATATTACTAGGATAAAAAGGCTACCTGAAAGTATTTTCAGGTAGCCTTTTTATCCTTTTAGCAACAAATGTAGTAATAATAATATTTATAATAACAAAAGTAATAGATAGTAATATTTATAAATTTCTACTGTTATATAATTTCATTAAAATCAAGTAGGCATACGTTTTTTAAAAAATACCGTTTTCATAAAAAAAAACACCTTTGAGCATAAAGAATACGAGGCTCCTAAAATTTTGCATAAAATGCGTCACGGGATTATGCAAACAATAACTATTCTTAACTCACCATTCCTTAACTCTTTAACTGTAAAGACTAAATATGGCTAAGCACGTAAAACAAGCAGCAAAAAGTACTCATGCAATTGAAACCTCAAAGAAAAATCCATTGATTCAACTTGAAGATAAAACAGCATTTGTAGAATCTTACGGGCAAGACCTTAACGCTCTAAAAGCAAATGCTTTTGGTAATCCTGTTGCTTTTCCCTTAGAACAAAGTGATACAGTCTTAATAGAAAAAGAGAATGTTGATACTCCATTGGAAGAATTGGAAGAAGTAGCCGATAAAACTTCTCCATGGTGGGCTGTATCTGGGCTGGGCATACTTGCAGGCCTAGCTGGTCTTGGTGCTTCAGGTGGCGGTAGCGACGATACCCCTTCCTCACCAACAGACAAACCTTCCCCCGAATCTTCAGAGATAACTGGTGGCACGACACCACTCCCAAATAAACCTATTGTCGACGTACCTGTGAAACCTGCTCCAGAACCTGTGAAGCCTGCTCCAGAACCTGTGAAGCCTGCTCCAGAACCTGTGAAACCTGCTCCAGAACCTGTGAAGCCTGCTCCAGAACCTGTGAAGCCTGCTCCAGAACCTGTGAAACCTGCTCCAGAAC
>CAZLYX010000034.1:0-19810 GCA_964563885.1 uncultured Neisseria sp. | reverse complement strand
GTTTAGCCAACGTTTGGCATGACTTTACCGCTCCTAAAGCCGTTCATGTAGGTCGCGATTCAGCCAAAGAGAAGTACAATCAAACGTGGGCAGAAGTAGGCTTAGGTTTACAGTTGCCAGCGGGTAAAGAGTCTTATATTTATGCCGATGGTCGTTACGAACATTCTTTAGGCGGTAAAAAGCATGCCGGCTATCGTGGCACTATAGGCTTTAAACATACTTGGAAATAAGCTAAATACGGTGGCTTCTGCCATTCAGACAGAAGCCACTATCGTTTGCACTTTTAAAGAAAGATCATGATATGAAAAAAGCATTAAAATTCAGTTTGTTGCTGAGTGTGTTACTCACCACCACGGCGTGTGGTAGCCTACAAGATGTAAATCATAAGTGGTGTCCTCCCGAAACGATTGTTGAGCCGGCACCTAAATTAGCGGTTGCACAACCAACAACGGAGCGCATCGACCTAGCGGCAGATGTCTTATTCGAGTTTAATAAAGCCACCGCTCATGATTTATTGCCAGCAGGCAAAGACACATTAGACAAGCTTATTAAAAGCGTAGCTACGGGTTATAGTAGCGTTGATAAAATCAACGTAGTGGGTTATACCGATCGCTTAGGATCTGAATCATATAACCATAAGCTTGGTTTAGAGCGTGCGAAAGCCGTGCAAGAATATTTGCGAGCAGGTGGTGTAACCAGCGAGATCACTGTTTCTAGCCGAGGAGGGCAAGAGCCAGTGACAACCGATTGTATTGGTAATAAAGCCACGCCATCTTTAAAAGCGTGTTTGCAGCCAGATCGTCGTGTCACTTTAGATATAACTGGATTGAAGAAACGTTAAAGACTTAATGAAATGAACTTAATGCTTCATGTGGCTTAATGCTTAGATTCTAAGCCCCTGTAGAAATCGCAGTGCTGGAACTGATTAATAAGCAGTTATAGAAAGCAAAGGCTACCTGAAAGACATCATTTAATTGAAGTCTTTCAGGTAGCTTTTTATATTTAAAGATTGAGTAAACAAAAATGACTATTAATAGGGAGTTGGTTTGGGTTGTTAGTTAAATGGCACAGCATTGTTTTAAATAAGCTATAAGCTATTGATAAAATACTTAAATATTATCTTAATAATGTTTACCCTATAGCTGATTATTGTGTTTTTAATAATTCTGATGGAATATCGCAAATTGGAATAGGGTGGATTTTATGCTGCATGGCTTTATTTAGTCGTAAGAAAATGTCTAATACTTCACGCTGTCTGCCGCTGAAATCTTCAGGCTTTTGGGTTTGATACACGCCCATGGCCCATTCTAGCTCAGGATAACTGGCGCCCATTTGCTCTTCATCGCTGCGCTCTTCTTCCCACAAGCCATCTGTAGGAATGGCGGCTTGGATTTCAGGAATAACATGTAATGTTTGCGCTAGAGTATAAATTTGAGTTTTGAGTAAATCGGCCACAGGGCTGATGTCCACACCGCCATCGCCATATTTTGTGAAAAATCCAACGCCAAAATCTTCTACTTTATTGCCAGTACCCGTTACCAGTAAGCCATGGATTTGTGCATAATAATAAAGTGTTACCATGCGCAAGCGCGAACGGGCGTTGGCAAGGGCTAAAGCTTTGGCTGGGAAGTCAGCTTCGTTAACATCGACAGCATCGCTAAATTGTTGGAACGTTGGTGTAAGATCGATGCGCTGACCGCGGGTATTGGGGTAACGTTGGGTTAAATCAGTAATGTGAGCTTGGGCACGGTTAACTTGATCTGATTGTTGGTGAATCGGCAGCTCAATAGCCAATACCTCTAAACCAGTACGCGCGGCGAGAATAGACACCACTGCCGAATCAATGCCGCCAGAAATGCCTACGATAAAGCCTTTGGCGCCGGCTTTTTGTGCATAATCTTTTAGCCAAGCAACGATATGCTCAATAACAGCCTGAGTTTGCATAGCATCTCTTTCTTTAGAATGTAATGATGAAGTATGTTACGCGTTTTTTGAGCGTCTGCAAATAAAGGAAGCCAACACAAATATATAAAGTCATATGTTAAAAAGGTTATGAAAATAAATTTAATCCTACTGTATTTTAAGTTTATTAAAACACAGAGCGCATTATTTTGATGCCTGAGTGAATCTCTAAGCGTTGAGTGGTATGATTTGGTAGGCGAAAAGGAGCACTATGCTGGCTATCTTTAATATCATGGCACCAATTTTTATTTTAATCGGTATGGGTTATGGCGCCATCCGTTTTGGAATGTTTGAGTTTTCACAATTACGGGGCTTAGGTAAGTTTGTATTGAAAATTGGACTGCCAGCATTGGTGTTTTATGCCATTGCTTCCAAGCCAATTACACAGGTTTTTCAACCGATTTATTTGGCTGGCTACGCATTAGGCTCAATAGCAGTATTTGGTTTGGGTTGGTGGTTTAACTACAAAATAATGGGTTCGAATAAGTTGTGGTGTGCCATTAGTAGCTTTGGCATGTCGATGTCGAATTCGGGCTTTATTGGCTACTCATTGCTGGCGATGGTGATTGGATCGGAGGCTGGAGTCTATTTAGCCATGAACATATTAGTGGAAAATTTATTTATCGTGCCGCTGGTTTATATCTTGGCAGATTTTGAGAAAAGCAGTGGGTCAGGTTCATTAGTGCCTACCCTGTTGGCGATTGCTAAAAATCTATTAAAAAATCCTATTATTATAGCCATGTTAGCAGGTTTGTTTTTTGGTTTGAGTGGCGTCACAGTGCCCACGGCTTTAGAGAAAGTTAGTGCAATGTTGGCGGCTGCGGCTGCGCCAGTTGCTTTATTTGTGATTGGCAGTGGCTTATATGGTTTAAAAATCCAAGGTAATAAGCGTGATGTTGCGCTGATTACCTTTGGTAAATTGGTGATGCACCCTGTGTTGGTTGTAGGACTGCTGTGGATATTTGGCGCAGATAAAGGAGCGTTGTTTGCTGGCGCTTTATTGAGCAGTGTGCCGATGGCGAGCATATTTCCTTTAATTGGGCAGCAATATGGTTTTACAGAGCGGCCAGCTGCGGCGATGTTAGTAACGACGGTATTGTCGTTCATCACTATTTTTACAGTATTATTTCTTGGCAGGCTGAATGGCAGCTAAGACTTAAAATGGCAAATGATAAGGCAAAAAAATGAAACATAGTTTACCGGAAGAAATTCGTTTACAACGGGATAAAAAAACGTTGATATTGCGCTATGATGGTAATGAGAAATATTTGCCAGCAGAGTTTTTACGTGTGTATTCACCCAGCGCAGAAGTGCGAGGACACGGAGCAGGGCAAGGCGTGTTGCAAACAGGTAAAGCTGAAGTGACACTGGCAGGTTTAGAGCCAGTTGGCCAGTATGCTTTGAAAATAGTGTTTAGTGATGGCCACGATTCGGGCTTGTATGACTGGGATTATTTATATGAATTGGCGCATGGATACGATACAATGTGGGCTGATTATTTAACTAAATTGCATGCGGCTGGTGCTTCACGCCAACCTTAAGGCGATGGTAAGTAAAGCTGGATAGGAATGACATATGAGCGACAATAAAACCCATTTTGGTTTTAAAACAGTTGATGAAAATGAAAAAGCAGACAAAGTAGCTGAAGTATTTCATTCGGTAGCCAGTAATTATGACGTCATGAATGATGTGATGTCAGTGGGCTTACATCGTGTGTGGAAACATTTTACTATTAATACCGCGCGCTTAAACAAAGGCGATAAAGTATTGGATATTGCTGGCGGCACGGGCGATTTGTCGCGTGGATGGTCGAAACGTGTTGGCAAAACTGGCGAAGTGTGGCTAACAGATATTAATTCTTCAATGTTAAGCGTAGGGCGAGATAACTTGCTCAATGACGGTATTGTTGTACCTGTTTCATTGGCTGATGCCGAAAAATTGCCGTTTCAAGATAATTATTTTAATTTAGTATCAGTTGCTTTTGGCTTGCGTAATATGACGCATAAAGAAGCGGCCTTGAAAGAAATGTATCGGGTGTTAAAACCTGGTGGCACATTGTTGGTTCTAGAGTTTTCTAAAGTGTATAAACCGCTGACGCCGATGTATGACTTTTATTCGTTTAAATTGTTGCCCTTTATGGGTAAAGTGATTGCTAAAGATGCAGAGAGTTATCAATACTTGGCTGAGTCAATTCGGATGCACCCTAATCAAGAAGATTTAAAGCGATTGATGCTGGATGCGGGTTTTGATAGTGTTAGTTATCACAATATGACTGGTGGTATTGTGGCACTACATAAAGGTGTGAAGTTTTAAACTATTAATTGCAAATAATATGGTTTCTAAAAAAGCATATTATTAAAGGCTACCTGAAATGTTTTCAGGTAGCCTTTAATCATTTTAAAAGCATTACAGCCAACGCCTAACATTCTGTTTATAAAGTATATATTCTGATCCAAATTTTTCTTGTAAAATACGTTCTTCTGGCTTGATTTGAAAGTAAGTAAGATAAACCATAAAAAATATTAATCCTAACAAGCCAGCAAGATTGCCTAGCCAGAGTGCCCACGCCAGCAGAGTAAACACAATCCCTAAATACATTGGATTGCGCGTAAAACGGTAGATGCCGTTAGTGACTATGCGACGTGTACGTTTGGGCTCGTGAGGATGCGCAGTTGTGCGCGCCTGCCGAAATTGGAACAATGCCGTTATGCCCAAAGAAGTGCCAATTATAGCGCTCAAGACACCTAATCCAAACTGCATTGGAAGTGATATTTGCCATTGCGGCCAATATTGGTTTAGCAACCAAATAAGTAGGCCGCTTATAATGGTCACAACTGGTGGTGGGATTTTCAACTCTAAGTAATGCATAGTGGGTTTAAAATAAAAATAATGAATGCTTATGGTACACCAAGCAGGCAGTATATTAAAAATTAAAGAGGTTAGCTGAACATAGATTATTCAGCTAGCCTTGAATAAAATTTAGAATTTGATTGTAAATTAGCTCCGTAATAATAAAAGATTACTGTTGCTTGTCATGTGTTATTTAAGGCTAATAAACAGATTACATATCAACAATACAAAAAGGCTACCTGAATTTTATGTTCAGGTAGCCTTTGGTTTTAATAAAAACTCTTACAACAATACTTTCTCAATACCGCCATTGTTGGCTTTCTCAACGAAGTGGGTTTGCCATTCTTCACCAAGAATTTCTTTTGCCATTTCAATCACGATATAATCTGCGCCCACATCTGCATCGTCTTGATAGCGGCTCAGCCCTTGCAAACATGCAGGACAAGAAGTGAGGATTTTCACCGGCTGGCCTTGCGGTAATTTGGCTTTATCTTTCATGATTTCTTCTTGTTTGCGGAATTTAACTTGAGTGGCGATATCAGGACGCTTAGTTGCAAACATACCTGATTCTCCACAACAGCGGTCGCTTACGGGTACATTTTGCCCCATCAATTCGTTAACCATTTTACCTGCATTCATGGTTTTAATTGGGCTATGGCATGGGTCGTGATACAAATATTGCTGACCTTCTACGCCATCAAGCTTCACGCCTTTCTCCAGCAAAAACTCGTGGATATCAATGATGCGACAACCTGGGAAGATTTCTTCAAAGCGATATTCTTCTAGTTGATCGTAGCAAGTGCCACAGCTTACCACCACTGTTTTGATATCGAGGTAGTTTAGAGTGTTTGACATACGGTGAAATAAAACACGGTTTTCCATTATCATTTGGTCGGCTTTATCTTGGTCGCCGCCAGCAGCTTGCGGGTACCCACAGCACAAATAGCCAGGTGGCAACACGGTTTGTACGCCGACATGCCACAACATGGCTTGAGTTGCTAAACCTACTTGACTGAATAAACGCTCGGAGCCACAACCAGGAAAGTAAAACACGGCTTCAGAATCTTCCGCTAGCTGGGGATTGCGGATAATAGGCACAGTTTTGCTGTCTTCAATGTTTAGCAACGCTCGTGCAGTTTTGATCGGCACGTGGCGCGGCAAGGGGCGGTTAATGAAATGGACAATTTGCTCTTTAATCGGGGTAGTACCCAAAGTGGCCTTGGGCGCAGCTTTCTGCTTGCCTGCACCGATGTGGAATTTTTTACCCAAGTTGTAACCGATGTTTTGCAACTTAAAGCCAGCACTCACTACACCCACACGCAATGCTTTGATAGTGCGTGGGTCTTTCGCGTTTAAGAATGCCATGCCCGCAGCCACCGCAGGGTTAAACTTGCGCTTGCCTACTTTGCGTAAGTAGTTACGGATATTGGTGGTTACTTCACCAAAATCAATGTTCACTGGGCATGGATTTTCACAGCGATGGCAAATAGTGCAATGGTCGCTCACATCGTTTAATTCGTCGAAATGTTTCATAGAAACGCCACGGCGGGTTTGCTCTTCATACAAAAACGCTTCAGTAAGCAGACCAACGCCCAAAATTTTGTTGCGCGGGCTATAGAGCAGATTAGCACGTGGAACGTGAGTGGCGCATACTGGTTTACATTTGCCGCAACGTAAACAGTCTTTAATCGACTCTGCAATCATACCTAAATCAGATTGCTCCATAATCAGCGACTCAACACCTAATAGCGCAAAAGAGGGCGTATAGGCATTATGTAAGCCAGAACCAGGCATTAATTTATGACGGTTAAATGAGCCTTTTGGATCAATTTTTGCTTTGTAATCCCAAAATGGCTGCATTTCTTCGTCGGTGAGATAAGCCATTTTGGTGATGCCGATACCATGTTCACCTGAAATAACGCCATTGAGGGCACGGGCGATTTTCATAATGCGGGCAACAGCTTTGTGTGCCGTTTGTAGCATTTCATAATCATCAGAGTTCACAGGTATATTAGTGTGAACGTTGCCGTCGCCAGCGTGCATGTGCAGCGCTACAAACACTCGACCACGCACCACTCTGCCGTGAATTTTACCCAGTGCTTCCATAATTTTAGTATCAGTTTTACCGCTGAAAATCTCAGCCAGCGGCTTCATCACATCTTCTTTTACTGACACACGCAGGCGAAAATCACGGAAAGCAATAAAGCAGCGATCGTCGCGGTCTGCTTCTGCTGCTGCAATGGCATGAGGGCTGCGTTTTAAATATTCACCCAATGGCGCATCAAGATTGTCGAGCAGCCAAGCCCATTGCTCTTGTACTTGGCGCACATGAACTAGCGCATGGCTGCCACGTTCGCCAAGCAACTCTTTGCTGGGCAAGTCTGTACCCATTTTGTTTACAGGTAGCTTGCCTTGTAGATAATCTTCCAGCGCCGAGCACAAAGCCAGTTTGTTTTTAATTGATAATTCAATGTTAATGCGTTCAATTTCGTCTGAATATTCGCCGAGACGTTCTAGCGGAATCACTACGTCTTCATTAATTTTAAACGCATTGGTATGCTTAGCGATCGCTGCTGTGCGCGAACGATCCAGCCAGAAGGTTTTACGCGCCTCAGGTGTAACTGCAATAAAACCTTCGCCTTCACGGGCATTAGCTAATTCCACAATATGTGCAGCTGCGGCTTGAACGGCATCTTCATCATCGGAAACAATATCTGCTAATAGCACCATTTTGGGGCGACCTTTGCCAGCGGCTTTGGTTGCATAACCAACAGCACGCACATAGCGCCAGTCTAAATGCTCTAGGCCAGCTAGTTTTACTTTATCGTGGCTGAGCATGTAATCGCGGATTTCTACAATAGAAGGTGTGGCGTTGGCAACCGTGCCAAAAAACTCCAAACACACGGTGCGCGTATGTTTTGACATGGTGTGTAATATAAATGCACAACTGGTGATGATGCCGTCAGTACCTTCTTTTTGTACACCTGGTAAACCAGCAAGGAATTTATCGGTAACGTCTTTACCCAAACCAACTTTACGGAATTTATGTCCAGGTGTTTCTAATCGTTCAGTTTTAACGATGGTTTTGCCATCAGCACTGAGCGTATGAACATCAAAAATAGCGATTTTCTCATCATGAATTTTGCCAAAGTTATGATTAACCCGCTCAATTTTCAACCATTCACCTTGTGGGTTAACCATTGTCCAATAAGCAAGGTTGTCAAGCGCTGTACCCCATAAAACAGCTTTTTTGCCGCCAGCATTCATGGCAACGTTGCCGCCTACGCAAGAAGCGTCAGCAGAGGTTGGGTCAACCGCAAACACTAATTCGGCAGCGGTGGCTGTTTCTTCTACACGACGGGTAACCACGCCAGCACCGCAATGAATGATTGGGTGTTTGCCCTCCAGGCCTGGCATCTCAATGAACTCTACATCACGATGGTGATCGAGCTTTTCGGTGTTGATAACCGCACTGAACGCATCTAGCGGGATGGCACCACCAGTATAGCCAGTGCCACCGCCACGAGGGATGATGGTCAGCTCAAGTTCAATCAGCGCTTTTACTAAGGGCGCAATTTCTTGTTCAGTGTCTGGATTGATGACCACAAACGGATATTCAACGCGCCAATCTGTGGCATCAGTGACATGCGATACGCGCGCTAAGCCATCAAACATAATGTTATGTTTTTTGGTAATGCGACTTAAGCGTGACAAAACTTGCTCACGTTTACGTTTGGTTTCTTCAAAGCTGCGGTCAAAACGGGCAACTGCTTCAGAGGCGGCACGTACCAAGTTGTCTACGTTGGTGTTATTGTCACGGCGCTTTTGGATTTCACTGAGGCGGTGGGTCATTTCTCGTACTAAAGCTTGGCGGCGCTTGGGCGAGTCCATTAAGTCGTCAATGAGATATGGGTTACGTATTACCACCCAAATGTCACCCAATACTTCAAATAGCATGCGCGCAGAACGACCAGTAACGCGTTGGCTACGGAGCTCCTGTAAAATATCCCATGAAGATTCACCTAGTAAGCGTATAACGATTTCACGGTCGGAATATGAGGTGTAGTTATATGGAATTTCGCGGATACGAGGTGTTTGGCTGGCAGTCATATTTTGTGTGTCTCTATAATTATATTTAGCAGTGCACAGGATTAAGTATGCTTAGCTCTCTATTCTAAAGGATTTTTCTAGTGGTGGGGGCTTTTGAGGGTGAAATTATCTGAGGATGAGCTTGAGTTTAATTCATATGTAATAGTTTTCTGAACTTTTTAGTTGGTGGCATTTATTTGGTTTTAAAGCTTTACCTGAGTTAGAGACAGCTAAAAGAGGCTACCTGAAAAAAGAATTTGGCGTTTTAGCTAAAGATGTATATAATTCGGTTTCTATGGCGGGTCTCCCCGCATGGTAAACTTGAGCAATGGGTCAGGTGCGGAAGCAAGCAGCCCACTCAGATGCGCCAGTGCCGGGGGCTTGGCTCGCCACCTTATTTATAAAACCCGCTTTCTTATATGGAAGCGGGTTTTTACTTTTTTATAAAACTAGAGTTTTTTGTGTTTAGACAAGGCTACCTGAAAGACAATACAGGCTTTCAGGTAGCCTTGATGGTTTATTTTATAGATGGAACTTTGTTAAATAAGCGATAGAAATTTTCTGTAGTGGCGACAGCAATATTTTCAAGCGTATCACCACGAAGTTGTGCGATAAATTCGGCAGTGTGGCGCACGTAGGCAGGCTCGTTTGGTTTACCACGTTTGGGCGCGGGCGCGAGGAAGGGCGCATCGGTTTCAATCAGCATGCGATCAAGCGGAATATATTGGGCAGCCGCTTGAATATCTTTGGCATTTTTAAAAGTAACTATGCCAGAAAAAGAAATGTAAAAGCCTAAATCTAGAGCCATTTTGGCAACGCGAATGTCTTCGGTAAAACAATGGATAACACCTGCATGGGCTTGGTTTTCTTTGAGCATGTTCATGGTGTCGTCGGCGGCGTCGCGAGTGTGCACGATGAGTGGCAGCCTAGATTGGTTAGCAGCGCTAATGTGGTTAGCGAAGCGTTGATGTTGCCAAGTTAAATCGCCTTTGCACCAATGATAATCTAAACCGGTTTCGCCGATACCAACCACTTTGGGGTGGTTAGCGTGTTCAATCATTTCGACAATGGTGAATTCTTCGGTGTCTGGATCGTCAGGATGAATGCCGACAGTGGCAAAAACATTGGGATTGGCTTCTGCTAGAGCGAGTGTTTCAGCAAAGCTGGTTTTGCTTACGCTGATGGCTAACGCTAGTTTGACTTCATTGGCGGCCATATTAGCTAAAACCTCAGGAATGCGGTTAGCTAGGCCTTCAAAGTTTAGATGGCAGTGTGAATCGATTAATTGCATAAGGTTATAATGTATAAGTAGGGCGTTCGTTTTTGATGATACCGGCTAATTCAATTTCGATGAGATGCTTGGCTTGTAAAGAAATATCATCGGCGCCAAATGCTAAGCCAATACCTTTGGGGCGATTGGCAGAGGTGCGCGCAGGATTAATCCAGCCCACTTTGGTGCGTATGAAGAGTTTGTTGTCTAGGTTGGCGAGCTCTAATACTAGTAATACATCGTCACTCAAAGAAAAGTTGTCTTCTGTTTGAACAAATAAGCCGCCATTCTCAAAAAATGAGATATAGCTACTGTATAAAATGCCTTTGTCTTTGAGTTGCAGTTGCATCATTTTGGCAGGTATTTCTTTATTGACCATTGAGTGATCCTTAATATTGTTTATTATGGTGTGGTGGTTTATTTACGTTGCCAGAAATTTAGGTAATCGATTAATAGTGACTCGGTATGTAGTTTAACACTTAAGGTATGGTGGCCGTAAGGGGTGAGCTGTTTAAGCGTGTCGGTTAGCGCAAATAAAGTGGCTGGTTCTGTTTTGGCTGCTATGGTGTTTAAATCATTGCGGCTGTTGGGATAATACAACGGGGCAATTTTTTGTTGTGATAAAGTAATATCAAATAACCATTTATGTAGCCAATCTAGTAAAACGGCTAGCGGCCATTTCTGTTTATCAAAAGCGGTGGCGTAGTCTAATATCGACAACAACCTAGGGTTAGCCAGCAACTCAGTGAGCTCGTTGCGCATGCTGTCTTGTGCGGGGTCGTGTTCAAATAAAGGTGCGCCACCATGAAATGCAAGTAGCGACTCCGCTTGTTCGGTGTGTTGTTGTTTCAGGTAGCCTAAGGCGTCTTCATAAGAAGGTGCGGGTAAAACCATTTGGCGACAACGGCTTTTGATAGTGGGTAAAAGTTTGTCTCGACTGTGGGTGACCAATAGAAAAATAACGTCTGCTGGCGGCTCTTCCAGCACTTTCAGTAAGCCATTCGCAGCTTGGGTGTTCATGCTTTCGGCGGGATGCACTAAAACCACACGACGGCCACCTCGAACGGAAGACAGATAAATGTCGCCAATGAGTGCGCGCACAGTGTCAATTTTAATCTGTAATAATTTACGACCAACTACTTCACCTTCTGGAATTTCGGGCGTGAGTTCGTACAAGTCTGGATGACTATTTTGGGTAAACAAATGGCATGATGGGCATTGACCACATGGCTCATGTTCTGTCGATGGTTGCTCGCATAACAAGGCATTGGCAACGTGTCGCGCAAATGCTGTTTTGCCAGTGTGCTCTTTGCCGGTGAATAACCATGCGTTTGGTTGCTTGGCCCAATGGCTGGTAATTTGTTGCCATTGTGCTGTGTGCCATGAATAAATCATTGTGTAATAAGAGTAGTTTGCATAATTGGGTATTATATTTGTTTTATCGTGGTTTAGTTTTTTACTTTGATGACTTTTTCAATATTGTTGAAAATATCTTCAATTCTTTGCTGCCAAAGTTGGCCAAACTCGATTTTTTTATCATGTGTAGCATTTCTTTGAGCAGCGATGCCTTGTGCTTTTTACAATATCCAAGTATGAAAATTCTATCATTCCATCTTTAAATGTTCCCAATTAAGACGCTAAATCATCATTTAAACTTTTATGTTGACGCCAATACACAATAATTAAGTGTTGTTATTGGAGTGTTTGAAAGAAGTAGATATTGTTAACTTAACTGCGCTTTTGGCGAGCGCATATCAATTTTATTGGCTTACAATTTTATTGGTTTAAGTGAATACATTTTTCACAAAGTATGGCCGGAAATAATGTTGAGTAAAATGTACGTAATGCTATTTACAGCATGACGTTATGTTCTAAAGCATGCGTCAACTGGATTATTTTATAGCTTTATAAATAGAAGTAATAAAATAAGGCTACCTGAAAACATTCAGGTAGCCTTATAAATCAACAATTGTTTGACAGACGATTTAATCAAACAATTGATTTAATGTGCTTTCTATCGAAATACGCACTTCACTTAGCTCGCGGTTGCTGTCGATAACGGCGTAACGCTCTGGTGCAGCGGCTGCGCGGCTTAGATAGGTTTGGCGCACACGGGTGAAAAAGACGGCTTGTTCTTGTTCGAAACGATCTTTTTCGCGGGCTTGGCTAATGCGGCTCATGGATATGTCTAGCGGTACGTCAAGTAAAATAGTGAGATCGGGGCGTAGATTACCTTGTACCCAGTTTTCTAATGTTTCGATGTCGGCCAGTGGCACGCCACGACCTCCGCCTTGGTAAGCAAAGGTGGCATCTGTAAAACGATCGGAAACCACGTGTGTTCCGTTTTGGAGTGCTGGCAAAATAACGTCTTCAAGGTGTTGTTGTCGCGCAGCAAACATTAATAAGGTTTCTGTGCGTAAACTGGCTTGGGTGTTTGGATTGAGTAAAAGCTCACGTAAAACTTCGCCTACAGGGGTGCCGCCAGGTTCGCGAGTAAACAATACGGGTAGTTGTCGTTGTTCAAACCATTGGCGTATGAAGGCGAGATTGGTGGATTTGCCGGCACCGTCGATGCCGTCTAGGGTAATGAATCGGGCTTGCATGGTATCTGCCTTGTTTCAGGTAGCCTTTGTTGTTTAGGTAGCCTTTAGGTTAAACAGCATAAAAGGCTACCTGAACACAGTAATAGCTTATTTTTTAAGAATGTATTTGCGCACTGCTTGGTTGTGTTCTTCTAGGTTGTGGCTGAAATAACTCAAGCCAGTTTTGTCCATTTTGGAAACGAAATACAGATATTTTTGATTGCTAGGATGAGCGGCTGCTTCGAGTGCGGCTTTTCCTGGCAGGGCAATTGGCGTAGGTGTTAAACCATTGCGGGTGTAAGTGTTGTAAGGCGTATCGCGTTGTAAATCTGCTTTGCGAATACGGCCATTATAGGCATTGCCCATACCGTAAATAACAGTGGGATCGGTTTGTAGCCGCATGCCTATGCCCAAACGGTTAACAAAAACAGCGGCAACATGGCGCCTATCTTGAGCGTGTCCAGTTTCTTTTTCAATGATGCTGGCCATGATTAATAGTTCATACGGGCTTTTAAAAGGCAAACCGCTTTGGCGCTCGTCCCAAGTGGCTTGTAGACGTTTTTGCATGGCTTGGTAGGCAATTTTGTAAATGTTTAAATCACTGCTTTCAGTGTCTACTTCATAACTGTCGGGGAAAAACAGCCCTTCAGGATGTTTGGCAATAGCGTCAGGATCGATGGTTTGCAAAAGCTTTGCATCGCTCCAACCACGGGTGTCGTGTGTTAAATCTTGGGTATTGTTAATGATGGTACGCATTTGACTAAATTTCAGTCCTTCAATGATGCGGATGGTAATGCTGTCTGGGCGGCCACTACGTAAGTGTTGCAAAATCTGCCAAGAAGAAACTGTTTTGGGTAGTTTGTAATTGCCAGCACGCAGTTTGTTTTGCACCCCTAATAAATAAGCTGTTGCGACTAAAACGGGGCGGTTATAAATGATATTGTCTTTGGCGAGTGTTCTACCTACAGTAGAAATACCTTGGCCTTTTTCAACCCGTAAACGGTAGGCTTGGTCGTTGGTTTTTGGCATGAATAATAACGCGGCCCATACTATAAAGCTCAAGCCAGTCAATAAGACTATTAAGGTCAAAGGTTTTTTCGACATGGTGTCCTGGATGGTAATAATGGCGGAAAATGCAGTATAACCAACCTGATTTAAAACCGCTATGCTTGCGACTGTTATGACTCAATAAGCTGGTTTAACAGTGTTATCATGCGGTTGTTGTAAAAGGCTACCTGAAAGGTGCAGATTGGTAACCAAGTGCCCGTTGAAATACAATAAAAGGTAAGGAAATTGAGATGAATCAACATGAAAAAAAATGGCAAAATGGTTGGTGGCAGGCAGCTGAACACCAAACATCACCTAACTATAGTGCGCGGGAAGTAGGGCAGAGAGTGAGCTTAGTGGTGTTACACAATATTTCGTTACCGCCTTTTGAGTATGGCAACGGTGCAGTAGAACAACTGTTCACTAATAATATAGATGCAAGTAAGCATCCATTTTTCAGCATTTTGGTTGATTTACGGGTGTCTAGCCATTTTTTTATTACACGCTTGGGCCAAACCATACAATTTGTTTCTTGTGATGATATAGCCTATCATGCTGGGGCTTCATCGTTTCTTGGCCGTGAACAATGCAATGCATTTTCGATTGGCGTTGAATTAGAAGGTTGTGACTTTGAGGCGTTTACAAATGAACAATATAAGGCTTTGTGTGATTTATTAGCCGCTTTGCAGCTAAATTATCCGATTGAAGCCATCACAGGGCACCAAGATATCGCACCTGGACGCAAAAGCGATCCCGGTTATTTTTTCGATTGGGCAAAACTACAACAAGCTGGACTCATTGTTATTCGTTAAAATGAGTCATTCCTGCCGCTGGCTATGCCCTTATCTAAGAAATTTAGTTATAATAAACCGCTAAGATTAAATTAACCCATTCCGACAGGCTTTTTACAATGAGCGATACCATAATCATCATAGTAGTCTTGGCTTTAATTGCCATTGTGGCGATGATTGCTTTCAATATGTACCAAGAAGGCAAATACCGTCAACAAATGAGACAACAGTTTGGCCATTCTGATAAAGACGCGCTACTCAACAGCAATCCAGAATCTGTGCGCGACGGTAAGTCTAGCCAAGCTGGTGAAGCTGCTAAAGGTGAACCATTCAAACCATTACGTCAGAAAGATGTCTCTCAAGCTAAACCCATGCCGAGTGCAGCGCCAAAAATGGCCGACTCTAATTCGATAAACACAGGTAAAGCTAAGCCTCAGCTTCAGCCAAAAACGCCCCAAGAGCTATTCGCCGCTAAAGTAGCTGCCGCTGCTGCCAGTAAGCCAGATGTAGAAATTGCAATGGAAGACGATGGAAATATAGTAGCCGAATACGCAGAACCTGTATTGAAGCCAGAAAAAACCATACCCGCACCGAATGCATTTAAATTAAAAGAAATGCTGGCACCACAGCCTTCTCAAACCAAATTGCAAGGTAAAGGCAAGTTGTTAATGAATTTAAAAGATGTGGCTCAGTTGGAGTTGCCTTGGTTTGATCCGCGTTTTGATTACATGAGTTATATCTCTTTGCGCGAAGCGCAAGAGCTGCATGCTATTCCACGCCTTTCTAGTCGTCATCGTTTCCAAATTGTTGGCTGTACCATGGATGATCGTTTTCAAATTGCCGAACCAATCCCCAGTGTTTATTACCAAGGCTTTATTATTGGCTTGCAGGGGGTTAGCCGTAGCGGTTTAGCGACCACGCAAGAGCTAGAGCAGTTTGGCGAACAGGTAAATGGCTTAGCAGAAAAGATGAACGGCGGATTATTGTTGACTGATATTAAAACGTTCTTGGATGTGGCGCGTCCATTGGATGAGTTGTGTGAGCGCGTTGACAGCACGATTGCCATTCATTTGGTTTCGCGCGCCAATATTAGTGGCACGGAATTGCGCACAGCAGTTGAAATGCTAGGCTTTGAGCTTGGGCATGATGGTTCGTTTCATTTGCCTAATGAAAAAGGACAACCTTTGTTTAGTATCGTTACTTTAGACAACACTTCATTTACATCTAGCCTTTTGTCTAGCCAGACTTATCGTGGATTTAGCATGTTATATGATATTCCGCATGTGCCGGCTGGTGAGAAAAACTTTAACCGTTTTATGGATTTAGCGGTTAAATTATCTAGCGCTTTAGGTTTAGATTTGGTGAACGATAAGCTCGAAGAGTTATCAACACAATGGCTTAAAGAAGTGCGCACTTATGTATTGGCACGCCAAGCTGAAATGCAAAAAGTGGGCATTGAGCCAGGTGAGGAGCACGCACAGCGGTTATTTTCTTAGCACTGTTATGATGTAGAGCTTGCATCACAGTGAAATAAATCATTAAAGGCTACCTGAATCTTTCAGGTAGCCTTTTTGTGTATTTGCACCATAATGTATTAGATATTGGCTTTGAATGAGCTTTACAGATACAATTAACCAAATTTTTTCAAAATAATCTAACTTTATGCCTAAAGCCTCTTTGCAGTATATTCGTCATCTAACTGATTTACTCAATCGGTATGGCTATGAATATTACACTTTAGATACGCCAACTGTTTCTGATGCTCAATACGATCATTTGTTTCGCGAGCTGGAAGCCTTGGAAGCGGAAGCACCACAATGGAAACAATTAGATAGCCCTACTCAGCGTGTTGGTGGCGTGCCATTGGTTAATTTTAATACTGTGCGCCATGTTGTGCCCATGTTGTCGCTTAATAATGCATTTTCACCACAGAGTAATGAGGGCATTTTTGATCATGCAGAAATGCTGGCATTTGATGAGCGCGTGCGCAATGGGTTGTCTGGATTGTCACCCAAATATGTGATTGAGCCAAAATTTGATGGTCTCGCCATTAGCTTGATATATCGTGATGGTGTGTTGGTTCAAGCAGCCACACGTGGCGATGGCAGTACTGGTGAAGATGTCACTCAAAACGTGCGCACAATTGCTAATGTGCCACTTAAGCTAAACAGTAAAACTGTTTTAGAACCACAAACAGCAAGTTTATTTGAAGATGAAAATAACGCATTAAATCGTGATTCGCCAAAATTAATTGAGGTGCGCGGTGAAGTTTTAATGTTGAAGGCTGATTTTGAAATGCTCAATATGCAGCAAGAGGCTAATGGTCTAAAGCGCTTTGTTAATCCTCGCAATGCAGCAGCAGGCAGTTTACGTCAGTTGGATTCGCGCATCGCTGCTCAACGCCACCTACACTTTTTTGCTTATGGGATTGCTCAATTACAAGGCGGCACTCAGCTGCAAAGCCATATTGAAGAGCTGGCTTATTTAAGTGAGCTTGGCTTCAGCCTGCCTCATGGTCAGTTTGGTCAATTTTCTGATATTCATCAGGTGATGGCATTTTATGAACAGATGGCGAAAAAACGTGCTGATCTGGCTTATGAAATTGATGGTATGGTGGTCAAGGTAGACAGCTTGGCACAGCAGGAAAAACTCGGGTTTGTCTCACGCGCACCGCGCTGGGCAATTGCGCATAAGTTTCCCGCCGAAGAAGCATTAACTGTTGTTGAAAATATTGAAGTTCAGGTTGGTAGAACCGGTGCGATAACGCCAGTGGCACGTTTGAAACCTGTGTTTGTCGGTGGTGTAACGGTTACCAATGCCACATTGCATAATGAAGGTGAGGCGCAGCGCAAAGATGTACGCATTGGCGATACGGTTGTGGTGCGACGCGCAGGCGATGTGATACCAGAAGTGGTTCGAGTGGTGTTTGAAGATCGCCCAATGCAGATGAGTGTGAGTAAGATAAATTTATTTTCAGAAGCAAGTGAGCAGCCGTTATATCCTCAATATAGGCTACCTGAAAACTGCCCTATTTGTGGTAGTGAAATTGAAAAAATTGATAGTGAAGCGATATCCCGTTGTAGTGGAGGCATGCTTTGCCAAGCGCAACGTGCGCAAAGTCTGATTCATTTTGCTTCACGCAAAGCGATGGATATTGATGGTTTAGGGCAGCGACAATTGGAACAATTGGTGGCATTAAATTTGGTTCATCACTTTGCTGATGTTTATCGTTTGGATTTGGCGACATTGCAGAGCATGAAGGATGAATTGGCCGATGAGGGGGTAATAACCAAAAAAACAGCGCCAACTAAATGGGCCGAAAATATTTTAGCAGGCATTGCAGCCAGTAAAAAACCTGAGCTATCGCGCTTTTTATTCGCCCTAGGTATTCGACATGTTGGTGAGCGCACCGCAAAAACCTTGGCGCAGGCATTCGGTACGCTTGAGCGCGTTCGTATGGCACCTGAGCCGCTGCTGGCGTGTTTGCCTGATATTGGTAATGTGGTGGCGCATTCCGTTGTGCACTTTTTTTCGCAGCCCGAGCAAGCGGCGCAGGTAGATGATTTGCTTGCCGTGGGTGTGGAGCCTTTACCACAGAATGTAAGCTTAAATGTGTTGGAATATGCTCAACCCGCTTTATGGATCAGTCGCTTGCCAGGCTTTAAAATTAGTGAAACCAAAGCACAGGCGCTTTGGGCATTGGCGGGCGAAAATATTCACGGTTTACAAACAGACTTGGCGTTGCCAGTTGATTGGCAAAAATGGCGGCAACAGCCTGTGTATAAACAATTATTGATGGATATCCAACATTTTTTTGATACAATACAACGATATGATGATAGTAGTAAAGCTTTTTCAACTGGTTTCAATGAAAAATTAGCAGGTAAAATATTCGTGTTAACAGGTACCTTGCCCCACTTAAAACGAGATGAAGCTGCCGCGATGATTGAAACGGCAGGTGGTAAAGTTTCAGGTAGCGTATCTAAAAAAACAGATTATGTGGTAGCAGGTGAGGAAGCTGGTTCTAAGCTTGAGAAAGCTCAAGTATTAGGTGTGGTTGTATTGTCTGAGAGTGAGCTTTTAGCTTTATTGGAGGGCGTGGATGACTGAATACAGATTTAGTATTAAGGGTCGGATGGAGCGGTGGCTAAACCGTCACTTGGCGACACAATTGTTTGAGAGTTATATTCGTACAGATGCCCATGGTGTTGCTTATTATTTTTATACTGATCAACAGCACGCTAAATCAAGGCACATTGATTGGCAAAATTTGGCCGATGTTTATTGTTTTGGCCGACACTTATCTTTGCAATTTGCTGTGCCCGCTAAAAGTGGTTATCAGCTAGAAGAAGTGTTATTAGAACTCACTTATTTAGAGACGCTGCCTGAAAAACTGGAGCTTGAGTTGCAACAGCAATGGCAGCAATATGTTGATATTGAATCTGTTCGCCAACGCTTTAATAATGTGCAAGCAGGCATGCCATTTGCAGAGCGCCAATTTGTTGCCCGCCCATGATATTTGATGTTTAGAGTGCTTGATTTGAAACCATTACAATACTTTTTGGAGCATGTGAATGCAAACTCGTCAACCTATTAAGAAGGCTGTTTTCCCTGTAGCTGGCATGGGCACACGCTTTCTGCCAGCTACTAAGGCGAGCCCAAAAGAAATGTTGCCTATTGTAGATAAACCCTTAATTCAATATGCCGTAGAAGAAGCGGTTGAGGCGGGATGCACTGAAATTGTGTTTGTAACCGGCCGCAATAAACGCAGTATTGAAGACCATTTTGATAAGGCTTATGAGCTGGAAACAGAATTGGCGCAACGCAACAAAATAGAATTATTGGCACATGTTAAAGATATTCTGCCCAAGAATGTTAGCTGCATGTATACACGACAGCACGAAGCATTAGGTTTGGGGCATGCCGTATTGTGTGCGAAACCAGCAGTAGAAAACGAAGCTTTTGCGGTGATTTTGGCTGATGATTTGATTGACGCGCCCAAGGGTGCGTTGACGCAAATGGTTGAAATGTATAACCGCACTGGCAATAGTGTTTTGGGTGTGGAAACGGTACATCCTTCTCAAACTGGCTCTTATGGCATTGTAGAAATAGACAGCACTCAAGAAGGGCAGCGAATTCGCAGTATTGTTGAAAAACCCAAGCCTGAAGATGCACCATCGAATTTAGCGGTAGTTGGTCGTTATATTCTTACTCCGCGT
>CAZLYX010000033.1:13362-21904 GCA_964563885.1 uncultured Neisseria sp. | reverse complement strand
ATAAGGTGACTTGCGTGCCTAATTCAACCACACGATTGGTGGGGATATTGTAATAAGCTGTGGCGGGGGTACTGTTTTTATACAGCCATTGAAAACAGACGGTGCGCACGCGATTCATGCTGCCTAAAGGGCGGTTGGCAGTTATCACAATGCTGTCGCGCGACAGAAAAAATGAGGTTTCCATCATCTCTAAATCTAGGCCTTTTTTGCGTGCCAACTCAATTAGATCAATAACATCTGGCGTTTCTTGGAAGCCGTAGCGAGCGTGAAGGCTACTGAAGGTTGGCGCCATTTTTTGAATTTCTAAGCGTTGTTCTTCGGGCACACGTGGCACGTCTTCAGTGGAGATGAAGAGAAAGAAGTTGTTGTAATGAACGATTTTGTTGTGTTTTAGATTGTGTAACAGCGCACGTGGGGCAGTGTGACTATTGCTGGTCATAAAAATGGCATTGCCTTCTACTTTGAGTGGCGGATAAAGTGTCAAATTGTTGACCAAATCTTTTAAATTTAAGCCTGAAGATTGTTGCTCGTAGTGCAATAAGTTACGACCTTTGCGCCAAGTGGTGAGGATGAAAATAACGATAGCGGCCACCAATATGGGAAACCAGCCACCATTGGGTAATTTGAGTAGATTAGATGATAAAAAAGTAAGATCAAATGCTAAGAAAATAGCAGTTAAACCCGCTGTAGCCCATAGTGACCAACGCCAGTTTTTGCGCAATACCACAGCAAACATCAACGTGGTAAACACCATCGTACCAGTAGCTGCGATACCATAAGCCGCCGCCAAATTAGTTGAATTACGAAAACCCAATACCACTAGCATCATAATAACCAGCAATATCCAATTGATGGCGGGCAAGTAAATTTGGCCAATTTCAGTGCTGCTGGTGTGGGTGATGCGCATGCGTGGTAGCAAGCCCAGTTGTATGGCTTGGCGGGTAAGTGAGTAAGCACCTGATATAACAGCTTGGCTGGCAATCACAGTGGCCAATGTTGCCAACATAATCAATGGAATTAAGCCCCATTTGGGCGCTGCTAAGAAAAATGGATTACTGATGCTTTCAGGTAGCCTTAATAATAGCGCGCCTTGACCAATGTAATTTAAAGCCAAAGCGGGTAAAACCAAGCCTAGCCAAGCAGTTTGAATGGGTTTGCGACCAAAATGGCCCATGTCTGCATATAAAGCTTCTGCACCAGTAACGGCAAATACAATTGCGCCTAAACTGACAAAGCCGTGCCAGCCATTATGAGCAATAAAGTTAATACCATAATAAGGATTGGCTGCCATGAGAATATGCGGGTATTGCAGCAGTTGATACAAGCCAATAGCCGCCAAGGTGCTAAACCATAACAGCATTATCGGTCCAAAGAAGATACCAATGCGCTGCGTGCCGTGGCGTTGAATCCAAAACAGCAGCAGCAAAACGCTGATTGACAGCGGCAGCACCCAGTGCTCGAAGCTTGAATTAATGACAATTAGTCCTTCAGCTGCAGATAAAACTGATATGGCAGGTGTAATCACTGCATCGCCATAAAATAACGCAGTACCGCACAATCCCGCCAAAGTAACAAACGCCGCCGTGCGACCGCTCACATGACGCAGTGCTTCTTGCATTAAAATAACGACGCCACCTTCACCTTTATTATCTGCCCTTAAAATAAATAAAATTTATTTTAAGGGCACCACTAACAACAATGCCCAAATAATGAGCGAAACAAAGCCAAACACATTGGTTTCGCTTGTTGTTAGCTTGGAGGCGGCAAAGCTTTCTTTAAGGGTGTAAAGCGTCACCATATACAATGCCTAATGCAGCTAAAGTCATGGTGGAAAGAGAATTTTTGGTTTGTATTAGAGTACGTCACAGACGATTTGATATTTCAGTTTAATCCTCGTGGATACGAAAGAAAAGGCTACCTGAACAGTATTTCAGGTAGCCTTAGCTAAGTTATTTAATATATTAAAAATTATATTTAAGCAGGTTTGCCATCTAAGTGTTAGCGCAGAAAACACGCTATTTTTCGCCATATAAACGCTTAGTCGTGCGGCGAAGTCATCAGCACAATGATTGTGGCAGATTAATTATTTTAACCCAAGGCCAAACTTATTGGTTTTACTTATCAATAAGTTTGGAAGCGAAAAAGCTTTCTTTATCTGGTCACACGAGGTTATATTATATGTTTGGTTCGCTATTATTTAGCTGCGTTGAGCTTAATCCCGTCTATATTTTGAACAATATGTTGTTCACCTGCGCACTGAACGGTGGCCACAAGCTTCTTGTTTATTTGGACGTTGACGCCCGCTTCAATAGGGTGTTCGTCTGCAAGCCTATCGACAGCCCAAAAAACGTTATAAACAGTATTTCCGTTTGGAATGTTAACTGAATAAGACATCCAACGCCCTATACCCGCCCACTGAGTTGTGGTGACAGAGTTTCTTGGTGCGCTTACAACAATTTCTGGCTTGGCTGTTGGTTTGCCGAATGAGTAATTAATCGTTTTTTTGGCGTCACACACTTCAATTAATTTATCTTTTTCTGTGGTGCAAGAGAATACGGTTTCACTTCCCTGTTTACAGGTAGCCATTGCGTTGCAAGATAAAATCAATGCAAAGCTTGCAAGGATTGCTTTGAGCATCATGAAGTTTCCTTTTGAAAATGTTTAACGTTTTGATAGCCGACTGCACGAGTGTCAAGCTGACTAGTGTCGATGTCGTTCTAGTCCTAATACTGCTAAAGTCATGGCGAAAAGAGAATATTTTTTGTTGTATAAGCATACATCAGTATCGATGTGCTATTTAAGTTTAATGCTGATGAATATGAAAGAAAAGGCTACCTGAACAGTATTTCAGGTAGCCTTTTCTAAGTTATTCAATATATTTGACCATGGTTAGCCAGGCTTACCATCGAAGCGTCGGCGCAACAGCCAAGGTGTGTAACGCCATAAAAAGAGTAACAGCGCCAAGGAAAACAATAAGCCAGACAAGCGATAGCTGTGTAAATAAGCACTAGCACTCACAGACATGAGCATTGCAGAAATAGTGCGTACTACAGCAGCAGCGATCATTAAATAAAACGCCAAAGGCACCAGTTTAGGCGCAGGATAAAGTGCTTGCCCAGTATGGCCTAATGCTGTTCGGGTCATCATGCCTAAAGTCATCAAACCAATGCCGCCCACGCCGATGAGATGAATGCCTAAACTTAAATAAAGTGGTTGCCAAGCAGCAATGCCCATCACAATTAAACCTAAAGCTGTGGAAGCGTAACCCGCCAATAAAATCCATAACATTGGTTCTTTAGCCACATCACGGCACCACCAGCGAAACACTTGTACAAGGTTGATGGTTCCTGCGATTATGCCAAATAGCGCAACCCATAGCGGCCCAATATTTAAAAGCAGCAGTATGGCCATGGCCATTGGCAACACTAAAACCGCTGACATTAGCCACAACGGTGTTGTGACTTGTGGAGTGCCTAAACGCTTGGCGATAAAAAAGGGAACAACCCGCATGCCGACTAAGCCGATAAAACCTGCCACCATCACTAAGCCTGCCCATAAACCGCTGCGCAAACCAACATCATTGCCATTGGCAAGATAGAGATGAAATAGGGCATGGGTTAAGCCAAACAGAAACAAAGCAACCACTGCAATATAGTTGCGCTGATTGCGGCTACGAATCACTGGCAGCGCCATGCACGCCGCAGCCATGGCGAAAAAAGCTGTGCCAAATATGCCGCTGAGTAAAGCACCTGATGGAAAGTAAATACTCAAGCGCGCCAATAGCCAAAGCAGTGTTAATACTGCTAACGGTTTTCCACGAGTAGGCACTTGCTGTGTCCAGCTGGCTACGGCGGTGAGTAAAAATCCCACCACGATCGCGCCCGCATAGCCCCAAATCATTTCATGAGCGTGCCAAAAAAAAGCAGGTAAATCAGCAGTGCCGTTGTAGCCTGCGCTCCAAGCTAAGATAGAGAGAGCACCAGCTAAAGCCGCCAGCAAATAAAACGGCCGAAACGCCATGCCCCAAACTGGATGGGAAAGCAAAGTTGACATAACAACCCCTCAGTTATTGTTGATTAGTAAAGGCTCAATAGCTTTAAATAGCTCGCGCTCTTCAAAACGTGTATGTTCGCGCAAGGTAGTAGCAAATTCTGTGTTCCATTCTGCTTGAGTGTATTGAGGCGAGGCGAGTAGTGCGCGCAAATGGGCGTGTTCACGTTCAAAACGTTGCTGCAATGCGGGCTGGTTTATATCGACCCAATAAGGTGCAAACTCTTGTTCTTCTGAACTAAAGTGTGCCAATAAATCACCATGATATTGTTCAATATCGGCTTGGTGGTTGGCTGCTGGTTGGCGTAAAATTCGCAAACATAAAGCCAGAGTATGATGATGCTCATGTGAATATTTAATCAGTTGTTCATGTCGTTTGATCGGTTGCATAGTGATTACCACCACAAATGTGTATATAATATTCATATATTATGAATCTTTATATACTAAAGCGTCAATCCTATTTTTAGATAGCAGAGGTATCAGCATGTATCTTACTCAACACACTGATTATGCCCTGCGCGTCTTGATGTTTGCTGCAGTGAATAACGAAAATCTAGTGAACATCAGCGACATTGCGCAAACGTACGACATTTCCAAAAGCCATTTAATGAAAGTGGTTACGGCATTGGTAAAAGGTGATTTTTTAGAGGGCGTGCGTGGTAAAGGTGGCGGTTTACGCTTAGCGCTTGCAGCTGAGTTGATTAATGTTGGCGCAGTGGTGCGGCATATGGAATCGTTTAAATTGGTTGAATGCATGGGCGAGAATAACCATTGCGTGATTACGCCTAATTGTCGTTTGGCTGGTGTGTTAAGTGAAGCCACCACTGTGTTTCTTAATCATCTTGACCACTTTAGCTTGGCAGATTTGCTCAATCCGCCCACTTATGAATTATTGTATCTACCCCAAACAGACCATACCGCCAGCTAAACTCTATTGCGTTAAGGCTGAATTTTTGCTTCATTATCACTTAGTGTTTTGTAGAGGCTACCTGAATAAAATGCCAAATCATGATAGACTTCGGCTTATTTTTAATGACTTGAATCCATCTTATGAATGCACCAAAACAACTCGTGATTGCCAGCCGCGAAAGCGCTCTTGCTATGTGGCAGGCCAAACACATCCAAGCTGAATTACAAACTTTATACCCTGATTGTGATGTCTCTATTTTGGGCATGACCACTCGTGGTGACCAAATTCTCGACAAAACCTTATCCAAAATCGGCGGAAAAGGCTTATTTATTAAAGAGCTTGAATTGGCGTTAGAAGAAGGGCGCGCTGATTTGGCCGTGCATTCTATTAAAGATGTGCCGATGAATTTGCCCGAAGGCTTTGCTTTGGCTGCTATCTGCGAACGTGCCAGCCCGTTTGATGCGCTGGTGTCTAACCAATACAGCCGTTTAGATGATTTGCCCAAAGGCGCAGTGGTGGGTACGGCCAGTTTGCGCCGTGAAGCACAATTGCGTGCACACTATCCACATCTCAGCATCAAGCCTTTGCGTGGCAATGTCCAAACGCGGTTAAGTAAGCTTGATAATGGTGAATTCGATGCGATTATCCTTGCCGCTGCTGGTTTGCAACGCTTGGGTTTAGATGAGCGTATTCGTTTAATTTTGTCGCCAATAGAAAGTCTACCCGCGGCTGGACAAGGCGCATTGGGCATTGAAATTGCTGCCCATCGTTTAGATTTACTCGAAATTTTAAATCCCCTTAATCACGCGATTACCAATGCGTGCATCAGCGCAGAACGTGCTTTAGCGCGCGCACTCGATGGCAGCTGCCAAGTGCCGCTAGCAGCTTATTGCACCGAAGAAAACGGTTTGCTCAGCTTGCGTGGTTTGGTTGGTCATCCTGATGGCTCTGTTACATTAGAAGCAGATGCAGAAGCGCCGTTGGCTTACGCTGATCAGCTTGGTCGCGCAGTGGCTAAAAAAATGATAAAAGATGGTGCGTTGGAATTAATCCAAGCGATTTTGGTTGATCAAGCGAATAAAGATTAAACAGTTAAATGTGTTTTAAAAGGCTACCTGAAAATAATATTCAGGTAGCCTTTTATGTTTAATATTAGTTTGATAAACCATTTTGGTTGATGTGTTAATTAATGCATTAAGCGTGGAATTGAGCTGTTTGATTAAGCAATAAATATTTAAAAATGGGTTGATATGGCTTGAATGACTGATTTGATTGAGTAGTGTGGATTGATATTAAAAAGGCTACCTGAAACAATTTAACTTGCTTTCAGGTAGCCTTTTTATTATCAAGCTCAAACTGGCTCGGCCATGCTTAAGGCTTGTTGAATATCAACTGCAACAATGCGCGACACGCCTTTTTCTTGCATGGTAACGCCAATAAGCTGCTCGGCCATTTCCATGGTGAGGCGATTGTGGGAAATATACAGAAATTGGGTTTGCGCCGACATTTCTTTGACTAAGTTACAAAAACGACTTGTGTTGGCATCATCGAGCGGAGCGTCTACTTCGTCTAATAAGCAAAATGGCGCAGGATTAAGGCTAAATAATGCAAACACAAGACTCATGGCAGTAAGCGCTTTTTCGCCACCTGAAAGCAAGTGGATGGTGCTATTTTTCTTACCAGGTGGGCACGCCATGATGGACACGCCCGCTGTGAGTAAGTCGTCGCCAATCATTTTTAGGTTGGCATCGCCGCCACCAAATAGCGTGGGGAAAAAGGTTTGCATTTTGTCATTAACGGCATCAAAGGTTTCTTTAAAACGTGCTTTAGTTTCACCATCAATGTGGGCAATGGCTTCTTCTAATAAATTGATGGCAGATTGTACGTCTTCGCTTTGGTTGCGGTAATAATCATCACGTTCGCGAGCTTCTTCTAGTTCTTGCAATGCGGCGAGGTTCACTGCGCCCAGCGCTTGAATATTCTGAGCAAGCTGGCCAATATCTTTAGACAATTGCTTTAAATCAGTAGTTTGATTGGCGATTTGTTCAAGGCCATCAATATCTGCATTGCGCTCGGTAAGGTTTTGGTGGAAACGCTTGGCGTTGATTAAGGCTTCTTGTTGTTGCAGCAGCGCTGTTTGGGTGGCTGCCTGAAATTGTGGCAACGTTTGCGCCAGCTTTTGTTGCTGTCCGTAAACCGTTTTGCCTTGTTCTTGCGTGGTGTGTAAACGCGTTTGGGCGCTCAGATAGTGTTCGTCTAGCGTTTGAATGTGTTCGTTTAATTCGCTCAGCTTGGCTTGTTGATCGGCGTGGCTGTAGTCGGATTCAAAAGCCAAAGCAAGCTCGGTTTGACGTTCTTGCCAATCGAAGGTTTGTTGCTCAAGTTGTTGTAATTGTTGGCGTAAGTGTTGCTGTTGTTGTTGCTGCTTGCTCACGGCTATTTCTAACATGCCATATTGGCGGTTGGCCTCAAGCAGTGCAAGCTGCGCTTGCTTGAGCTGGCTTTGCTGGTTTTGGCGGCTGTTAGAAACATGCTGTTGTTGGTTTTCTAACTCGGCTGCTGCTTCGCTAAGATTAACAATGTCTTGCTCTAAACCATCTGCACTGTGGTGGGCAATGAGTTCTTCTTCTTCAAGCTGTAGCAATTCTTGCTCGATGTGTTCGCGGCGAAGCTGGCTTTGGTTGGTGCGCGCTAACAACTCGTTGGCGTGGCTTTGGGCACTTTGGTATTGCTGTTGATGTTGGCGTTGTTGTTGATGTAAGCTGCGCTGTCGTTGTTCTTGCTCGGCAACGGCATGTTTGCATTGAGCCAAATGAGTTTCGGCCAGCGCCAGAGTAGGGGTTAATGCATCTAGTTCAATGGTTAATTCATCGTGACGAGCTTGTTGAGTCAATAAACTGTCGGCGCTTTGGGCAGCATATAAAGACACGCTAACAGCATCAACAATGTGCCCTTGTGGCGTTAACCAAATTTGACGGCCTTGTAATTGGGTACGGCATGCAAGAGCGTGATCTAAGCTGGGTGCGCACAATACGCCTTCGAGCCAGTAATGCAAGGCTACCTGAAAAGCTGTATCGGTGTGTACTTTATGAATCAGTGCGTTATCGGGTTGTGGTTGTGGCTTAAAATATTCTGAAAGCTTGGTGCTCGTCCAAATCGCCGCTTGCTCGGGCAATGGATTAGGCAGATTAAATTGATCAGATACCGTGCGTGCTTGCAAGCGTTCCGCCAGCACAACGCTGAGCGCATGTTGCCAATTTTGGTCAACTTGAAGCTGTTGCCATAAGGCAGGTGTGTCGGGTATTTTTGTGTGTGACCAAAAGTCGCTGTCATCTTGTTGATGTGCGAACAGCTGTGCCAGTGCTTGTTGCTGTGCTTGTGCTGTTAAATGTTGATTATAAAGTTGTTGATGGTTGTTTTGGGCTACCTGAAGGTTAGACTGCATAAGTGACAGCGTGTTTTCGCTTAAAGTTAACTGCTCTTCAAAGTGCTCACTTTGGGCGTGTAACAACTCTACCGCTTCAGTGGCTGCTTCAACTTCGTTGTGTTCGGGTAGGTTGAGAGCATTGCGTTCATGTT
>CAZLYX010000033.1:9340-13262 GCA_964563885.1 uncultured Neisseria sp. | reverse complement strand
GTGGCTGCTTCAACTTCGTTGTGTTCGGGTAGGTTGAGAGCATTGCGTTCATGTTGCAGGCGCTCAATACGGCTAACACTATTGCGCTGTTGTTGATGAGCATGGCCAAGTTGCTGTTGTTTCAAAGCCAATTCACGCTTAATGCGGTTGAATTCATCTTGTTGGTTTTGAAAAGCTAAATTTAAAGTGTGTTGTGCTTCTTCTAATTCAGGTAGTGTTTCTTCGCGCTCGGCCACTTGCATTGCCCATTCGGCAAGCTCAATTTGTTTTTCTTCAAGTGGCATCTCTAAATCTTCTAATTGCCCTTTAAGCCCCTGTTGCTCTTGGTGAATACGCTGTAATTGCGCTTGTGCTGCCAAACGGTCGCGCTCAATCCGCTGATGCAAAGTTTGCTGATGGCGGATTTGCTCTTCTAAACGCGCTATCTGTTCACGCAAAACACTGCGCTGATTGGTTATGTTGTGCACTTCGGCTTGCTGCTCTTGCTCACTTGATTGCAATGTATGAGCGTGTTCAGACAGTGTTTGTTGTTGAGTGGCAGCCTCATCTTGTTTGGCTTGCCATTGTTGATGTTGTGCCGTTGCTTGATCAGCACTGGTTAAAGCTTGCTGCCATTGTACAAAGTCTAATAAATCTTGCTGGCGGCTCAGTTGCTCAGTGAGCGTTTGATAACGCTCAGCCGTTTGAGCCTGCTTTGCTAGTTTTTCTACTTGACGTGCCAACTCAGATTGTAAATCAGCCAAACGTTGCAAATGCTCACGTGTGTCTTTTAAACGGTTTTCAGTTTCGCGGCGACGCTCTTTGTATTTTGACACGCCAGCTGCTTCTTCTATATACGCCCGCAATTCTTCTGGCCGCGCTTCGATAATCCTCGAAATCATGCCTTGTTCAATCACAGCATAACCACGCGCTCCTACCCCTGTTCCTAAAAATAGATCAGTGATGTCGCGACGACGCACGGTTTGATTATTGATGTAATAAGTGGATTCACCTTGGCGGGTAAGCTGTCGTTTGATGCTGACTTCTGCATATTGTCCCCACGCACCTTGTAAAGAATGGTCGCTATTATTAAACACCAGTTCTACCGAAGCGCGTGGCGCAGGGCGGCGAGTGGCTGCACCATTAAAAATAACATCTTGCATACTCTCGCCACGCAATTGCTTGGCTGATGCTTCGCCCAATACCCAGCGTACAGCATCAATCACATTGGATTTTCCACAGCCGTTTGGTCCGATAACCGCTACCAATTGGCCAGGAACATGAATGGTGGTTGGATCAGTAAATGATTTGAAACCAGAAAGTTTGATATGAGTCAGGCGCATGAAAAAAGATAGTTTTTTTGAATGGTGAGATAGAAGCAAGCATTCTAATGGGTTTTCAGGTAGCCCGAAAGCAATATTAGATAAGTAAAAAAATTTATACTTCAATAAAAACAGATACAGAACATTAATATGTGAATTATTTTGTTGCTTTCAAAAACAAACCTATTTTGGTTTTGGTTATGTAGAAAATTGTAAGTGAGATTATATTAACAATTGATTAGCCATGTGGTGAAACTATATTAATTTTTATGAATCAATCGTATATGACGATTAAATTTCGTAAGTAACTGTTAGCACTGGTAACTGAGGTTAAGCAAATGTTGTTTTTATGTTTAAAACAATTTATCTATTTGTTTTTTAATATAAAATTATACTTTATTGTTATAAAAATAACTGTTCGATATACAATAAATCTGAATATTAGAGATAAATAGAGCATGTTTCAAACCATTCATCATATGAATTTACCGCTCATTTAGAGCTACACAAAAGCCATATGGTTAGAGCTATTATTGCTCTCGTAACTGATAAAGTTTATGAATTGTATTAAAAACTTGTAATTTAATATCAAATGCTTTAACAAATAAGCGTAGAAATAAAAAGAAATATTTACATTATGTTTGTGTTTGAGAGCGCTCAGGCACGGGAATAAATAAAAAGGAATGTACCATGTTATACGATAAAAAATTAACTACTTTGGCTGCTGTCTTATTACTAGGAATTGGTACAGGATGCACTTTTTCAGCGTCGCCACAAAAATCAGTTGAAAAATGGTTTGATCAGAATCAGGCTGCTTATCAGACTGATATCAATGAAGACCGTTCTTCTATCGTTCTATATCGTGAACAAAACGCCATTGAGGGGCCTACGGTTAATATTTCCGTTAACGGCGAATATCTAGCATCATTACAACCTAACGCATATCGTCAAGTAGAGGTTTGTCCTCAGCACCAGCGCTTATTTGCAGAATTCACAAATCAAGATGATGCCTATAAAGCAAAAGCCATTGGTGGCGACTATTATGATTTGCCGGAAGGTGCTGTTTCTTTCTTCAAGATTACCGCTAACTCAAATGGTAAACCTAGCTTAGTAGCGGTTACGCCTGAGCAGGCTGCGTCTGAAATGAAAGGTGTTAAACAGCAAGTGCACACGTTGGCACGAGTTGATAAAAACACTAAATGTAATCAAGTTTTGAAAAAATATACTCTACAAGCTTCTGCTTTGTTTGCGTTTGACCGCGCAGACTACGCCAATATGTTGGCTAAAGGTAAACAAGAAATAGTAGCTGTAGCTAATGATATTAAAGCCAATCCGAATCACATTAGCAATATCTCAGTGATCGGTCATACAGATCCTGAAGGTAATGCACAGTACAACCAAAACTTATCTCTTGAACGTGCTGCTACCGTTAAGCAGGCGCTAGCAGATGGCGGTGTAAACGCGCAGCTGATTACACCAGAAGGTCGTGGTAAGCAAGAATTACTTGTAACCGACTGCCGTCAAAAAAATCCTAAAAACCCTAAAGCACGAAAAGAGTGCGATCAGCCAAACCGTCGCGTAGAAATTATATTGCATGGCGAAAAAGCTCAATAATTAAAATTAAATTTGCTATAAGAAAGAGGGTAAATCATGTCTAAAAACATTACGTTAAATATCAATAATGCCAAGTCTACTGTTGAGAGCGTGCAATTAAAAACAGGCCAAGGTGCGCCAGTGCGTATTGCTGCTCGCGCAAATGTTAACTATCAAATGATTGAAGAAGCAACACAAGTTGGCCCTGAAAATATTATGACTAAACGGGCTGGCCAAAACTTAGAGATTGCCTTTGAAGGCTCTAGTATTGAAAATCCTGATTTAATTATTGAAAATTACTACGCTGCTGATGGCAAAATTGGTTATTCCGACGGCGCTTCTAACCTGCTAATAGGTGAGCATGAAAATGGAAATCTGTATCCATATGTGCCAGAAAGTGCCATTCAAGAAGACGCAGTAAGTATGTTGGCTGAAGAAGTGCAAGCTGGTCAGGCATTAGGTGGCGAAGCAATTTCGGCAGCCTTTTGGATGCCTAATCCATTGTGGTTGTTAGCTTTATTACCTTTGGCAGCTATTGCAGCAGCAGGCGGGTCTTCTGGAGGTAAAGATGACCCAGCGTTGACTATTGCTGTAGATGCCCCAGACAACACTGCTGACACGACGCCATCGATAAATGGTGAGACCAATGCGGCGGGAGGAAGTGTAGTTACAGTAACAATTACTGATAGTAAAGGAGCTACCCAGGTAGTAACTACTATCGTATCTGAATCAGGTGAGTTTACTGTTGAACCTACTATTCCATTGGCACCTGGTGACTATACTGCTGAAGCTACCGTCGTTGATAAAAAAGACCCTGCTAAAACTATTACTGCCACCGATCCAGGCAGTATTATTGGGGTGACTGTTGATGCACCTGATGATACTAATGACAATACACCAACCATTACAGGTACAGTAACAGATGCGCTTCCTGGCGCTGTTGTTACTATCGTTATTACTGATAGTGAGGGTAAAACCCAAACTGTTAGCACAATGGTGAGTGAAGATGGAACATATAGTGTAGATGT
>CAZLYX010000033.1:0-9240 GCA_964563885.1 uncultured Neisseria sp. | reverse complement strand
CAGCGGGTAACGAAGGCAAAGCGACTGATCCAGGCAGCATTGATGCTACTGCGCCTAGTGTGGTGGCTGAAGACCAAGCTGTTGTAGAAGCCAGCGGTGCTACTGTTACAGGTACTATTAAAGTAAACGATGCCAATGGAATTGCTAGTATCACGGTTGCCGGTAAAGAAGTAACGGCTGCAACTGTTGATAAACCTATAGTGATTACTACAGAAAATGGTACTTTGACTGTAACGGGTTATGACCAAACAAAAGGTGAGATTTCATACTCTTACACTGAAAATGGCCAACCTAAAGATCATACTGCTGGCGATGACAGCATTAAAGACAGCTTTGTGGTTTCGGTAAAAGATACCGCTGGTAATACTGGCTTAGACTTTGTGGACATTTCTATCCAAGACACAGCGCCAGTAGCAGTTGATGATGTTAATAGCATTAAGGAAACTGGAAAATCAGTGGACGGCAATGTACTGTTGAATGACACTACGGGAGCTGATACACCTATAACTGTAAGCTCAGGTACTACTACTGGTTCTTATGGACAATTAGTGTTGAACGCAGACGGTACGTACACTTATACCTTGAATGGTGATAATGATGCAGTGAAAGATTTGAGCAAAGGTCAAACCCTGACTGATTCGTTCAGCTATACCATTACAGATAGCGATGGTGACAGCAGCACTGCAAACTTGAACATCACTATTAATGGCGTGGACGATAAACTGGTTATTGGTGGTAATGGCACTGACACTTGCTTGCGCGGTGGTGATGGTAATGATGTCATCATTGGTGATAAAGGTGGAGCTGAAACCATTCTAACTCCAGGTAAAGACTATAACGTAGCCATCATGTTAGATGTTTCTAACAGTATGTTGGATTATAAAACAGACGACGGTACACGTTACTTGGAAATGGCACGTTCTTCGTTGTTAAAATTGGCTAATGATTTAGGTAATCATGATGGCGAGATCAATGTTACGTTCATGACGTTTAATAAAACTTCTACTATCCGTTTGAATATTGCAGATTTAGATGAGAGCAATGTGGATCAGTTGATGCAAAATATCCAAAATCTGAATGTAGTTCGCGGAAACCAAGGCTCGACCAACTACGATGAAGCTTTCCAAACTGCTTCAAAATGGTTTGCGAGTGCTTCAGGAAACGGTTATGAAAACATTACATATTTCTTAACCGATGGTGAGCCAACTGCATATGGTTCAACAGGAACTGGTGGTACAGGTGCTTGGACAACTCAAGCTGTTATAGATGCTTCTTTAAAAAGCTTTACCGGCTTGAGTAATATATCTGCAGTGCATGCTTTTGGCTTTGGCAAAGGTGTTGGCGAAACTTCATTGAACTATTTTGATAATACTAGTGATAATGGCGTTAATCAAACCGTTGATGTTATTCGCGAATACGATGGAAAAGACTATCGCGACGTAGTGCTGAAAGGTAAATCTGGTGAATCTACGATTATTAATACACCTGATGAATTAGATGCTGCGCTGGTTGGTGGTACATCTGAAACTAATTTGTATCAAGTATCAGGTGATAACATTCAAGGTGGTGCCGGTGATGACATTATTTTTGGCGACAGCATCAATACTGATGGCTTGAGCTGGGTTGAAAATGGCGTTAATTACGACGCAGGTTCACATGATGGTATGGGTTCAGCTGCCTTGAGTCGCTTTGTTCAATGGTCCGAGAATAATGGCTCTGAAGCGACTACTGATCAAATCAACTCGTATGTTCGTGAAAACTGGCAAGATCTGCTGGATGGTCGCCCAGACGGTGGTAATGACGTTATTCGCGGCGGCGAAGGTGATGACATCATCTTTGGTGGTGCGGGTAATGATGTGATGTTTGGTAATGAGGGCAGTGATCAGTTTGTGTTCTTAGCCAACAGCAATAGTGGTAAAGACCAGATCATGGACTTTGAAATGGGCGAAGACAAAGTGGTGTTTGCTGACTTAGTGAGTGCGGATCAGTTAACAGGCGCAGCATGGAATGATGCCAACCATACGCTTAGCTTCAAAGGTGTTGGTTCAGAGGGTCAAACCTATAACAACAGTATTACATTCACTGGTTTGGCTTCTGGCGAAACTTTGGAAAGCATATTGCAAGATCATACCCAGTTTATCGGTTAATGGTTTTAGCATCAAAAAGCCCTGCAATTGCAGGGCTTTTTTTGTTTTACTTTTGAATAAGAGCCAATGATTGGTGTGCTGTAAATTAAATAGCTAAAGGCTACCTGAACAATCTGTTCAGGTAGCCTTTATTAAATAAGACATAGAATTTATTGAATTAAGTGTTAAACAATATTTTTGGATTTTTGATCAAGCATAGTGCTGAGATCGGCTAATTTACTTCTACCTTCAGATTTACTCACAATAGGCTCACCACCTTTGCGGCCAAGTATTTTTAAATCGTCTTGCGGCATTTCATCAATAAAACGGCTTGGATCGGGAAACTGCCACGTGCCTTGTCGCTTACGCTTGACGCAGTGGGTGAGGGTGAGTTGGCGTTTAGCTCGAGTAATGCCCACATACATTAGGCGTCGCTCTTCTTCCAAATTGCCTGCTTCTACGCTGTCACCGTGCGGAAATAAACCTTCTTCGCAGCCGACCAAATATACATAAGGGTATTCCAAACCTTTTGATGCATGGAGAGTAGACATTTTAACCGCATCATTTTCGTTTTCATCTTTACCTTCTAATAAAGTCATCAGTGCAATGGTTTGTGCAATCTCAATAATGTTTTTACCATCTTCTTTGCCTTTACGTGCTAACCAGCCAGTGAGATCTTGCACATTTCGCCATTTTATTTCACCCGCTTTACCTTCTTCATTGTTCAATAAATGTGTTTCATATCCAATAGTATTTAATAAATTATTTATCAATTCACCGGCATCTTCCTGCTCAGCACGGTGTTGGATATCATGTAATATACTCATGAATTGTTGTAATGATTCGCGGTTTTTTGGATTCAGCTCCATTAGCGCTTCCATGCTAGAGGCTGCCTGAAATAAACTATAGCCATTTTGACGAGCATATTGATTAAGTTTGCCGAGGGTAACGTCGCCGACTCCGCGTTTAGGAGTGGTGACCGCACGTAGAAAAGCAGGGTCATCATCAGGATTGGCGATTAAGCGGATATAAGACAAAACATCTTTTATTTCAGCCTTATCAAAAAAACTCTGACCGCCTGAAAGTTGATATGGGATTCGCGCGGTACGCAGTACTTCTTCAAAAATACGCGATTGATGGTTACCACGATATAAAATAGCAAAATCAGCATAGTTGGCTTTGTCGCCGCTGACTAATTTTTGCTTAATAATTTGGCTCACAACCCACTCGGCTTCATGCTGCTCATGTTGGCATGCAACTATCTTTACTGGCTCGCCCATGCCAAATTGTGACCATAAAGTTTTCGGAAATAATTTAGGGTTGTTGGCGATGACAGCATTGGCAACTTTTAAAATCCGCGCTGTAGAACGATAGTTTTGTTCCAGCTTAATGAGCTTGATTTGTGGATAATCAGTTTGCAGTAAATTTAGATTTTCCATGTTGGCGCCGCGCCAAGCATAAATACTTTGGTCATCATCACCCACTGCAGTAAACATGCCTTCTGCTCCAGTGAGCAAGCGCATCAATGCATACTGACAAGTATTGGTGTCTTGGCATTCGTCTACCAGCAAATAACGCAAACGCAGCTGCCATTTGTGACGCACTTCGCTGCTTTGCTGCAACAAGAGGGCAGGTAGTCGAATTAAATCATCAAAATCAACTGCCTGGTAGCTTTGTAATGTCGATTGATAGCTTGCAAATACAGATGCAATTTGGCGTTCCCATTCATTTTTTGCAACTTGTAAGACTTGTTCAGGTGTTTTTAAGTCGTTTTTCCACAATGAAATCTGATGCTGTGCTTTAAATAGCGCTTCACGGCCAGTGCTGCCCAGTAGCTCATTGATAACTTTACTGCTATCAGTAGCATCTAAAATAGAGAAATTCTTTTTATAGCCAATATTGGGTGCTTCTTCACGTAAAATACGCATACCAAGAGAGTGAAAAGTGCATACTGTTAAGCCACGCATTTTATTTTTAGGCAACATCGCCGATAAGCGTTGTTGCATTTCTTTAGCCGCTTTATTGGTGAATGTGATGGCAGCAATGTTGTGTGGTAGATAACCAGCCTTGGTAATCATATAAACAATTTTTTCGGTGATTACCCGTGTTTTACCACTGCCTGCGCCAGCTAATACAAATAATGGACCACCCAAATAATGGATGGCTTGTTGTTGAGGCGCGTTTAATTTCATAGCAATGTTTACTTTAATTGGCTTTGAGGTGTACTGGACATGAGCTTAGTGGCTTTATTTATAGAAAACCAAGAATACTTAGTCTTCAAGAAACAAAGCTTGTTCTAAACTCATTAAGATTTTAGTGAAGCTGCTGGCAAATTATAGCACCAAACAATAAAAAGCACTTTCAGGTAGCCTGAAAGTGCTTGGAAAATTTTTTTAGTAATGTGCTAAGAATTAACGCATGCTAACTTTTAAAGCGTTGGCATCAGAAAATTTGATTTCTTTTACGATGCTAAATTCTTGAGGTGTACCATTGATGGTTACTGGGCGCATAGTTTGCGCATCCATCCATGCCACTGCGGCATTATCGATCGTAGACGAGCCACTGGTGCGAGTGATTCGCACATTTTCAGTTTGGCCATCTGGGGTAATGGTTAAACGTAATGCAACATTACCGCTAATTGGCGCTTTGGCTTCAGACGCTTTTTGATAAAATTGAACATCTTGGGCAGTGGCGGTATTCGCGCCTGCTAATAATGCGATGGCAACAAAGGTAGAAGAAAGTATGTGACGGATGTTCATGAGGATTCCCTTTTGGTAAGTATTTAATAGCTATTTAAAGCTTTATTTCAGCGTTCTTATATTTTGTTTAGTAATGTGGTTAATGCTTAATTGTGCTTCTGAGCTGATGAGTTCATTGTGCCTATTAAATGGTTTTTAAACAATGAAAAAAACATCAAATAATAAATATTAAAGGCTTGAAAAACAGACGATCGGTATTTTTCTATACTTATTTAGATGTCCCTATTGGGTAGAATGTGACGCATTGTGTTAGTGAGCAAATTAGGGTGCATTTCTCTTTAATAAAAGTACAAATAAAACAATAGGTTATATTATGAACTTAGTTGATCGTAGGGCTTATTTTTAATAAAATAGTTTTTTTTGTTAATAATTCTGATACCTATTGTCTTTTAATTTAACCTTTTGTACCGAATTTATGTGTTGCTTATTTGCAACTTTAAAGACTGTAAGGGAAATCTAATTGGGTTTTATAAAGTAAAAAAGCAGCTGTAATCATAGCAGGCTAATGTTTTCAGGTAGCCTTGACCAAGGCATTGAATTGCGGTTTAATAACTAACACTTATTTTATAAGAATTAAAGGGGATATATGAAAGTAAAATTATTTGGTGGTTTGATAGCAATGATGATAAATACATATGCATTTTCTGGGTGTATAGGCCCTACAGTACTCGGAGAGTGTTCGGGTACAAAAATTAGCGATCCGTATTCTCATGAATCTAATTCTAATAATAATGGGATTGAATCTAGTTACAAAAGTTATTCGGGTACGCAGTATCAATATGATATGAGCAAATCCAGCGATAGTCTTCGCTATTCAGTAGATATCGCAGCTCAACAAAGGGATAAAATGAATTTTAACTCTAGTAGAAGTCTAGATAGAAAAATGGGACAGTACGGCGGTGGAGTTTATAGTGACTAACATCTAGTGATTCAATACGCCGACTTCAATACAGCCTTCGGGCGTTAAAATAGCTAAAGCGTACAAGTTTTGTGTGTGATTTAGCCCGTTGTGAACTACATCGGGCTTTGTTGTTTCTGAAAGCAAGTCATGATTACTTTGAACCAAGTTTCCAAGCGCTACCAACATCAAAATAAAAGTTGGTTTACTGCGGTTGAATCCACCAGCCTTACCATTCGGCAGGGTGAGGTTTTCGGCTTGATGGGTTATTCAGGTGCTGGTAAATCTACTTTGTTGCGGTTAATCAATTTGCTAGAGCGTCCTGATGAGGGCACAGTAACGGTTAACGGTAACAATCTTACTGCTTTGAATGCGGCAGAACTGCGTGCGGCGCGCCAAAATATTGGCATGGTGTTTCAGCAGTTTAATTTGTTGGCTAATCGTACAGTAGCTGAGAATGTGGCGCTGCCATTGCAAATAGCTGGATGGGAGCAACACAAAATTCAACAGCGAGTAACAGAGTGTTTGGAAATTGTAGATTTAGTAGATCGCATTGATCATTTCCCTGCTCAGCTCTCTGGTGGTCAAAAGCAGCGGGTGGGCATTGCTCGCGCTTTGGCACCGAGCCCTAGTGTGATTTTAGCCGATGAGCCCACTTCGGCGTTAGACCCAGCCACCACGCGCAGCGTCTTAGAGTGTTTGGCGGATATTAATAAACGTTTTAACGTGACAATTGTTATTGTTACCCATGAGATGAGCGTGTTGCGCCGTTTGTGTAATCGAGCAGCTTTATTACATCAAGGTAAATTAGTTGAAATAGTGCAGGTAAATGGTAATCGTATCTATGCTCAGTCTGAGATTGGCCGCGAATTAACACGGGAGGATTAACATGGCTACGTTAACATTTGCTAAAGGGTTTGAAACCATCAGTGTGATGCGCGATGAAATTGTGCAGGCTTTGTGGGAAACCTTTGTAATGGTGGGTTTATCTACTGTAGTTGCTACTGTTTTTGGTACTTTGCTGGGTATTTTGCTGTTTGTGACTTCTAGCCAGCAGCTTTATTACAATCGACCAGTAAATTTAGTGTTGGATAATATCGTTAACTTGATGCGTGCGTTTCCATTTGTAATTTTGATGATTGCGATGATTCCAGCTACGCGCACCATTGTTGGTAGCACGATTGGCCCCGTTGCAGCTTCGCTGGTGCTCAGTGTGTCGGGCTTATTTTATTTTGCACGTTTAGTGGAGCAAAATTTGCGCGAAGTGCCTAAAGGTATTATTGAAGCAGCGATTAGCATGGGCGCTGCGCCGATGACCATTATTCGCAAGGTGCTGATTAATGAAGCGCGGGCAGGTATGGTGTATAGCGTTACTGTGTTGGCGATTGGTTTGTTGTCTTACAGCGCGGCGGCGGGCATGATTGGTGGCGGTGGTTTGGGTGACTTGGCTATTCGTTATGGTTATTACCGCTATCAAACTGAAGTGATTATTTTTATTGTGGCGATATTGGTGTTGCTAGTAGTGCTGATGCAATATGCAGGCAATTTAATTGCACAAAAATTAGACAAACGTTAAGGCTTACTTGTTTCAGGTAGCCTTGTAATGAATATTTAAAATGAGGAGAAGAATATGCACATAACTTCAAAACTGGTATCTGCTGGCGTATTGGCTTTTGCTTTGGCTGCTTGTGGTGGGCAAGAAAATGCTGTAACCACTGCTGCTTCAGATACTGCGCCTGTAAGTATTGAGAAAAAAGAAATTGTGTTTGGTACTACAGTTGGTGACTTTGGCGATATGGTGAAAGATCAAATTAAGCCAGCATTAGAAAAACAAGGTTACACAGTAAAGCTGATTGAGTTTACCGATTATGTGCGTCCAAACTTGGCTTTGGCCGAAGGCGAGCTGGATATTAATATTTTCCAACACAAGCCATATTTAGATGATTTTAAGCTAGAACATAAACTAGATATTACTGAAGCATTCCAAGTGCCAACAGCGCCTCTGGGTTTGTATCCAGGCAAATTGAAGTCTTTAGATGAAGTTAAAGATGGCAATAGCATTTCAGCCCCCAATGACCCTTCTAACTTTGCTCGTGCGCTGGTGATGCTAAGCGATTTAGGTTGGGTAAAGCTGAAAGACAACATCAACCCGCTAACAGCTTCTAAAAGCGACATTCTCGAAAATACTAAAAAAATCAAAATTGTTGAGCTTGAAGCAGCACAATTGCCGCGCAGCCGTGCTGATGTAGATTTTGCAGTGGTGAATGGCAATTACGCCATGAGTTCTGGTATGAAACTTACTGAAACCTTATTCCAAGAGCCAAGTTTTGCTTATGTGAATTGGTCTGCAGTGCGTGTTGCTGATAAAGACAGTCAGTGGTTGAAAGATGTCACTGCGGCTTATAACTCTGATTCATTTAAAGAGTATTCGCATAAACGCTTTGAAGGTTATAAATACCCAGCAACTTGGGGTGAACAAAGTGTTTCAGGTGCAGTTGCTGAAGCCGCATCGACAGCAGCAGTAGCCGCTTCAACAGCTAAGTAAATCTATAGCAAAGCAGCTTTAAACGCTGCTGCAATATCAAAACGCTTTCAGGTTACCTGAAAGCGTTTTTTGTTGCTGAAACTGATTCCAAATGGTTTCAGGTAGCCTTATTAATGCTTCTTATAATAAAGTTGGCAGGGCTTGGTTTAGAAATAAGTGCAAAGGTTTAGGTAAACCATAATCCACTAAATTGCTTTGGTGAACAAATAAGCTATTGGTAAGAGTTTCAGATAGCTTATTGAGATTGATACAAAAAGGCGTAATCAGCAATAAACGGTGAGTAAGTCTATGAGTAAAGCTGGGTGTTTCGTTTAAATCTTCTGTGTTTAAGCCAATCTGGGCGGCATAGGTTTCGAGTTCGAGCAAGGTATCAAAACAGGGCACACAATACAAACCGCCCCAAATGCCGCGTTGTGGTCGTTTTTCTAAGTGTAATTCGCCAGTGTGGTTGTATATCACCAGCCAATACATAGGCAGGGTTTGAACATTGATTTTGGCTTTTTTGCGTGGCAACTGGTCAATGATGTTTTGTGCTTTGGCTTGGCAGATATCAGCCATAGGGCAAACGTCACACAAGGGCTTACTGCGCTTGCAAACAGTGGCGCCTAAATCCATTAAGCCTTGGGTGTAAGCTGGCATATGCTCAGCATTATCTGGTAACAAGCTTTCGGCTAAAGCCCATAGTGATTGCTCAAATTTTTTGTCGGCAGGTTGACCATCTTGAGCAAAGACGCGACATAACACTCGTTTTACATTGCCATCAAGTATGGCTTCACGTTTATGGAAGGCAAATGCAGCAATTGCAGCGGCGGTGCTTCTGCCAACACCGCATAAGCTTTCTAATTGCAGACGTTGTGAGGGGAAATCACCATTAAAAATCTGCATAATTTGTTGCGCTGCTTTATGCAGATT
>CAZLYX010000032.1:0-21904 GCA_964563885.1 uncultured Neisseria sp. | reverse complement strand
TATTACAATATCCCCACCAATCGTGTGGTTGAATTAGGCACGCAAGTCACCTTATAAAGACATTTTTCAATCCAAAAGGCTACCTGAAACATTGTTCAGGTAGCCTTTAATATTAAATACGATTACTGATTGATTTTAATTTAAACTGATTCTATTAATCTTTGCTGAATAAATTTTTCCACCACAACATAAAGCCATCATAAGTGCGGCCAAACCAGCCTGCTTCTGATACGGCCTCTAGTGCATAGACATCTTTTTCAGCCAACACTTTGCCCTCAAATGTTATTTTCAACTTACCCACCACTTGGCCTTTATGAATAGGCGCTAATACTGGCTGCACGGTTTCCAGCATTGGTTTAACATTCTTGCCCTCACCATGCGGAATTGTAATATACGCAGCTTCAATAAACCCCACGTTTAGCGCGTTTGCTTCACCCTTATAAACCTTAACCCTAGAAATCGGCTCGTCAGCATTGTATAACTTTGGCGTATCAAAGGATTGCAAAGCCCAATTCAACAACTTACTGCTCTCTGCAGCACGCGCTTCTGTGCTTTCCGTTCCCACTACGACAGACACCACGCGACGACCATTGCGCTTGCTAGAAGCCACTAAGTTATAGCCAGCAGTGGCAGTATGGCCCGTTTTTAAGCCATCTACACTGGGGTCACGATACAACAATAAATTGCGGTTAGGCTGTTCAATATTGTTATAAGAAAATGATCGGAGCGAATAAATTGGATAGAATTTAGGGAAATCTCGAATAATCGCTCCCGATAAAATCACCAAATCATCTGCCGTGGTTAAATGATTAGGTTGCGGTAAGCCAGTGCTGTTATCAAAATGAGTATTTTTCATACCTAAGCGTTTGGCTTCGGCATTCATCAGTTTGGCAAAACCCTCTTCGCTACCGCCTATGGCTTCGGCCAGCGTAATCGCTGCATCATTTCCAGATTGTACAATCAAACCCTTAATCAAATCACTCACGCTAACCGCTTTTTTAGGGTCAAGAAACATGCGTGAACCTTCTGCATGCCAACCCTTTGTCGACACTGTGAGCATTTGATCAGGCGTTAACGTGCCCGCATTCAATGCTTTAAAGGTCAGATAAGCAGTCATCAGTTTAGTGAGCGAAGCTGGCTCAATTTTTGCATTCAACTCTTTAGAGGCCAATATTTGGCCACTTTGCAAATCTTTAATCACATAAGCAGTTGCCGCCACTTCGGGCGCCTGCGGTAAATCGGTTGCCAACGCGCTCTGACCAAACATGAACACGGTTGCCAACACCAATAAATTTTTTTTCATAAACACAACTCAATTCATCACAAACATAAACACGGCCGCCAATCCTTAAGATGTTATCAAGGCTGCGGCCGCCGTTCTTCTAAACAGCTATCTATAAGGCGTGCATTATAACCTCAATCACCTATTACGCTAACTTTTTCTTGATTTCAGAGAGCCTGCAGCGTATGGTTTAGGTTTTATTTTCATATTATTACATAAAGCCGCAACATGAACGCCAGCCAATACTCTGATTACCTTACCCGCATTTTAACTGCTTCTGTTTATGATGTAGCTGATGAAACGCCGCTAGACCATGCCCGTGGCTTATCGAAACGACTCAATAACCATATCTTATTAAAGCGCGAAGATTTACAACCCGTATTCTCCTTTAAAATACGCGGTGCTTATAACAAAATGGCCAAATTATCGCCTGAAGCACTCGCCAAAGGTGTCATCACCGCCAGTGCTGGAAATCATGCCCAAGGTGTGGCTTTATCTGCCCAAAAACTTGGCTGTCATGCCGTAATCGTGATGCCAGAAACCACCCCACAAATTAAAGTCGAAGCTGTGCGCAACCGTGGCGGCGAAGTGGTGTTAAAAGGCACATCGTTTAACGACGCTTACGACCATGCTATGCAATTGGCCAGCCAAAGTGGTCTAACCTACATTCCGCCATTTGATGACCCAGATGTGATTGCTGGACAAGGCACGATCGCCTTAGAAGTGATTCGCCAACACCCCAAACATATTGACGTTATTTTTGTGGCCATCGGTGGCGGTGGTTTGGCTGCTGGCGTGGCAGCGTTTATTAAAAACGTGCGCCCAGAAATTAAAGTGATTGGCGTACAAACCATTGATTCCTGCGCCATGAAGCTGTCTATCGAACAAGGCCATCGTGTTGAATTAAAAGATGTTGGCCTGTTTTCAGATGGCACAGCAGTAAAATTAGTGGGTGAACAAACATTTATCATGTGCCGTGACTTGCTTGATGAGATTATCACCGTCGATACTGATGCGATTTGCGGTGCACTCAAAGACATTTACGACGACACACGCAGTATTTGTGAACCCTCTGGCGCGCTGGCGCTGGCCGGTCTGAAAGCCTATATAGAACGCGAAAATGCTGTTGCGCAAACCTTAATCGCTGTCACCAGCGGCGCAAACATGAACTTCCACCGTTTACGCCATGTGTCTGAGCGCAGCGAATTGGGTGAAGGCAACGAAGGGATTTTTGCCGTCACCATTCCCGAAGAAGCAGGTAGCTTCTTAAAGTTTATCAATGTATTAGGCACTCGAAATCTCACCGAGTTTAACTACCGTTATGGTGATGACCATCAAGCACATATTTTTGTTGGCATCCAATCGGCGGGCAGTAAAGACTTAGCCAACATTACCAAAGAATTAACAGAAGCTGGTCTAAAAAACATAGACTTAACAGATGACGAAATGTCTAAAATCCACATTCGTTATATGGTTGGCGGCCGCACTCACAAAGTGAAAAACGAGCGTTTAGTGAGCTTTGAATTTCCAGAGCGACCTGGCGCGCTGGCACGCTTCCTCACCGAAATGCAAACCGATTGGAACATAACCTTGTTTCACTATCGCAACCATGGCGCTGATTATGGTCGTGTATTAGTCGGCATTGATGTCACACCAGAAAGCGATGCCGCTTTTGAGTTATTTTTAGAAAGCGTTGGCTATCCGTATCAAGACCAAACCCATAATGCCGCGTATAAACTTTTTTTAGGCTCGCCTTAAATTTAAATTAGTACAATAAATCAAACAAATAAGGCTGTTTGAATGTTTCAGGTAGCCTACATTGCTGATATGGCTTAGTTACTTTAACCTACACTTAAAGAAAGATGACAAGCAGGCGCGCACACGGTAACATTACTGCCGGCTTCACTACTTGTTTATCTTCTTCGGTACCCCATAATGACCGCACCTTCCTTGCTTGCTTCTATCGATTTAGGCTCCAACAGTTTCCGATTGCAAATTTGTCAAAACCACAATAGCCAACCCCAAGTTATTGACTCTATTAAAGATATGGTTCGTTTTGCCGGCGGCTTAGACGAGCATAAAGTACTCGATAAAGCCTCACAAGAGCGTGCTTTAACCTGCCTAACCAAATTTGGCGAACGCTTGCGCGGATTTGAATCTGATCAAGTGCGCGCCGTTGCCACCAATACTTTTCGTGTTGCCAAAAATATCGCCGATTTTCTGCCCAAAGCTGAAGCCGCTTTGGGCTTTCCTATTGAAATCATTGCTGGCCGTGAAGAAGCCCGCCTTATTTACACTGGCGTGGTACACACCTTGCCACCGAACGGCGACCGCATGTTGGTGGTAGATATTGGTGGTGGCTCTTCTGAATTTGTCATAGGCGCTGAGCTGCAACCCTCGATTACCGAAAGTTTGCCTTTAGGCTGTGTCAATTACAGCATGCGTTTTTTTCAAAACAAAATCACTGCTAAAGATTTTCAAGCTGCTATTAGTGCTGCTCGCAACGAAATTCAGCGCATCACCCAAAACCTGAAAAAAACTGGCTGGGATTTTGCTGTTGGCACCTCTGGTTCTGCGCGTTCTATACGTGATGTCATTGCTACCGAAGCGGGCAGAGATGAAGATATTAGCTATGAGGGCATGAAAAAAATTGCTGAAAAAATCATTGCAGCCGGCAGCACCCGCAAAGCAAAACTAGCAGGTTTGAAGCCTGAGCGTTTAGAAGTATTTTCAGGTGGTTTAGCGGTGATGATGGCGATATTTGAAGAATTAAATGTTGAAACGATGATGGTCACAGATGCAGCCCTGCGTGATGGTGTTTTCTTCGATTTAATCGGCCGCCAACTCAATGCCGATATGCGTGATCAAACGATAGAGCAGTTTCAAACACGCTACCATGTCAACAACACTCAAGCCAAATATGTTGCCGACACTGCGCTCATGTTTTTAGAAAGTCTGGCACAAAACATCTCAGTGCAAGAATTGGCATACTGGAAACAATATACGCATTGGGCAGCGCTGTTGCATGAAATCGGCATTGATATCGCTCATACTGGTTATCACAAGCATTCTGCCTACATCATCGGTCAAGCCGACATGCCTGGCTTTTCTCGCAAAGAACAAGGCATCATGTCTACTCTTGTTTGTGGTCAACGGGGTGATTTGCGCAAAATGCTGACTCTGGTTGGCGACAATTCCATCATGTGGTTTGCGATTTTATCGCTGCGCTTAGCGGTGTTATTGAATCGCTCACGTTTACCCATCACCTTACCGCCGTTTACTTCTTTACGTCACCATGAAAACAGCAATACATTTGTGTTGCGTATCAACCAAGCTTGGCTCAACGAAAATTTACTGGCCGCCAGCGCATTGGAATATGAAGCTGAACAATGGTCAAAAATCAATATGCCCTTTATGGTACAAGCAACCTGACCAAACATTCCCGCTTTAAGCGGGAGTGTTTGTTTAGACATTACGTTTGCACATCAACAACTATCCGATCCATAGCGAAAATCCATGCAGCTTTCATCTTGCGGTCAAAACCGCTATGATTTACGCCAAATTCATCACTTTTATTGAGCGTAACCATGACAATTCAAAACAACCCTACTCAATCTGGCGTCATCCAAGACGAGCTCAAAATGTCAGTTTTGATGACGCCAGATATGGCCAACTTTAACGGTAATGTACATGGTGGTGATTTATTAAAACTCCTCGACCAAGTGGCTTATGCCTGCGCCAGCCGTTATAGTGGCCAATATTGCGTTACCCTTTCGGTTGATAAAGTCACCTTCAAAGAGCCCATCCACGTTGGCGAGCTGGTCACTTTTCTTGCCAGCGTTAATCTGGTTGGCCGCACTTCTATGGAAGTTGGCATTCGTGTTGAAGCTCAAAACATTCTTGAGCGCACCACCCGCCACACCAATAGCTGCTATTTCACCATGGTGGCGATGCATGATGGCAAACCCGTACAAGTGCCACCACTCCCACTAGAAACTGATCTTCAACGCTGCCGTTCAAAAGCAGCTGAACAACGTAAAGCCATGCGTTTAGAATCAACCCAAGTCGTTTCGTGCGACTTATATGAATAACACCATTTAAGGCTACCTGAAGCTATTTCAGGTAGCCTATATAATATTAAAAGGCTTTTTTATGTTTACTGGCATTGTTCAAGGCATCGGCATCATTACCGCCATTAACCAGCCTTCAGCCGACTTTCGCACCCACACCGTTGAGCTGCCAGTTGAAATGACTGAAAACTTACAAACGGGCGCTTCAATCGCCCACAACGGCTGTTGTTTGACTATTTCTCGCATCAACGGCAATCAAGTTGATTTCGATTTAATGGCTGAAACACTGGCTCAAACCAACCTTGGCAACCTTAATGTTGGCAACCATGTCAACCTAGAGCGCGCCGCCCGTTTTGGTGACGAAATAGGCGGTCATGTAATGAGTGGGCATATTATTGCCACTTCGGAAATCACCCGCATTGATGCCAGCGCATACAATCGCACCCTTTGGTTTAGGCTACCTGAACACTTACAGCCCTATATTCTCACCAAAGGGTTTGTTGGTTTAGATGGTTGCAGCCTCACCATCGGCAGCGTAACCGACACCGAGTTTAATGTTCATCTGATTCCAGAAACCCTAGAGCGTACTTTATTCGGCAGCCGCGTTGTTGGCGATGTGATCAACATCGAAATCGACCCGCAAACTCAAGCGGTAGTCGACACTGTTAGTCGAATTCTGGCCTCACAGCCGCGATAGATTCTAATGAATAATAGAAAACCAATATTACCTTTTGGTAATATTGGTTTTCTATTATTAAAATTTACTTTTTATAAAAAGCAGCATAGAATGACTCAGCCATTATAAACCATGCTTTAAAAAAGGGCTTGCTATGGATACCACCGCCTTACGCAGGCACAACTTACGCAGCTGGATACAAAGAATCCACAACGGCGAACAAGTGCGTTTTGCCACTGAAACCGCCATCAATCAAGGTGAATTATCAGCGTTACTTAAAAATAAATCCTTTGGCGAAAAGAAAGCCCGTAAAATTGAACTATCCGCTGGCATGCCAATTATGTGGCTAGACACCGCTCATGGCGATGTCTCTATTCCAGCTGCTTTATCCGATACTTCTCATCAACCTCTTTCTCATACGAGCCATAACATGACCCAAATTTCTCCTATATCCGACATTCTTGCCGATATTAAAGCAGGTAAAATGGTGATTCTTACTGATGCCGAAGACCGTGAAAACGAAGGCGATTTACTCATGGCGGCTCAATTTGTTACCCCAGAAGCCATCAACTTTATGATTAAACATGCGCGCGGATTGGTTTGCCTGCCAATGGCTGATGAAATGGTAGATCGCCTTGCTTTACCGATGATGACTCAAAAAAATGGCGCTCAATATGGCACCAACTTTACGGTATCCATTGAAGCGGCACACGGCATTGCTACTGGCATTTCTGCTGCTGATCGCGCGCTTACCATCCAAACCGCAGTATCGCCCACCGCCAAAGCCGAAGACATTGTACAACCTGGCCATATTTTCCCTTTGCGTGCACAAGATGGCGGCGTATTGGTGCGCGCTGGACACACCGAAGCGGGCGTAGATTTAGCTAAAATGTGTAATTTAATCCCAGCAGCAGTGATTTGCGAAATCATCAACGACGATGGCACCATGGCTCGTATGCCCGAATTAATTGCTTTTGCAGCCAAGCACAACATTAAAATCGCCACCATTTCTGATTTAATCGAACACCGCAGCCGCCACGAAACCCTGATCGAAGAAATGGGCGACACCCCTATTGATACACTCTGGGGGCAATTTCAACAGCATGTTTACGTCGACAAACTCTCTGGCGAAACCCACTTAGCCTTAGTAAAAGGCAAGCCACAAGCCGATAAAGAAACGCTGGTGCGTGTGCACGAGCCCTTTAGTGCACTAGATTTTTTACAAACCAATCCACGACATTCTTGGCCACTGCCTGCTGCACTCGAACGCATTCAAGCTGCTGAAAGCGGGGTGATTATTTTGCTACACCGCACCGAAACTGGCGCCACACTACTAGATGCCACAATGCCTAAAGGCGTGAACCAAGCACGTAAATGGGATCAAAAAACCTTTGGTATTGGCGCACAAATTTTGGCTAATCTCAACGTACAAAAAATGAGGGTGATGGGTCAACCTTCTTCATTTACCAGCTTAACGGGCTTTGGTTTGGAAATAACCAGTTTTGAAACGCTAGATAAAACCTAAATCAACAGCTTGTTTATAACAACACAAAAAGGCTACCTGAAAGATTGTTCAGGTAGCCTTTTTATTAGGTATTCAATCAGGAGGCGCAGGATTTAAGAGGGCAATTAAGTGGCAGTCTAGCTCACCGATTTATCGAACTAAATATTGAAAAGCCACCCTGCTTAATTTCAATACAATAAAGTAACCAAGCAGCACTCCTATCCAATCAATTAAATTTAACCCCTGACTCAAATTTTTCCCAAAAAAAACCACAATCACTATAGCAAAAACCAAAAAATCAAAAAGCGCCCATAGTAAGCCTGGCTTTACAGTAATCGACTGACAGAACAAATTGTTCCTATCTAGCAACATGAAAAATACAACCAGCAAAACGGTGACACTCAGATAAATCAATGTATAGGCTTGAGCCTCATCATCGCCTACTCTAAAAGCCTTGATATACATCGCGACCCAAAAAACGAGCACATAGATATATCCAAAAATCGACAACCGTATTTTCATTCAATATCCTTAAAAATCAAATGAAACACTCTTTAGCAGCTATTCATAAGAAAATCCATTCGTATATACAGAACACTAGCATGCAATAGACCAATGAAAATTTTATACATAATCTATACTTGACTAAGAGCCTATAGACTTAAATAGAAACATATCCCGAATGCTTATTGCGCTCGATACATTGGGAAATTGCTCTATCTAAATTACCAGACAATCAAAATGCTCGTAAAATTCGAACAAAATAATACCAAGACAGCATTGACATCAATACAACCCAATGTAGGTTAGCTAGAGCAATTATCGGAAAAAACACATCACCAGTATAAAGATAAAATAAGACACACCAAATTAGAACAGATAAAATCACACTTCCTACAATATAAAGAATCGAGCTAGATTTATAAAACGCCACTCCAGCAACAACAAGCACTTGAAGAATCAATTGTAAGGTAATAATTCTAAATTTAAACGGGGAAAAGTATACGTAAGTGGGGCCTCCGAAAAGCTCGATCTTATCACCCTCAATGAAACGCAAAATATGTGCTTGCTGAACAATTAGAACAGAAGACAGCGCGGCTTCTGTTAAGCAAAACAAAATTACCAACCAAAATCGTAGTGCCATTAACATATTCCGCTTATTTTATGTATCAAAGGTGCGCCATTAATCGCTTAGCGAACAATATTCTAAGATCTCAAGTATTATTCAGTATATGACATAATATCTTTACTAAAATTCTTATATAACTCAATCCGTGACTTGAAAATTACCCTGCTTGTTAGTTTCTTATTCAACAAAACTCAGTTCTATCTGCTGCAGCATATTCTATCGGGCTTGAATATGAATACTCAACACTCAGCCATTCAAGTTACAACGCCTTTTCTATTTGCTAACCAGCGTTTAACGGCTAATGTATACATTGATCCACGGCTGTTCAATATACGTTCACAGCTATGCTTAAACTCAAGACATAAATACAAAAAAAAGGCTACCTGAACATAATCTTTCAGGTAGCCTTTTTAAATTAATGCTCAAGTATTAAGCCATTACAGCACTTTTACAATACTCTCACACAGGTAACGAATATTCGCTTCAGTAATACCCGCCACGTTGATGCGGCCTGAACGCACCGCATAAATGGCAAATTCATCTTTCAAACGATCAACCTGCTCAGCCGTTAAACCGCTAAACGAAAACATACCATTTTGCTGAATGATAAAACTGAAGTCTTGCTCTGCGCCACATTCTTTTAATAAATCAACAAATTTTTGACGCATCTGTTTGATTCGTTCACGCATTTCATCTAGCTCAGCAACCCATTGCGCTTTTAAATCAGCATCTTGCAATACCAATGCTACTGCGCTAGCACCATGCGATGAGGGATTTGAATACAAGGTACGGATAATTGTTTTAACTTGGCTAAATGCACGCGTTGCTATTTCATCGTTTGCGGCAACAACCGTAAATGCACCGACCCGCTCGTTATACAAACCAAAGTTTTTAGAATATGAGCTGGCTACTAATAATTCTTTATGGTTTTTGGCAAAGGTACGCAAACCAATTGCATCTTGTTCTAAGCCATTGGCAAAGCCTTGATAAGCAAAGTCAAATAATGGCAACCAGCCTTTTTCGGCTGACATTTTAGCTAATTCTGCCCACTGTTCTGGCGTTGGATCAATACCGGTTGGGTTGTGGCAGCAGCCGTGCAATAACACCACATCACCTGCTTCAGCTTGGGCTAAATCGGCAATCATGCCTGCCCAATCTAAGCCGTGGCTGGCTTTGTCATAATAGCGGTAATCACAAATATTTACGCCTACTGCAGCAAAAATAGCATTTTGGTTTGGCCAAGTTGGCGCGCTAATCCACACATTTTTAGCATTGGTTTGGCGTTTAATAAATTCAGCAGCCACACGTAAAGCGCCTGTTCCACCCAAACTTTGAGCGGTTTTCGCGCGCTTAGAAGTTACAACCTCACTATCTGCGCCAAATAATAATTTTTGAGTTTCAGTATTAAATGCAGCTACACCGTCAATGCCCAGGTAGTTTTTAGTATTCTCAGTTGCCAGCAAGCGTTTTTCAGCTTCTTTTACGGCTTTTACAATCGGGGTTTGGCCAGCGGCATCTTTATATACGCCAATGCCCAAGTTAACTTTAACATCACGGGTTTCCGCTTTAAATGCTTCGCCCAAGCCTAAAATTGGATCGGCTGGCGCGGCCTGAATTTTTTCAAACATAATGACACCTTCCTCAAAATATTAACAATAAAATTGACAGTTTTATTTACTGTGCTAAACCATACAATAGTAGCTTGTTATCGCCTGAATATAAACAGCCGCACGCAAATATCAACGATTTTTTTCATATTGTTACCTCTATAATGGCTTAATTCACCCAGTGGCTGGCTTAAAGCAGTTCTTCGCTGCACCTTATTACCCACTTTAGCTGCGTAAAAGGCATTTTAATTGCACCAGTATGCTCAGCCCGATAGACTAGCGGCTAGCGGGATTTAACGCTTTATTTATCTTAACTTTATCTGACTTTATGTAGGCTGCAATGATGACTTCGCCAAATACACGTTTTGCTGCCCCAGGCCTAATTGTTGGCTGTGTTGTTTTTGGCATGGGCAGCCTCATTGTAAAATTTGTGCCTGTAGGCGCTTTTGCGATTGCTTTTTGGCGATTGGCAGTAGCCGCAGTGATTTTCTGGTTGCTGATGCGTGCGTTTAAACAATCACTACCAAAACAAGCACGTGCGCTAAAAATGGCGCTGCTCTCAGGCGCGTTTCTTGGGTTGGATTTAGCTTTCTGGCATGAAAGCATTTATGCTGTTGGCCCTGGCATCTCGACATTACTGAATAGCTTGCAGATTTTCTTTTTATCGTCGATTGGATTAATGTTTTTTGGTGAACGTTTATCTAAGCTGCAAATATTCAGTTTGGCTTTGGCACTGGCTGGCGTCATCATGATTGCTAGCCCTGAATTTAATCACAATGCCGAAGCTAGCTGGGGTTTTGCTAGCGGCATTCTATCTGGTGTGATGCTGGCTTTATCCATGGTATTTATTCGCATCACCCACGATATTGAAAAAGTGGCGCTGTTTCCAATGATGTTATTGATTAGCTTAGGCGGCATGTTGGCGTTGATTATACCTTCGCTATTATTTAATTCAGGTAGCCTTTATCCTGTTACTCTGCGAGATGTGGGCTTGATTTTAATTTATGGCGCAGTGATGCAATGTGTGGCGTGGGGCTTAATCGCTTATGCTGTGCCACTGCTTTCGCTCACGCTAACGGGCTTATTGTTGCTGAGCGAGCCTGTTGCTGCGCTGGCAATAGATTACTTCTGGCTACAAAAATCGATTAATGCCTTGCAATGGATCGGTGCTGCGTTAACGTTGTTGGCAATTTATTTGGGTTCATTTAAGCCAAAGTTTGCTTAACGATGCCGTGCGAAAACATGCCGATTAGTGTAGAATAAACCTTTATATTGTTACTCATCAGGCTACCTGAAATCATGAATAAATTCGCTCAAGCCTTATCTACTGCGCTTGGCCGTTGTATTGCCACCAAAGCCGTTAGTGAACATGGCGAGGCAGTCGGCTTTATGTATCGTGAAGCACCCGTATTCGAAAACGACAGTGGTTGGCGCTTCTTTAGTGGTAATGAAAGCGATGAATACACCGAAAACCCAGACAACTTCACCGTTTATAACGTGAGTGACATCACTCAAACCAATCCTGCACTTGCTGCTTTAACCAACCAAGCCGAAGGTTCAGCTTGGGAATTAAATGATAGCGGCGAATTTGAAGCAGTTGCAGACTGGCAACCCAAAGACTAAACATTACATGCTATCTGAACGCTTCAGATAGCCTTCATGTATTCTATTTTCCATTTTGATCGAAAGGCTGACATGAAAACTATTAAACCAAAATCCAAAGGTAAAAACAAAAGCAAAGGTATGCGCATCGGCATCGTACAAGCACGTTTCAGCAATGAAATCGGCACTGCCATGCTGGAAATCTGTACCGACAAGTTGCGTGAACTAGGCGTAAAAAATAAACACATCACTGTGGTCACTGTACCCGGCGCACTGGAAGTTCCGTTGATTCTACAAAATATGGCTATCTTGGGTAAATTTGATGCGCTTATCGCCATAGGTGCAGTGATTCGTGGTGAAACCTACCATTTTGAATTAGTATCAAATGAATCTGGGGCTGGCATCACCCGCGTGGGTTTAGATTTTAACTTGCCTATTGCAAACGCAATTCTCACCACCGAAAACGACGCCCAAGCGCAAGCACGTATTCAAGACAAAGCAGCCGAAGCAGCGATGGTAGCGGTTGAGTGCACTAACTTGTTAGCAAAGTTGCACTCTGCACACAACAAAAAGAAGTAACAATTGCTTTTGATTACAGACAACAGGTTGATATCGGTTGTCTGCATTACCTTTGGTTAAGGAAACCACATGAAAAAAACTTCACGCCGCCGTTCGCGCGAATTCACTGTTCAGGCGCTGTATCAGTCTGCCATCAACGATACTGCCGCACCTGAAGTAGTGAAAAATATCCGCGAAAGCAGTGATTTTAACCGCGCCGATGAAACATTGTTCACTACTTTATTTCTCGGCACACACACCAAGCAGCGCGAATATATGCAAATTATTCGCCCGCTTCTAGATCGCGATGAAAACGAACTCAGCCCAATCGAGCGTGCTGTTTTGTTAATGGCTTGTCATGAGCTAAGCGCGATGCCAGAAACACCTTACCCCGTTATTATTAATGAGGCTATTGAGGTGACTAAAACTTTCGGCGGCACTGATGGTCATAAGTTTGTAAATGGCATTCTTGATAAATTAGCTGTGCAACTTCGTCCAAACGATCCAAAACGAAACCAATAACTGCGCAGGTTAAATCAATACAAAAGGCTACATGAAAACATTTTTAATTTTGTTTTCAGGTAGCCTTTAATTTTAGCTTGGCCAATATCAGTATAAATGTATCTCGTGTTGGTTTTATTTTCCAAATACCAAATCGCTAAGCACTCTTAGATTTAATCCATTCATACGTCAATCCATAAAGCTTGATATTTTATTTAGATTACTCAACCCAAAATAAACTTTTATTAGCTTAGTTTATTGCACTTGTGCTTTATATGCGCCATAGCCTTCTTTATCCATATCGGCTAGCGGAATAAAACGCAAACTAGCGCCATTGATGCAATAGCGTAAACCGCCACGATCAACTGGGCCATCAGTAAACACATGCCCTAAGTGTGAATCGGCAGTTTCGCTGCGCACTTCAACACGACGCATATTGTAAGCCAAATCTTCATGCTCAGTGACAACATCACTATTAATTGGACGTGTAAAACTGGGCCAACCACAGCCACCATCATATTTATCTTTACTGCTAAACAACGGCTCTCCACTCACAACATCGACATAAAGCCCAGCAGCAAATAAACCATCATATTCATGGGTATACGCCCGCTCAGTTGCGCTGTTTTGGGTCACATCATACTGCTCAGAAGTAAGCTTTTGCTTTAACTCAGCAGCGCTGAGCTTTTTGTATACCTTTTTGTCAGTGGCTTTACCTGGCAAGGGCTCATCCGCTTTGCGTAAATCAATATGACAATATCCATTTGGATTTTTCGCTAGATAATCCTGATGATATTCTTCAGCATCAAAAAATTGATTTAAAGGTTCGTTTTCAACTACTACTTTTTGGGTGTGCTTTTGCTGCTCTTTTTCTAACGCAGCCTTAATCACAGGTATGTCAGCAGCATCAGTATAATAAATGCCTGTTCGGTATTGAGTGCCGCGATCGTTGCCCTGTTTATTGAGCGTAATGGGGTCGATAATGCGGAAATAATATTGCAAGATATCTGTTAAGTTAATTTGGTCGGCATCATAAGTAATCCGCACGGCTTCGGCATGGCCAGTATCACGCTGAACCACGTCTTCATAACTTGGATTTTCAGTACGACCATTGGCATAACCAGATACGGCATCCATCACACCAGGTATGCGTTGAAAATAAGCTTCGACGCCCCAAAAGCAGCCGCCGGCAAGGTAAATGGTTTTGCTGTTCATGTGTGTTGCATCCTTTTGAGTGTCGGTTTTTTTATAAAATTTGGTTTTTACAGCACTTAAATCTGCATTCGCATCGCTCAGCAAAGCCAACGCTTGCGCACGGCTTAGATCGCCTTTTGTCACCCGCGCCAACTCACCTTTTTCATCAAATAGCGCCCAACTCGGATAAACGCTGATACCGATTTCACGCGCAATCTGTCCATCATTATTTACTAATACGGGCAACTCAGGATAATTCAAGCCGCTATACCACTTTAAAAATGCAGCTGGCTTCATTTCACTTAAATAGCCTGGTGAAGCGACGCTGACAATATTGGCTTGTTTAAAATCAGGGCTTTGACGCCAACTTTGAGTTTCCTCTAAGCCCGCCAAACACAGCGGACACCAGCTAGCCCAAAACTTAACTAAAGTCGGCTTTTTAGGTTGAATATATTGAGCGGCGGGCTTGCCAACAGTATCAGATAACGCACGAATCTGTCCTAACATGCCTTGCGCTTGCGCGGTGTTTCGTTGCGATATCCACAATGTTGTCGCGACGATTAGCACGGCGGCAAATAAAGTGTATATAAATAAATTTTTAATTTTCATGGGTTATTTCTAAATTTAACAGAACAGGCTACCTGAAAAATACGCAGTAATCATCAAGGTTATTTAAACAATTATTTATGGGCAAGGATTACTGATTTCGGCATGTACTGCATCAATTGCCCTCAAAGTATCGTCACTCAATATTACTTGTGCGCTGGCAATATTTTCGCGAAGCTGCTCTATATTAGTAGCGCCGATGATGTTGCTGGTGACAAATGATCGCTCGTTCACAAATGCTAAAGATAAAGTGGTGAGTGACACACCAGCAGCATCAGCCACTTGGGCATAGCGTTCAACCGCTTCAAAAGCTTTGGGGTTTGTATAACGGGTAAAACGATCAAATAAAGACAACCGAGCATTTTGTGGCCATGGTTTGGTGCGATATTTGCCAGAAAGCATGCCAAACGCCAAGGGTGAATAAGCCAACAAGCCAACCTGTTCACGCAAAGACATTTCTGCCATACCAACTTCATAGCTGCGGTTGAGTAAGTTGTACGGATTTTGTACGCTGACAACACGTGGTAAATCAGCGTGTTGTTGGTGAAGATTTAAGCATTGCATTAACCCCCACGGGGTTTCGTTTGATAAGCCAAATGTGCGAATCTTGCCTTGTTTTACCAGCTCGCCCAAAGCATCAAGCATTTCAGCAAATGGCGTAAACGATTCTGTTTGCAAATCGGTAACGCCTAATTTGCCAAAAAAATTGGTTTTACGCTCAGGCCAATGCAGCTGGTATAAATCTAAATAATCGGTATTGAGACGCTTTAAACTGGCATTGCACGCTTCAAAAATCTGCGCACGCGAAAAATCATTGCCCCCACGGATATAAGCATTAAGATTATTGTTGCCAGTAGGTCCAGCTATTTTACTGGCCAATACTAAATCATCGCGTTTAGCGCGATTTTTAATCCAAGTACCAATATATTGTTCGGTACGAGTATAGGTATCAGCGTTTGGCGGCACTGGGTACATTTCGGCGGTATCAATAAAATTGACGCCATTGGCAAGTGCAAAATCTAACTGTTCATGCGCTTGCTGTTCAGTGTTTTGTTCGCCCCACGTCATTGTGCCTAAGCAAATTTTGCTAACACTGATGTCAGTATCACCAAGCATGCGGTGTTCCATATTGTATTCCTAACGTATTTATTGCTTTTTTAAAATGGTTTAAAACTTAAATGTGTTATGAAATGTAGCAACTTATTTTTCTTACAACAACCAATCAAGCATACATTTACCTAATCTAGCTTCAGGTAGCCTTTTCAATATACTTCTTTTATTTATCAGCTGCGCCTCACCTTGTTAGTTGAGGCTACCTGAATGCTTTTCAGTTAGCTTCAACAACACCAGCAAACTTAGCAAAATAATTAACATCTTTATTGCAGCATTATTCATACACATATCACCATAAACTTCATACGCCATCATTTGTCATCAGCATAATAAATTAACTAAATGCCATTAATTTCAATCAATTATATTATTGATTAATGATGATAGATTCAGGTAGCTTTTGCCGTAAGTAAGCAACTTCCTTTACATTAGCAAATAATTAATCTATCTTTCCAAGCAGCAACGTGTCTTGTTGCAAAATTAGTCATCAAAATACTGTCCTCACTTAAAAAATTGCTAAGGAAATATCATGCTTCGCATTGCCCTATTACCCTTATTATTGGTTGCTGCTTTGCCTGCTACTGCCGAACCTTTAAATTACAATATAGTTCAATTTTCAGAAAGTGCTACAGCCACCATACCCAATGACACCCTCACTGCAACATTTGAAATCAGCGAAGAGGGAAAAAGTCGCGAACAAGTGAGTAATACCGTTACTCGGCGTTTAAACATTTTAAACCACCGCATCGAAGCTAACCTTAAATTTGAAAGCGAATTGCTCAGTCGCAACGCTTCGCCCAGCTACGAATATAAAAATGGCAAAGCCACCATTATTGGCTGGCGTGACTCTGCTACCGTGATGGTGCGCAGCAAAGATTTTCAAGCACTAAGTAAGCTTATCGCCGACAGTCAAAGCGAAGCAGCAGTTAACAATATGTCATTCAGCGTGTCGCCCAGCAAGCGAGATGAAGTGATTGAGCGTGTTAGCAAAGAAGCATTAACTAATTTCCGTAAACGCGCCGACAGCATCACCCGCACGCTTGGTTTTAATGGCTACAAAATTGTAAATATCAATATAAATAGCGGTTTTAATACTGCATCAAATGTTGGCTATCCCGCCGCTCCTATAGCCTATAGAGCTGCAAAGATTGAAGCCGATGCACCCGAAGCCGTTTTAAGCAACCCAGGCACGCAAGAAATTAGCCAAGTAGTGAACGGTTCTATCCAAATGTAACGCTGTTTTTGTATCAAATGATTGATTAGCACTTATTTAATTTTATTAATTCTACCGATGATTCAACATCTATTTCACACTTTAAGAAAGGTGAACGCATGAGCATTCGCACTTATTTACGCTTATCTACTGCCGCAGTGATTGTCGCTTTGACTGGTTGTACTTCTGTGGCCGACATGGCGGGTTACGACACTGCCTCCCTGAATAATTCAGCGGCTAAAAGTTATAGCGAGGTTGTTCAACAAGCCAGCAGCCAAAGAGCTATCGACACCACTTCAGCCACTGCTCGCCGTATTCAAACGGTATTTACACGCCTCAAACCACATGCCGATGCTGCCAATAAAACAGGCACGGTATTTGATTGGAAAATGACGGTTATTAAATCTGACGAATTAAATGCATGGGCAATGCCAGGCGGCAAAATGGCAATGTATACTGGCATGGTTAATCAGCTCAAACTTTCTGATGCTGAAATAGCTGCTGTTGTTGGCCACGAGATGACCCACGCTCTGTTAGAACACAGCAAAAAAGAAGTAGGTCAAAAAATATTGACTGGCCTGGCTATGGATTTTGGCGGCAAATTGGTATCTAAATCTACTAATATGAGCAGCGATACATTAAAAACCTCAGCAGACTTATTGTCTGAATATGGCATAGGAAAACCTTTTTCTCGTAGCCAGGAAACCGAATCAGATTTAGGCGGTCTGCGTTTAATGGCACAAGCTGGTTATAACCCTGAAGCAGCCATCACCGTATGGGAAAAAATGAACAATGTGAGCAACAACAACAATATGCTCAATGCCATCACCTCTACCCACCCTACCAATAATGCACGTATAGAAAATATTCGCAAAATGCTGCCAGAAGTTATGCCAATTTATGAGCAAAACAAACGCAAATAAATTTATGCTGTAGCACAATCTGCATTACCTTTAGAAGGCTGCCTGAATCTTACTTCAGGTAGCCTTTTTTATAGATACAACCCTTCTCTATCAAGCCATTATTTTGCAGTTCCTATTTATGAAAATTTAGTTTATGATATGGCACTACTGCCGATTACATGTTGCACAACAGTATCGCCGTACACCATTATCATAAAGATATCATAAAGAAAAATTTTATCATCAGCATAAGGAAACCGAGATGTTACAAGCCTACCGTAGCGCCGCTGCAGAGCGTGAAGCCATGGGCATCCCTGCCCTACCCTTGACTGCCCAACAAACCGAAGAGCTGGTTGAGCTACTAAAAAACCCACCAGCGGGTGAAGGTGAGTTTTTAGTTGATCTATTGGCCAACCGTATTCCACCAGGTGTGGATGATGCCTCTAAAGTTAAAGCATCTTTTTTAGCTGCTGTATCTGAAGGTTCAGCACAAAGCCCATTGGTTAGCCCAGAATATGCAACTGAATTACTTGGCACTATGCTTGGTGGCTATAACATTCATCCGCTGATTGAGTTACTCGACAATGATAAGTTGGCTCAAATTGCAGCCGACGGCTTAAAACACACACTGTTGATGTTTGATGCTTTCCACGATGTGCAAGAAAAAGCTGAAAAAGGCAATAAATACGCTCAAGAAGTTTTAGAATCTTGGGCAAACGCCGAATGGTTTACTTCACGTGAAAAAGTAGCAGAAAAAATCACCATCACAGTATTCAAAGTAGATGGCGAAACCAACACTGATGACTTGTCTCCTGCACCTGATGCTTGGAGCCGTCCAGACATTCCTCTACACGCTTTAGCAATGCTAAAAAACCCGCGTGATGGCATTACACCTGATCAAGCAGGCGAAATTGGTCCAATTAAATTAATGGAAGAGCTGAAAGCTAAGGGCAACTTAGTGGCTTATGTGGGCGACGTAGTCGGCACAGGCTCTTCACGTAAATCTGCGACCAACTCTGTAATTTGGTATACCGGCCATGAGATTCCTAATGTTCCAAACAAACGTTTTGGTGGCGTATGCTTGGGCGGTAAAATTGCACCAATCTTCTTCAATACTCAAGAAGACTCTGGCGCTCTGCCGATTGAAGTAGATGTCACTGAGTTGAAAATGGGCGATGTTGTTGACATCTTCCCTTACGAAGGCAAAATTGTTAAAGACGGCAAAACTGTTGCTGAGTTTGAACTAAAGTCACAAGTATTATTGGATGAGGTTCAAGCTGGTGGTCGTATTAACCTGATTATTGGTCGCGGCTTAACCACTAAAGCACGCGAAGCTTTAGGTTTACCTGTTTCTGAAACTTTCCGTTTGCCACAACCTCCTGTTGCTACCAATGCAGGCTTCTCTTTGGCTCAAAAAATGGTTGGTCGCGCTTGCGGCTTACCTGAAGGCCAAGGCATGCGCCCAGGTACTTATTGTGAGCCACGCATGACCACAGTTGGTTCACAAGATACCACAGGCCCAATGACGCGCGATGAGTTGAAAGATTTAGCTTGTTTAGGTTTCTCAGCCGACTTGGTGATGCAGTCTTTCTGTCATACCGCTGCTTATCCAAAGCCAGTTGACGTAAAAACCCATAAAGAGCTGCCAGACTTTATTTCTACTCGTGGCGGTGTTGCTTTACGCCCGGGCGATGGTGTTATTCATTCTTGGTTAAACCGCTTGCTACTGCCAGATACGGTAGGTACTGGTGGTGACTCACATACTCGTTTCCCAATTGGTATTTCGTTCCCAGCTGGTTCTGGCTTAGTAGCTTTTGCTGCCGCCACTGGTGTGATGCCTTTGGATATGCCTGAGTCTGTTTTAGTGCGCTTTAGCGGTAAGTTACAAGCTGGTGTTACTCTGCGCGACTTGGTTAATGCTATTCCTTTATATGCCATCAAAGCAGGTTTGTTGAACGTGGCTAAAGCCGGTAAGAAAAATATTTTCTCTGGTCGTATTTTGGAAATTGAAGGCCTACCTGAGCTAAAAGTAGAGCAAGCATTTGAATTGAGCGATGCATCTGCCGAGCGTTCTGCTGCGGGTTGTGCTGTGAAATTAGATGAAGCTCCTATCATCGAGTACATGAAATCTAACGTTGTGTTGATGAAAAACATGATTGCCGATGGTTACAAAGATCCACGTACTTTAGAGCGTCGTATTAAAGCCATGGAAGCATGGTTGGCTAAGCCAAACCTATTGGCTGCTGATGACAACGCTGAGTATGCTGCTGTAATCGAAATCAACATGGATGACATCAAAGAGCCAATCGTTGCTTGTCCAAATGATCCAGATGATGTGAAATTCATGTCTGAAGTTTCTGGCACTAAAATCGATGAAGTGTTCATTGGCTCTTGCATGACCAACATTGGTCACTTCCGTGCCGCAGGTAAATTACTGGAAGGCAATTCAGATATTCCAGTACGCTTATGGGTTGCTCCGCCAACTAAGATGGATGCGGATCAGTTAACAGCAGAAGGTTACTACGGCATTTTAGGCCGCAGTGGCGCGCGTATGGAAATGCCAGGTTGCTCATTGTGTATGGGTAACCAAGCACAAGTACGTGAAGGCGCTACTGTAATGTCAACTTCAACCCGTAACTTCCCAAACCGTTTAGGTAAAAATACATTCGTGTATTTGGGTTCGGCTGAATTGGCTGCGATTTGCTCTAAATTAGGTAGAATTCCAACTGTTGAAGAATACCAAACTAACATGGGTATCCTAACTGGTAAGGGTGATGAAGTGTATCGCTACCTGAATTTCAACGAAATTGACAGCTACAACGAAATTGCTGAAGGCGTTAAAGTTTAAGCATGCGATATTTTCAGGTAGCCTTTTATACTAAAGGCTACCTGAAACCAAAAAAGCTTTCCGTAATATTCGGAAAGCTTTTTTATTGTCTGCACATTCACAAGCAGTCATTCTACTGATTCAAAAATTCTTAGTCTAAAATTCAAACGATTCTTGTTCTGGCAATTCAATTTCAACACCACTTTGTCGTTCCCAAGCCATTTGTTGCAGTTTTTTGCGGCGCGCAAAAATAAGCCGCATCACCTGATGTTTTTGATCATCATTCATCTGCAACCAATACAAACGCTCTTCCCGGCTGCGTAAACAACCTTTGCAAAACCCTTTGCGATTAGATACGCATATGCCAACACAAGGGCTAGGAATATCAAAAAAATCCAATTGTCTCATTATGTTAACCATTTTTAATAGGCTACCTGAAACCAGCTTTCAGGTAGCCTTAATAATGTTAAGCCTTACCCGACATATTATGATGTGTAATCGTAAATCCTTGCTGCTGATAAGCACGGAAACGGTTTCGAGCCTCGGCCAAATCATCAAGATTATCACTTACAATTTCCAGCACTCGCGCTGGCAACTCGGGCGCATCACACCAAAAAGCTGGCGATAAATTTAACACGGTCACCGATTGTTCGAGCTTTTCTGGCAAGCGACCTGCCGACAACACCAAAGCAACTTCGTGCGGATAAGGTTCAGAATGCTCCCAAACCTGATGTGGCAAAAAGCTTTCTGGCGACAACGCCCAAAAGTCATGGTCTAACTGAGCAAGCGCTTCACCATCTGCCGCCCAAACTAAAACACGGCTATCCGCATTTAATGCTCGCTGCACCAAGCGAATAGAAAACTTAACAGGATCAGAAACATGGGTGTAAAAAGTGGCTTCAGGCATAATCAATCAAACGCTTTTTTTAAAAAATTAAGTGTATATCATACAGTGTCTGCTGTGATAAATATAAATTCCACGAAAATGGTTAATGTAATACGCCATCTAATCACTCAATAATAAAAAGATCATTTATTGATAGAATTATTATAAAAACACATCAAAAAAGTCGTCTGGTTATCCCAAACGACTTTTAATTAAAGGCTACCTGAAAATATT
>CAZLYX010000031.1:7844-23451 GCA_964563885.1 uncultured Neisseria sp. | reverse complement strand
AAAGCGGATTAGCGCAATTCTGTGTGTAAACGTCCTGCCCAAGATCCAGCATCTTTAAACTGGCTGCCATCTTTGTTTAAAATCTGTACACGGGCACCGCCGCTAACAGGCTCTACAAAAACAATTAACTCAGTTTGTGCGGTTGATTCAGCTGATTTTGATTTGTCTTTGCCAAACAAACGACTAAACATGCCTGGTTTTTTGTTGCTAGTGGCTTGCGCTTCATTAGGCGTGGTTTGTACTAGATAAGCATGTTTTTCTGCGTTGTTGCCCATTACGCTCAAGCCTATACGCTCTAATGCCAAACCAATACGGCGCCAGTTGCGTTCATAATCGCCGCTCACTAACACCGTATTGCCATCAAGCTTGGCCAGTTCGCCTGTGCGTGTGGCAGGCTGAGTTAGCTCGTTTTGTACTTGTTTTTCATCGGCACCTAGATATTGCATGAAGCGACCAAGGAAAGCAGCTTCAAGGTTAGGATCGTTCGGGCGTGGTTCCCACATGGTGATGTCTTTGCTTTTGTCGGTATAAACTTCTTTCATGCCTTTATGAACGAAGAATACATCAGTGCCGCCTTGGTTATTTTTTTCAACGCGTATAGTGAATTTATCACGTTCGCTGGTTGAATAAACGCCAGCTAAGCCTACTTTTTCAAACAAACTGCGTAAGCCATCTTGCGGGATTTTGGCGCGGTTTTGTGCCCATTCGGTTTCCATTTGGCCAATAGCAGGTTCTTCGTTGCTAATATTGAAGCCATTTTCTTGCCAGAATGTTTTGAGTAAAGGCCAAATGTCGGCGGCTTGTTTATTGTCAACATTCAGCCAGCGTTGGCTACCGTCACGTTGAATGTGTACGTTTGCTACGTCAGCCAATAGTTTTTGTGAATCAGCATCAGTGTTTTTAGAGAATTTATTCAAATCGCTAGCACGTACTGAACCGCTGCCAGCAGGCACTTGATAGCGATTGCCTTGGCTAGGATTGGTTAAATCGGGCGGAATTTCTAAATTGACAGCCGTTTGTTTTTTGCTTTTGTAGTCAAGTTTAGGTTGTTCTTGTTGGGTGTTGGAACAGGCGGCTAAGCCAATTAAGGCAATGGCGCATACTGCCGGTTTTAAACGGTTCATATAGGGTTCCTGTGGGGTTAAATCAGTTTGGAAGCGCGTAAAGCGTTGCGTACTGTGTTTTGGCCGTCTTCGCTTAATTCTAAAATAGGTAAGCGAACATAAGGGTCGCTTTGGCCTAATTGAGCACAAGCCCATTTGGGGGCAGCAGGGCTAGGTTCGCAGAACATGACATCATAAAGAGGGATTAAGTTGTCATTTAAGTTACGGGCAGCAGCCAGATTACCTTTGAGTGCCTCTTGACACATATCTGAAAAAAGTTTGGGTGCTACGTTGCCAGCAACACTAATAATGCCGTGACCACCGCAAAGGATAAAGGCCATAGCAGTAGGATCGTCGCCTGAATAAACAGCAAAGTCTGCGGGTGCATCTTTTATTAAACTGCATTGTCGACCAATATCGCCGCTTGCTTCTTTAACGCCAACGATATTGGGGATTTTAGCTAGACGCAGAATGGTTTCGTTGCTCATGTCGGCTACGGTGCGACCAGGCACGTTATAAACAATCATTGGGATAGTAGTGGCTTCTGCAATGGCTTTAAAATGCTGATAGATGCCCTCCTGGGAAGGCTTGTTGTAATAGGGCACAACAGATAAAGTCATATCAGCACCTACGCGTTCAGCAGCTTTTGATAGTTCAATCGCTTCAGCAGTGTTGTTGGCACCCGTGCCAGCGATAACGGGGATGCGTTTATTGACGTGCTTTACGGTGGTTTCAATAACAGCCATATGCTCTGTTACGGCTAAAGTGGCAGATTCGCCAGTTGTGCCAACAGCTACAATGCCATTGGTACCGTTGGCGATATGCCAGTCGATCAGACTTTTGAGCTGCTCAAAATTAATGCTGCCGTCTTGATTCATGGGGGTAATCAGTGCGACCAAGCTGCCTGTAAGCATGTTGTCTACCTTTATTTGTCATAAGCTTGTATAAGTGAACGTGATTGTAGCTTAATTTTTGCAAGTGCGAAACATTGGCTTTTACCGTTTCTGCAAAGGTTTGCAAAGGATTTGTCTTGTTGTTTGCAGGCTTATCAGCTATTGAGGCGCGTATTGATATAGACAATGACCTTAAACATGGGTCAATAAACTGCGCTAAGAAAGTGGTTGAAAAGCGGTTGAATAATATTAAACGATAAAACAAGACGTTTTTTATATATAATAATTAAAGTGATGATGAAATAGTTTTCAGGTAGCCTTTGGATAATTTTTATCACAAGCACCAGAAAAACAGTAGAATAAATCACTATTACTTTATTTTTAAAATGACGATTTGATTAAGATGAGCAGTGAAACAACCCCATCTCCGCCTAAGAATTATATAACGCCTGTTGGATGGCAGGCGCTGAAAGATGAGTTATATGCTTTGGTGCATAAAGAGCGACCAGAAATTGTGCAGGTGGTTAACTGGGCGGCGAGCAATGGCGACCGCAGTGAAAATGGCGATTATATTTATGGCAAACGGCGGATGCGTGAAATAGATCGTCGTATTCGTTTTATTACCAAACGTTTGGAAGCGGCGGTGGTGGTAGACCCAGAACAACGCGAACCAACCGATCAAATATTTTTCAGCGCCACGGTCGAATTATTAAGAGGCAATGGGCAAGAGCAAACCATTAAGATTGTGGGTGTTGATGAAATTGATACCACCACTAATAAAATCTCATGGGTTTCTCCTCTGGCGCGATGTTTACTCAAAGCGCGAGAGGGAGATGAGGTGGTGCTTAATGTGCCTGAAGGACGAGAAGTGATTGAAATTTTATCGGTTGAGTATATTAAAATAGAATAATTTAAGTGATGCTTGTTTAGATAAATACTAATTACTAAATCTGAATGTTGAACTGATGAACTGATAGAAAACTGTTTAAGCAGCCCTATCAGTTTTCATTTGTTTATATAAATTCTTTAAGTTAAACCAATATACAGGGCGTGAGTGCAGCTTTTAATTTGGCTGTGTAGCCCGATTCAGTTGCTTTAACTTGAAACCACCAAAAGCCGCTTTTTTTAACTGACCAATAATGACCATCGTGCCATTGGCCGTTAAGTAAGTAGCTGCAAAACTCACCAATCCAAGGTTGATGACCAACTATAATAATAGTGGCGTTGTCAGATACATTTTCCAGTAATCTTGGTAGTGAACGAGCATCTATATTGGGATTAATGGTAGAGAGTATGGTCGGCTTTTTATTCAGGTAGCCTGCTGTTTGTTGGCTTCGCATCGCTTGAGAAGCCCAAACTTGATAGTTTTCAGGTAAATGATTTTGCAGCCAAGTAGCCATTGTCTCAGCTTGGTGGTGACCTTTAGTGGTGAGTTGGCGCTCTAAATCTGGCGGACCATATTCGGCTTCGGCATGACGCCATAAAATTAAGTTCATATGTTATCTCCCTGCTGGTTTAAGATAATAGTGAAACCATAGTTTATATACACTTAAGCTTATCCTAAAAGCGTAACAGACTTTAGAAATATGTCATAATCGTTTCGCTTATATCATGTGGGTTATGATTATAATATAAATAGTTGTGCTAATCTTTATGGCATAAACAGCTTACTATTGTTGAAATAATAAAAATGAAAAGATTTCTTTTAAGATACTTACCGAGGTATGTAGTGGGGCGTCTGGCAGTATATGCTCAGCTGATGAGGATTGATAAGCCTATCGGCATTTTACTATTACTTTGGCCTACTTTATGGGCGCTGTGGATTGCTTCCAGTGGTGTCCCTAATTACACTATATTGATCGCATTTTTACTAGGTACTTTTTTAATGCGCAGCGCCGGTTGTGTTGTTAACGATTTTGCTGATCGAAATATTGATGGTGCGGTTGAGCGCACAAAAGACCGACCTTTTGCGCGTGGAGCGGTTACCAAAAGCGAGGCGATACTATTAACAGTAATTTTATGTTTGTTGGCGGCCTTGTGTTTGTTGCCATTAAATCGCTTAACAGTAATTATGAGCTTACCTGCCTTATTCTTAGCGGTAACCTATCCATTTACCAAGCGGTTTTTCCCATTGCCACAGTTTTATTTAGGCATAGCGTACTCGTTTAGCGTACCCATGGCGTTTGCTGCGGTACAAAATCAAGTACCACAATTAGCCTGGTTGATTTTTACCGCTAACGTATTATGGACATTAGCGTATGACACTATTTATGCTATGGCTGATAAAGAAGATGATTTGAAAGTCGGCATCAAAACTTCCGCAGTAACATTTGGCCATCACGATATTGCTGCGGTGATGCTTTGTCATTTCTGGTTTAGTGTGCTGATGGTGGTTTTAGGATATCAAATTGGCGCAACTTGGCCTTATTGGCTGATGTTGCCAATTGTGCTTTATTTTCAATATAAACAATATCTTGTTATTGGTACCCGAGACAGAGTGCTTTGTTTTAAAACTTTTCTAGGTAATAACCGTATTGGCTTAGTATGGTTTTGTGGCATTGCATTACACTACTTTTGGCTCTATATACAGCGTACCCCCTGAGCAAGGCTGTATAAAACTTAGTCAAACAACAATGAAAAACCCAACTTTACTGGAGTTGTCTGAATACAATTTTAAAGATATCCTATTGATATTAAAAATATTTTTTAAAAAATAACATTTGGTTTTTAAGCAGCATGTTGTTAATCAACAGGACTGGCGGTACAATCCGGGCTGTCTGACTAAACTTCTGTTAAGAGAATTTTTATGAGCTTGATCGGCGAAATTTTACCTGTATCCCACATCATGTTGGATTTGGAAGTAAGTAGTAAAAAACGTTTGTTTGAACAGGCAGGGTTGCTGTTGGAAAACGAAGTCGGCTTAAGCCGTGCAGATGTTTTCGATTGCCTATTTTCGCGCGAAAAATTAGGTACTACCGGTTTGGGACAAGGCGTTGCCATTCCTCATGGGCGTCATGCCTCGGTTAAAAAAGCGGTGGGTGGTTTTATTCGTGCTAAAGACCCTGTTGCTTTTGATGCGCCAGACGGTAAACCAGTATCGCTGGTGTTTGTTTTGCTGGTGCCAGAAAATGCTACCGGAGAACACTTAGAAGTATTGTCACAATTGGCTGGCAAGTTCTCGTCCAAGAGTGTACGTGAGGCGCTGTTAACGTGTAGTACGGCTGAAGAGGCTCGCCGAATTCTGACTGAAGATTGAATTTATGCCCAGTATTTCCGTCCGCAAACTTTATCAAGATAATCAAGTTAAATTAAAATTGGCTTGGTCGGCAGGAACTGCGGGAGCGGATAATCGAATAAGTGTTGACGCCGATAAGCCTGTTTTGGCTTTGGTTGGCCATCTTAATTTTATCCATCCAAATCAAGTCCAAGTATTGGGCGTAGCAGAGGTGGATTATCTCAATCGCTTAGACTCAAATGAAGCCCCTGCCAGTTTTGCTGAGTTGTTTGATTTCAATATCCCAGTGGTGATTGTTGCCAATGATTTGCCCATTCCACATATGTTGCGCGACTATTGTCGTTCGAATGATGTTCCCTTGTTGACTTCCAAGCTTGAGAGCCCACATCTGATGGATGTGTTGCGAATTTATTTGCAACGAAATTTGGCTGTTTCTACTGTGAAACACGGCGTTTTTTTAGATGTATTTGAAGTAGGCGTTTTGATTACTGGACAATCGGGTTTAGGAAAAAGTGAATTAGCATTAGAACTGATTTCTCGTGGACACAGTTTAGTGGCAGATGATGCGGTCGAGTTTCATAGAACGGGCCCAGAAATGCTTGAAGGTCGTTGCCCTCCCATGTTGCGTGACTTTTTAGAAGTGCGTGGACTAGGGGTATTAAATGTTCGCTATATTTTTGGCGAAACTTCTATCAGACCCAAAAAATTATTGCAGTTAATCATCAATTTAGTGCCTGCTGATGACGAATACATGAAAAGTCTTGATCGGCTCAGCATCAGAACAGAGCCTGAGTCTATTTTAAATGTCAATGTACGTTCGGTTATGTTACCAGTTGCGATTGGCCGAAACTTGGCGGTGTTAGTAGAAGCTGCAGTACGCAACTACATTCTGCAGTTGCGTGGAAAAGACAGCACTAAAGAGTTCTTAGAACGTCATCAAACCATGCTGAAAGAAGAAAATAATCATGAAGATAGTACTGATTAGCGGTCTTTCCGGCTCAGGAAAGTCGGTTGCATTAAGATTATTGGAAGACTTAGGGTATTACTGCGTGGATAACTTACCCGCTGAAATGCTACCTGAATTAGTGAGAACCCATATTGCACGTGGTGAAGTAGAGAATCTTGGTGTGAGTGTGGATATTCGCTCAGTGTTAGATATTAATGAGGCAGAAGTGCAAATTAAAATGCTTCAACAACAAGGACATAAGGTAGAAATTTTATTCTTAGAAGCAACTGAGGCTATTTTAGTACGTCGTTTTTCAGAAACGCGCCGTAGTCATCCACTGGCCAATCAAAAGCTAACTTTGCTGGAAAGCTTACGCAAAGAGCATGAATGGCTTGAGCCATTACGTGCCTTGGCTTATTGCATTGATACCTCAAAAATGAATGCACAGCAGTTGCGTTATACCGTTTTGCAATGGCTTAAAGTAGAGCGCGAAGGCTTGTTGGTGATTATTGAGTCATTCGGGTTTAAGTATGGCGTGCCGAGTAACGTTGATTTTGTATTTGATATGCGCAGCTTGCCTAATCCTTATTATGATGAAAAATTACGTCCATTCAATGGTTTAGATAAAGTGATTCAGAATTATCTTGACCAGCAGCCCTTGGCTCAAGAAATGATAGAAGATATTGATCAATTTATGAGCCGTTGGCTACCACGTATGCAAGTAGAAAGCCGCAGTTATGTCACCATCGGTATCGGTTGTACTGGCGGGCAACATCGTTCGGTGTATGTGTCAGAAAAATTGGCGACTCGTTTACGTAAAAACTACAAACTATTGGTACGTCACCGTCAATTGGCCAAACTAGCAGAGCGTTAAAATTATTATTAAGTCATTAAGCTTAATTACTTAATAAGCTTAAAACACTTAGATAAAACAATATGCTATCATGTTTAGCCCTATTTTCAGGTAGCCTTATAAGGCTACCTGAAAATGTTTATCCGATAGAGTTGAGATTAAGAGAATATTATGGCAATTCAATGGTTTCCTGGTCACATGCACAAAGCCAAAAAAGCCATCACTGAACGCTTAAAAAGCGTTGATATGGTGATTGAGGTTTTGGATGCACGTTTGCCTGCATCCAGCGCAAACCCACTTTTGGCTAGGCTTTCAGCACATAAGCCAAAGCTAAAGATTCTCAATAAACAAGATTTGGCAGATGCTGAACGCACGGCAGTTTGGCTGGCAGAATATCAAGCTCAAGACAACACCAATGCTATTGCATTGGATGCTTCTGATCGCACTGCTGCGGCTAAGTTGATTCAAGCCAGCCGTAAATTAGTGCCTCATCGTACTGGCATTGATAAGCCTTTGCGTGTTTTGATTTGCGGCATTCCAAACGTGGGCAAATCTACACTAATCAATGGCATGATGGGTAAAAAATCTGCTAAAACGGGTAACGAACCAGGTATTACTAAAGCTGAGCAACGCATATTTTTGGCGGATGATTTTTGGTTGTATGACACACCAGGTATGTTGTGGCCAAAAATTATCGTTGAAGAGGGCGGATATAATTTAGCTGCCAGCGGCGCTGTTGGGCGCAATGCCATGGATGAAGAAATGGTGGCTTTAGAGCTTTTAGATTATTTGCGTCGTCATTATTTACCATTTTTGCAAGAGCGCTATCAAGCTGATAAAGATGCAAGCAGTCATTGGCAAGACAATGATTGGTTGGAATGGATAGGTAAAAAACGTGGGGCCATGCTACCTGGTGGGCGTATTAACCATCAAAAAGCAGCTGAAAATGTATTAACCGACTTTCGTGACTGCCAAATTGGCCGCATTACCTTAGAAACGCCACATCAATGGGCGGCGTGGCTCAAAACAGCTCACCATCGCGAAGCAGCAATAAGAGCTGAGCGTGCGGCTAAGAAAGAAGCACGCACTGGTAGAGCCGAGCGTGATCGCACATCTTTTGAAGAAGATGAGACTGAATAATTGTTTCAGGTAGCCTAGTAATTAATATGACTGAAAAAATACCACCTGATGCGTTAATTGAAGCAGCTTTACTCACACAAACTGAGCCGCTTAGCGAAAAGATAATGCGCGAACTGTGTTTCCCGCCGTTGTCTGCTGACAAGTTGATAGATGTGCTGTCTACGCTCAAATCGCGCTGGAATGGGCGTGCATTACAACTTGTGCATACTTATGAAGGCTGGCGCTTTCAAATTGCCCCTGCCGCGTTTGAGCGATTAAGCAGCTTGCAAGAGCAGCGGGCGCCACGCTATTCGAGAGCAGTGATGGAAACACTGGCCATTATTGTTTATCAACAGCCAGTCACTCGTGGTGATATTGAAAGCATTCGTGGCGTGACAGTGTCGACCAATGTAATGCAGACATTGCAGGACCGTGGTTGGATTGAAGCCATTGGCCATCGCGATAGCATAGGGCGACCTGCTTTGTGGGCAACCACAGAAACTTTTTTATCTGATTTGCAATTGAGTGATTTAACTGAGCTACCGCCGTTAACAGAGTTAGGCGAATTGGTTTTGCCTGAATTGTTGGATTTGGCACCGACAGGCGATGAGCAAATTGATGCAGAAGAAAAAGACCATATAAAGCCTCATTGAAATTAATTTTTGAATGGTATTTTATCTTGGCAAAATTAAAAGTATGTAATTAAGCTACTTAAAATCAATCTAACTACAATAAATAGCAACCATAACTTTGAGGCAGTATAATAAATTTGTTGTTATTTTCTGATTATCTGTATGTTTTATTTAACACAATAACCATCACTAAACCTTATTTTTAAACCCAACCTGCCGCGTAATGCCGCAGAAGAACCGTTTTCTATTTCTAGAAAATGCGTTAGGAGAACCCTTGTGAAAAGCAAACAACCTACCAGTAAACGTGAGTTTCGGGACGGCCCCGCTAAAAAGCCAACCGCTGCTAAAAAAACATCAACTAAACGCGCAGTGAGCGTTAAAAAGCAAAGTGAAAACGAAAAAGCTGTCCCCAAGAAACACGTTGATCGTGCTAAAAAACTCATTGTGCGCGCGCCAAACTTAAAGATTCAAGAAAAAGTGCGTGATTTAAAAGATAAGCGCGATAAATTCGAGACTCTTGAGCCGGTTCGTTTGCAAAAAGCATTGGCAGCTTCTGGTGTGGGTTCGCGCCGCGAAATGGAAGAATGGATTTCGCAAGGCATGATTAAGTTGAATGGACGTGTGGCGCAGCTAGGTGACAAGGTGGCACCTGGCGACCAAGTATTAGCGAAAGGGCACAGCGTTAATCTAAAATGGGCTGATCGCTTGCCGCGTATTTTGCTTTATTACAAACAAGAAGGTGAAATTGTTTCTCGTGATGATCCACAAGGCCGCGTGAGTATTTTTGACCGTTTACCGCAAGCTGCCAGCAGCCGTTGGGTTGCCATTGGTCGGTTAGATATTAATACCAGCGGCTTGTTGATTTTGACCACTTCGGGTGAGCTCGTACAACGCTTTGCCCATCCAAGTTTTGAAGTAGAGCGCGAGTATGCTGTGCGTGTGTTGGGTGAATTAACCACAGAGCAAATGAAAATGCTAACTGAAGATGGCATTATGCTAGACGATGGATTGGCCAAAGTTGAGCGCATTTATGAGCAGGGCGGTGAGGGTGTTAACAAATGGTATAACGTGGTGTTGAAAGAAGGACGTAACCGTGAAGTGCGCCGAATTTTTGAGAGTTTAGATTTAACCATTAGCCGTTTGGTGCGCGTAGGTTTCGGGCCAATAGGTTTACCAAACCGTTTAAAACGTGGCCAGTTTTACGAACTTAATCCAGCCGAAGTGGCCAATATTGTAAAATGGGCGGATATGTTGTTACCAGGTGAGCGTCGTCGCAAGCCCAAAGTCGAAGAGAACATTTAATATTCATTAAAAGGCTACCTGAAAGAATTAACCAATAACGTTAAACCTTTCAGGTAGCCTTTGTTATGAATCATTTTATTAAAGTAAGATTACACTTCTACTACTTCAAAACTATGTGTAATGTTGGCGGCTTTACTCAACATAATCGAAGCTGAGCAATATTTTTCAGCAGACATGCTCACCGCCTTGGCGATGGTTTCTTGTTTTAAATTGCGACCCAATACTTTAAAGTGAATATGAATATCGGTAAAAACTTTGGGCGGGCTATCGGCGCGTTTGGCTTCTACTGTCGCTTGGCAATCGACTATATCTTGACGCTGTTTTTCTGCAATCATGACAATGTCAATGCTGGAGCAGCCAGCCAAACCCAATAGCAACATTTCCATTGGGCTAGGGCCACGTTTTATGGCATCTTCAGTGGCAGTACCTTCCATAACTACGCTGTGCCCAGATTCAGTAGTGGCAACAAAACGATAACCATCTAGCCATTGTGAGGTAATTTTCATGATTTAATCCTTGGCTTTAATTTGGTCAGCGCTAACCAAAATACCGTCTTCATCGCTATATAAATATTCACCAGCGCGGAAAGTAACCCCGCCAAATGATACTTCTACATCAACTTCGCCTGCATTGTCTTTTGCGCTTTTACGCGGGTTGCAGCCTAGTGCTTTAACGCCAAAATCCATCAATGCAATGGCTTCGCTGTCGCGAATAGCACCTAAAATCACTGCGCCCGCCCAACCATTGCTAGCACCTGCGCCTGCAATAAGATCACCCATTAACGCGCTGGCAAGCGAACCACCGCCATCTATAACCAATACTTCGCCTTCAGAAGGAGTGTTCATCAACTGCTTAATTAAACCATTATCGCGGTGGCACTGCACGGTGCGGATACGACCACAAAAACGTGGGCGTCGACCAAAGCTGCTAAATTGAATTTCGCAAGAAGGGGTATCGGGCGCGATGTCGATTAAATCGGCAGTGGCAAAGTTAAAAATTTCATTCATCTAGGTTCTCCTGTTGATAGGTGCTTTTGAAACCAGCTTATAAATTATTGAGCATCCAGTGTACATAACGGCTTACGCCCTCGTCTACATTTAAGAAGTCTTCGTCATAACCCGCCTCACGTAAACGTGAAATATCGGCTTGGGTAAAACTTTGATATTTGCCTTTGAGCGCATCAGGGAAAGCTGTGTAGCGGATAAGGTTTTGGGCGACCAATTCTTGCAAGCTTAAAGCAGATTCTCCTTCAGCTACGCGACAGGCGTTTACCGTGGCGGCGGCTAAATCGTTAAATGGTTGGCTGCGGCCTGTTCCTAAATTGAAAATGCCGTTTAGCTTAGGGTTGTCAAGGAAGAATAGGTTTACTTTAACCACGTCTTCTACGCTAACAAAGTCACGGCTTTGTTCGCCGTTGTCATAGCCATCGTTGCTGCCAAATAAATTAACGTAGCCATGTTCACGGTATTGATGAAAATGGTGAAAAGCCACCGATGCCATGCGCTCTTTATGTTGTTCGTGTTGACCATAAACGTTGAAATAGCGAAAGCCTACTACTTGCGCGGTGAGGCCAGCTTGCATGTAGCGGCGCACAACTTGGTCAAACAAAAATTTAGAATAACCGTAAATATTGAGCGGTTTTTCTAATTCGCGTTCTTCGCGGAAAATTTCGCCTTTGCCATATACAGCTGCGCTGGAAGCGTAAATAAAAGGAATGCGCTCATCTTGACACCAATCGAGTACATCAACACTGTATTGATAGTTGTTGTCCATCATGTATAAACCATCGTGATTCATGGTGTCTGAACAAGCGCCATCGTGAAACACCGCTTTTATCTCTTCATAAGGAAGGGCATGCTCACGCAGTTGGCGGATAAATTCGTGCTTATCAAGATAATGTGAGATTTCGCATTCGGTTAAATTTTTAAATTTTTCGCTGCGGCTCAGGTTATCAACGGCAATAATATCGGTGATGCCACGTGTATTTAGGGCTTTAATAATGTTGCTGCCGATAAAACCGGCGGCACCCGTGACGATGATGGTCATGGCTTTTCTTTCTTTAAGTTGAGGCTACCTGAACATATTGTTTTTTAAGTGAGCAATTGTTTTCAGGTAACCTTTTAGATTCAGTATGGTGCGCTGCCTAAGAGTATATTTTATGTGGCGGTTACTTTGGCATACCATTCGCTTTGCATATCGCGTAAGTCTACGCTCATTTGTGTGCCCGCAGGCGCATCACGAAAATGGGCTTGCAGTGTTGCCAGCAATGCGGTGGTGATTGCGTGTTTAACTGTGGCGTCCCGTCCGCTGATGATGGATAAAGTAATGTGGGCGAAAGCAGGGCAGTGTGTGTCGCAATAATAATTTGCACAAGCACGGGCGCGACATTTAATGTTCACAGGGCTAAATACGCCGCTTTGGCATAGAGTTTGATGTAACGCGGCAAGCAGCGGTTGGGTGTCTATGCTGAGATTATCTGAGTACTCTAGTTGTAAGTGCGGCATTCATGCTCCTCAATTATTGAAGGTAAAGCAACTTGTTTGTATATGTTATCGAGTGCTGGTTAGTTTATTAGCGGCTCAGTGTTAATATTTTTAAGGCAGCCTTACAATTCAGAGACTAGCTCTTCAAATGAACACACGGCTGTGCCCACTTTTGCTACTACTACGCCCGCTGCGGTATTAGCCAAATACATGGCTTCAGGTAGCGAATAGCCAGCAGCCAAACCCACACCCATACAGCCGATAACCGTGTCGCCAGCACCAGAAACATCAAACACCTCTTGTGCGTGTGTGGGCTGATGATGTAGCTCACCATCGCGATAGAGCGACATCCCTTCTTCACTGCGGGTAAGCAACAGGGCTTCTAAATTTAAATGACGACGTAAAGCTTGAGCTTTGTTGGTCAGCTCCTCTTCACTTTTCCAGCTACCTGCCACTTCTTTAAACTCGGCGCGGTTGGGGGTGAGTAGGGTGGCACCAGCGTATTTTTCATAATCATCGCCTTTAGGGTCAACCAAAACTGGTTTGCCCGCTTCGCGGGCCCAATCAATCATTTCGGCCACATGAGTGAGGCCGCCTTTGCCATAGTCAGACAAAATCACCACATCATAGTTGGGCAACATTTGGCGATAATCAGTTTTAATAGCCGCAAGCACTTCGTGGCAGGGCGTGTCTTCAAAATCTAAGCGAATCAATTGTTGATTGCGGGCAACTACGCGTAATTTTACTGTGGTCTTGATGGCTGGGTCGCGTTTAAAAAAAGCATGAATACCCCATTGGTCCATCAGCATTTGTAGACTATCAGCAGCTTCATCATCGCCCGTTACCGATAAAATTGTAGCTTGGCCGCCCAGCGACACAATATTACGCGCTACGTTGGCGGCACCGCCAGCACGCTGGTCGGCTGTATCAATTTTTGCTACTGGTACAGGTGCTTCTGGTGAAATGCGTGAGACATCGCCAAACCAATAGCGATCGAGCATCACATCGCCCACCACCAACACGCGGGCTTGATTGAGTCGGGTTTTTAATTGTGCAGGTGGGATATTTGAAAACATCTTGAGGTTCCGTTTATTTAAGTTGGTTATTGATAACCAATATTGATGAGGCTACCTGAAAACATTATGCCAATATGTTGGCTAAGTTGTTGACTTCACGCAAGACTGAAATTGGATCAGCAGCTTGTGTAATCGGCCGACCCATAACTAAATACGTTGAGCCAGCGTTTAATGCTTGCGCGGGGGTCATGATGCGGCGCTGATCATCTTGATTGCCAGCAATATCTAAGCGAATGCCAGGGGTAACCAACACAAAATCGTTACCCAGACTTTCTCGCAGTGGTGTTGCTTCATGAGCAGAACAGACCACGCCATCAAGACCGCTACTTTGTGCTAGCCTTGCCCAGCGCAACACCAATTCTTCAATCGGATAGTTTAGCCCAATTTCAACCAGATCATTTTGTTCCATACTGGTGAGCACGGTAACACCGATGAGCAGTGGCTGATGGCTATAATTAGCAACGGCTTCTGCGGCAGCTTCCATCATGCGACGGCCACCCGAAGTATGCATGTCTACCATCCACACACCCATATCGGCGGCCACTTTGCAGGCTTGGGCTACCGTATTGGGAATATCATGATATTTCAAATCTAAAAATAGTTTAAAACCTTGGCCAATCAAGCTTTCTGCCAAGTTGCGGCCAGTGGCGGTGAATAATTCTTTACCGATTTTTAATTGGCATAAGCTTGGATCTAGCTGACGCACAAATGTTAAAGTGCTGTCGGTATCAGCAAAGTCTAGCGCTACAATCACGGGTGTTCGTTGTTCGGTTTGGTTGAAATCAGCGATTAAGGGGTTCATAAAGACTTTCTATTAGGCAAACGTTTAAGCTAGCCTTTGTGGCAATTAAGGCTAGCTGTAAGACTATTTAGGCATAAGTTTCATGTTGGCAGCTTAGAATAGTGTATCAAACAGGTTTTAAGTAATCTCTAAGCAGCACTTAGGCATTGGCAACTTCTGTGAACTTGGTCATATCGCCACGGACATATTCTGCAGCAGTGGCCATGTCTTCTTCGGCAACCTCATAATATTCAGCATCTAGTTCTTCAAAATCATTGACCAATTCTCGTATCACTTCCACGCTGTTACCTTCTTCGGCCAACGCTTCAATTTTGGTGCCATATTTGGCGTAAAGCGCTGCTGCTTGTTCGATGATTTTGGGCGTGGGTTTGATGCGCCAGCGGCGTAAACTATCGGCCACAGGGTTGGCAAAAATATAGTCACCATAACCAGCAGCAATAAGCTGTACAAAGCCGCCTTCTTGTACTTGGCTATCAAGATAACAATAAGCAAGCAGGGTGTGTTGTTCGTCGTTGAAACGCTCTAATGCCGTATCGCCGTGTTGCTCAATAAAGTCTAAATAAACATCCATGAGTGCATAAAGTAAATCTTCTGGGCTGGTTTCAGCGGCGAGTTGTTGGGGGCTGATCAGTTGCATAGGGCATCCTTGAAAAGAATTTAGGTGAGACGCATGTCGCAATGCGGTATGCCAACTTCCATGTATTCAGGTGAGCGAATTTCAAAACCAAGCGATTGGTAAAATTGGCAAAGATAGGATTGGGCTGAGATGTCGATGATAAGGTTGTCGCCGTATTGTTGACACAAATGCTGGATAGCGATTTTCATTAACTGACGTGCAATTTGCTGGCTACGAAATTCTGCTGCCACAATCACTCGACCAATGCGCGCGTGCGGGTTTTGAGGATTAGGTGCGAATGTGCGGGCATAAGCAACAAGCGTATCAGTATCGGGATGCATCAATAAGATATGCTCGGCGTGTTGATCTTGGTTGTCTAAATCTTGATAAAAACATTGTTGCTCAAACATAAATACTTCGCTGCGTAAGCGTAAAACAGCATAAAGTTCAGCAACAGTGAGGTTTGAGAACGGCTTAATATGGATATTCATTGCACACTTTTATGTTGAGCTAAGGAATTAATCAAATGTTTCAGGTAGCCTTTAAA
>CAZLYX010000031.1:0-7744 GCA_964563885.1 uncultured Neisseria sp. | reverse complement strand
CGGCTCATTACTGTGCGCATCATGTCTACATCGCTTTTCCAAGCAGGATTCATATCAGATATTTGCAGGCCCAATAAGCGATATACGCCAGCTAAATCAGGCTTTTGGCGCACTAACTCTATTGCAGTTTGATTGGCTTTTTGTTCGCCATGTAAAAGCAAAGACTTGTCGTAAACCACATTAATGAGATCAAGCTGCGGGAAAGTTTGTACATAGCCTATTAATACGTTTAAGCCTTCTTGTGGCTTGCCTAAAGCATCGTAGGCATCATATAAACGTTCGCCCACCATGCTTAAATAAGCATGGTTTTGCTTTTCGATAGCGGCATAAGCTTCAATTGCAGCGGCATAATGCTCTTGCTTTTGCTCCAAGTCGCCCAAAATCATATTGGCACGCGTACATTTTTTATTGGCGGCTAACGCTTTCTCAATATACATACGTGCTTGGTCAAATTGAGATTTGAATAATGCTGCCTGTGCAAGCTCACAATAAAACTGGGCAATCTCAAACTGGTAAGTTTGTTCATCATGGCTTAGCAATTGGGCAGTGGAGATGGCTTTTTCCCAATCTCTATCTTGTTGGTAAATGTTCAGCAAAACTTGGCGCGCTTCTTTGGCCATATTGCCATCGTGTAAACTCAGAAAAATCTGTTCAGCTCGGTCTACTAAACCAGCACTTTGATAGTTTTGACCCAACTCATACAACACACGCTCACGTTTGTCGCCCACCGTATCAGGCGAATCAAGCAGGGCGCGGTGCATGTGAATGGCGCGATCATTTTCGCCGCGTTGGCGATAGAGTTTACCCAAGGTTAAGGATAAATCATAAGAATCAGGGCGTTGGTCGCTCACTTCAGCTAATAAGCGCGCGGCTTTACCCGTGTTTCGATCTACCAAGGCATCTAAGCTTTTATAAAAACCAACTGGCACTGATTTGGCATGTTTCAAAACTGATTTCATGTCGACACGCGCCGCAAACCAGCCCATTGCAAAAAACACGGGCAGCAAGATAATAGGCAATAACCACATCCAGATTTCATTTTCCATCTATTGTTTATTCCTTTTTAACTGGCTCAGAAATACTGGGTAGCGTAACAATATTGGTAGGTGTAACCACCGGTGGCGATGCGGCCAAGTCTTGCTCGCTTGGACGAACAGATTTTCTTACTTCTGCACGCAAGCGGTTATTTTCGTTACGTAAGCGAAGTAAACGACCAAACGTAGCGAAAATACCGAAAACAGCACCAATCACAAATGCACCAAATAAAACCAAAATCAATGGCAAATTAACTTCTTGACCCGGTAAATAGAAAAATTGCACGATTTGGGTGTTACTGACGGCCAGCAGTAAAAACACCAGTAAAATAAGTAGCTTAATAATGTTAGAAATAATTTTCATCAGGTTCTCCGTGTTTTGATCGACAGGCCGTAAACAGGCAGTGCCTCGTGTTAAGGCTGGGCAGATAGGCTTTCATAACATATCGCTTGCGACGTTAGTTTAAACGATTTGATGGGTTTGCGGTACGCCAATGCGTTAGTGATGAGAAAAAAAGCGCCCATTTCAGTATCATGCGCCATGCGCGTGAGTAATTGTGGAAACATCATCAGCCAGAGAATATTGGGAAATTAGAAAATATTATTGAACAAAACATGGGCTGCAATAAAGTTATAAACTAAAAAGAACACCACAAACGTGGGAGTACATTGCCCAAGTTTAAAAGGTAACTGAAAAGTATCCAGCTAGTGTTGAGTATTTTTATTACTGCTAAGTTTTTTTCAGGTAGCCTCCCACTATTCAAACGCTGCTTATCACCTATATAATAGTCACCATTCAGTAAACCTCTTTTTAGGCTGCCTGAACGTAATTTAGGCAGCTATTTACTATCGCCGAACCTATGCAATCAATCGGTTGTTCGCTGCGTATTTCGTCTTCGGTGTTCACCTGAAGAAAACTAACACTATATGGAGAATAAAATGGCTTTAACAATGGATGATCGTGACGGTAAAATCTGGCACAACGGCGAATTAGTCGACTGGCGCGACGCTAAAGTCCACGTATTAACCCATACGCTACATTACGGCATGGGTGTTTTTGAAGGTGTACGAGCTTATGAAACCCCTAAAGGCCCTGCTATTTTTCGCCTGCAAGAACACACTAAACGCTTGTTTACCTCTGCCAAAATCCTAGGTATGAAGCTACCATACAGCCAAGAAGAAATTAACCAAGCACACATTGATGTGGTGAAAGCCAACAATTTAGCTTCATGTTATTTTCGCCCTATGGCTTATTATGGTTCTAAAAAACTGGGGGTAGCGCCTGCGCCTGATGACGTGCAAGTGATGCTTGCTGCCTGGCCTTGGGGTGCTTATTTGGGTGAAGAGGGCATGCGCAGAGGCATTCGTGTGCGCGTGAGCAGCTATACGCGTCACCATCCTAATATTCACATGATTAAAGCCAAGGCAAATGGCAACTACTTAAATTCGATTCTGGCTAATACAGAAGCTACTCGTGATGGCTATGACGAAGCTATTTTATTAGATGCACAAGGTTATGTGGCTGAAGGCTCGGGCGAAAATATTTTCTTGATTACTGATGGCAAAATGTATACACCAGCACTAGATGTGGCGCTAGATGGCATTACTCGCCGCAGCGTGTTTGCGATTGCTGAAGAAATAGGTTTACCTGTGATTGAAAAACGTATTACTCGTGACGAATTGTATGCTGCTGATGAAGTGTTTTTCACGGGAACTGCTGCTGAGGTGACGCCGATTCGTGAAGTTGATGGCCGTGAAATCGGTATTGGCGAGCGTGGCCCGCTGACTACTGAAATCCAAAGTCGTTATTTCGACATCGTCCAAGGTAAAAACCCGAAATACGACCATTGGTTGACTTATGTAGACTAATCCGCCGAATATCGGTAGGCCGTCTGCGAATGATTGTGGTTTGCAGACGGCTTTCTTTTCTTGATAGAAATGTTGGTTGCTATGATTATTCGCCCTAAAAAACATCTGCCTATGATGTATATCCTGCAAGGTTCTTTTTTCTATAAATTATGGAAACCCTTGTTAGGCCTATTTATTTTTTCAGCACTGATTGCTTATTTCCATAGTAACTTAAACCAAGTTCAGCTTAATGCTTCTATGTTTACTTTGCTTGGCATTGCCTTGGCGATTTTCCATGGCTTTTGTAACAACGCTGCTTATGATCGGTTTTGGGAGGCACGTAAACATTGGGGCGCATTAATACTGGTATCGCGCTCGCTGGTGCGTAAATTATTGAGTTTTGATCAGCCCGCTGGTGCGGCAACTAAGGAAAGCACATTATTGGTGATAGCGTTTGCCCATGCTTTGCGGCATCAATTGCGTTTTTCAGATGCCAGTGAAGATTTAAAACGCATCTTGCCATCTGCTTTGGGAAAAGAGGTAGCAGAATATCCGTACCCTGTTTTGAAAATTACCCAGTTATTAAGCGATCGTATTCATGCGTTGCACCGTGAGGGCAGTATCGACAGCCTGCAATGGAAAGCACTGGATGAGGATCTTCACGAGTTAACCCACATACAAGCTGCCTGTGAACGCATCAGCAATACGCCCATACCATTTGCTTATTTTGTGCTGCTTAATCGAACGGTATATGGCTATTGTTTTTTATTGCCATTTGGTTTGGTAAACACTATTGGCTGGGTTACCCCAGTAATGGTTACCTTTGTTGGCTATACATTTATGGCGCTTAATGAAATTGTTGATGAGATCAGCGAACCTTTTGGTACCGCTGAAAATGATTTAGCGTTGTCACAAATGTGCACCACCATTGAAACCCAATTAAGCTTAATGAGCGAACAAACCACACCGCCACAACCTGTTGATAAAGTATCTAAGGCATTTGTAGTGTTGTAGGCGCATCATTATTGTAGATTTTTCCAACTGTTGCTGTGCTCATTAAACGCATAATTGCGGTATAATCCGCCTATTCTGTAAACATGTATCACCCAATAACCGAACAAAGGAATCGCTATGAGTGAAAGCAATACTATTTTGATTACCCCGCACGATTTGCCGCTGCATTGCTCGGGCTCTAAAGAAGAAGCATGGAGCGGCCACCCGCGCGTGTTTTTGCCGATTCAATCTAATAGCACTATTGAATGCCCATATTGTGGCGCCAAGTATCAGCTTGAAGGTGAAGCAGGTGCTCATTGAGCAATATTAATATGCATCAATATGACGGTCTTTTTAAGGCCGTTTTTTATTGAGCTTAAAATTCAGTTAAAATAAACTCTCATATTTGTAAGGCTACCTGAAAGCATCATGGCTAAAAAAATTCTGATTATATCGCCTTCATGGATAGGCGATTGTGTGATGACCCAGCCGCTCTATCGCCGCTTGCATGAGCTACATCCTGATTGTGTGATTGATGTGTTTGCGCCCAAGTGGTCAATGGCGGTGTTTGCACGGATGCCAGAAATAAACCATATTATTGAAAACCCATTTGGTCATGGTGCTTTGGCGCTCAAACAACGCTGGCAGCTTGGTCGGCAGCTTGGGAAAAATGGTTATGATCAAGTGATTGTGTTGCCCGGTTCACTAAAATCAGCCATCGTCGCCGCTGCCACGGGCATAAAGCAGCGCACGGGCTATGTGGGTGAACAACGCTATTTGATGCTAAATGACATGCGCAAGCTCGATGAAGCTGCGCTGCCTTTGATGGTAGATCGTTACACTGCATTAGCACATCCTACGCAAGCAAGTTTTAATGGCCACTCTAGCCATCCACAATTCAATATTGATCCAATCAGCCAGCAAACAGCGCTGCAAAAACACCAGCTAAATAGAGATAAGCCAGTATTGGCATTTTGTCCCGGTGCGGAGTTTGGCCCAGCAAAGCGTTGGCCAGCTTCTCATTTTGCTGAATTGGCGCGCCGCTATACGGCTGAAGGCTGGCAAGTTTGGTTGTTTGGCTCAAATAAAGATGACGACATTGCGGTTGAAATCAACAATCTTTCAGGTAGCCTTTGTGTGAATTTATGCGGTAAAACCAACTTGGACGAAGCAATAGATTTATTGGCGTGCGCCAATACTGTGGTGTGTAACGATAGTGGTTTGATGCATGTGGCAGCAGCTTTGGGGTGTAATTTGGTGGCGGTATATGGTTCATCCAGCCCTGATCACACACCGCCCTTAAGCGAGCGAGCCAAAGTGGCGACCTTGAATTTAGAATGCAGCCCGTGCTTTGAACGCGTATGTCCGCTTGGGCACACCAATTGCTTGAATCAACTCACGCCGCAAATGGTGTGGGATAAAGCTCATGAAATAAAGATTCATCCCGTTTAAAACAACATCAATCTCAAACAACATGTAAAAGGCTACCTGAAAGATGATTTTCAGGTAGCCTTTTTACTGTTTTAATACAAGATAGATTAACCGTTACTAAATAATGTCAGCTCAAAAGGCTACCTGAAAACAAGATTCTAACAACGTTAAAACCTTCAGGTAGTCTTTTGGGTATAGCAAATATTTAATTAATCGTTTAAACGCAATTCTGCTGCGCGCGCATGGGCGGTAAGTCCTTCGCCATGTGCCAAAACGCTGGCGATTTTACCCAGCTTTTGTGCGCCACTTTCTGAAACTTGAATCAGGCTGCTGCGTTTTTGAAAGTCATAAACACCTAATGGCGAAGCAAAGCGGGCAGTGCGGCTGGTGGGCAGCACGTGGTTTGGACCTGCACAGTAATCGCCTAAACTCTCGCTGGTGTATTTACCCATAAAAATAGCCCCAGCATGGCGGATTTTGTCTACTAAATCTTCAGGATTAGCCACTGAAAGCTCCAAATGTTCTGGCGCAATATAGTTGGCAATATCACAGGCTTCGTCTAAATCTTTGGCCAAAATCATCGCGCCACGATTGCTTAAAGAAGCTTCAATAATGGCACGACGCGGCATATCAACAATTAGCTTTGCCATCGCGGCTTCTACTTCTTTCAGGTAGCCTGCATCAGTGGCAATTAAAATAGATTGCGCAATTTCATCGTGTTCAGCTTGGCTAAATAAGTCCATCGCCACCCAATCAGCGGGCGTAGAACCATCAGCAATTACCAAGATTTCTGAAGGCCCAGCTACCATATCAATACCCACCACGCCAAATACACGACGCTTAGCTGCTGCTACATAAGCATTGCCTGGGCCAGTGATTTTATCTACTTGCGGAATGGTTTCAGTGCCATAAGCCAACGCCGCCACAGCTTGCGCGCCGCCTACAGTAAACACTTGGGTAACACCAGCAATATAGGCCGCTGCCAACACAATATCATTGCGCTCGCCCTTAGGCGTTGGCACCACCATAAAGATTTCTGCTACACCCGCCACATGAGCAGGCATCGCATTCATGATTACAGAGCTAGGATATGCAGCCTTACCGCCTGGTACATAAATACCAACCCGATCTAACGGGGTGATTTTCTGGCCGAGCAACGTGCCATCTTCATCGGTATAGCTCCAAGAGCTTTGCTTTTGGTGTTGATGATAACTTTCTACTCGTTTAGCCGCTGTTTGCAAAGCGTGTTGAACGCTTTCAGGCAGCCTATCAAATGCATTTTTCAAATCGGCAGCTGATAAGGTTAAATCGGCCATGCTGTGTGCGTTGGTGCCATCAAAACGATTGGTGTATTCAATTAAAGCTGCGTCACCACGGTTGTGGATATCGGCACAAATGTCAGTAACAACCTGATCAATTTTGGGATCTTGTGCAGTTTCAAATGCCAGTAGCGCTTCCAAATTGGCTTGGAAATCAGCAGATTGAGTATTTAAATGTTTCATCATAAAGCCTATTTTTGAAATGGATTTAGGTTGTATATTTTACAGTGGTAATAGTGTGATTGATATTAGCATGACCGATTTGTTATGGCTTTTTAATCACCATGAAATTAATCAGTGATTAAGCGAGAGGCTACCTTATTTCAACTCATCACCTTGACGAACAACGCTCTCAAATGCATCAATGATGGGCTGGATGGTTTGATATTTAACTTTTAACGCGGCTTTATTAATTACTAAGCGGCTGGAAACGTCACTGATGTGATCCACGGCTTCTAAATTGTTGGCGATAAGGGTATTGCCTGTTGATACTAAATCAACAATTGCATCAGATAATCCTACTAACGGCGCTAATTCCATTGAGCCATATAACTTAATAATATCAACGTGCACGCCTTTGCTGGCGAAAAACTCAGCAGCAATGCTAGGGTATTTTGTAGCAACGCTTAAACGGCAGCCTGGTTGTGAAGCGGCTGTATAATCGAAGCCTTTGCGCACGGCTACCATCATGCGGCATTTGGCAATGCGCAGATCTAAAGGTTGATATAGGCCTTCGCCACCATGCTCTACCAATACATCTTTACCTGCAATGCCAAAGTCTGCTGCGCCATATTGCACATAGGTTGGCACATCTGAGGCGCGCACAATCACCAAAGAAATATTGGGATGATTGGTGCCAATAATCAGTTTGCGTGATTCTTCTGGATTTTCAGAAGGCACAATACCAGCAGCTGCAAGCAAAGGTAGGGTTTCGTCAAAAATACGGCCTTTTGAAAGGGCGATGATCAGCTTGGTGTTAGACATTTCTTCTCTCTTGATAAGGCTACCTGAAATGTTTTTTAAGTTTTCAGGTAGCCTATTGGCAATAAAACGCTATTCTAACAAAATCTTCAGGTCATCGGCGATTTGTGTGGCAGTATTGCCATGAGGTTCAAAAAG
>CAZLYX010000030.1:0-23906 GCA_964563885.1 uncultured Neisseria sp. | reverse complement strand
AAATGCGTTTAATTTCTTCATAATTTATTCCTTCTTAAAATATAAGATAAAGGGTTAACAGCTTGCGATAAGATAAAAAATTACCACCACTGTTAATACATTATTCACTCGTCACTTGTTAAACGAGGTTGGATTCATGAAAAAAATATCATGCTTTGTTTCATTATGACGTAGGTTTCTTTCACGAAAAATGTACTCAAATACAAAAGACCTGCCAATTGGCAGGTCTTTTGCTAGTGCTCTCGGTCTTATTTAGACAAGAGTTTAGAAGCTGACTTACTTTTTTTACCACTTGGTGCAGCATCAGTCTGAACGTCGCTAGCAGAATGAACATCGCTGGCCATAGTATGAGTAGTTGTTTCAGTAACAACGCCAACAGATGTAGGAGCAGAAGCATAAGCATCATCTTTAACAACAGATGAAGTCGGAGCAGCAATCAAGCTACCTGAAACCAACAGAGCAGATACAGCAGAAGTCAGAGCAAAATATTTTTTCATGTGACACATTCCTTCATTCTTTAATTTAAAAATAGCACGCCATAAATTGAATCGACAGCATACAGTCTTTAAGACGAGTCTTATGCGTTAAAGTTTGCACAGATAAATGGTAGATTTGTAAAAAATATGCTCATATTCTAAAATTCAACTATTTCATCGGCCTGTTTAATTCCTTTTCTACTTTCAATTCAATCATGCTGAGTTTTATCATTAAAGGTGTTTAGCCCAAGCAAACCATTTCAACCTGATCTAAACTTCGACCTAAAAATCGTTCGCCGATGGTTTGAAAGCGCAATGGTATATCGCTCACATAAAACCGATAATCTGCAGCACCTACATCTTGGTTCAATAAATCAGCCGCTGCCAACGCTTGAGCAGTTGCTTCGGCGGTGATAATGGCAGAATCGACCAGCATCACCCCAGGGGCTTCTTCGCGAATCAGTGATTTAAGCAAAGGATAATGTGTGCAGCCTAATACCAAGGTATCAATATCTTCGGCCAGTAATGGTTTTAAATATTCACGTGCGGTTAAACGGGTAACTTCATGATCGAGCCAACCCTCTTCCACTAAGGGCACCAACAATGGGCAAGCCTGTGATTGAACGCGTGTGGCCGGATTGCGGCTGTGAATAGCACGAGCATAAGCATTGCTGTTTACCGTGGTGGTGGTGGCAATAATACCGATATGATGATTACGAGTGGTTTGAAGTGCTGCTTCAGCACCAGCTGCAATCACGTCTAATACCGGCATATCGCCCGCCATGGCGCGAATCTTTTGCCCAGCAACCGCCGCAATCGTATTGCACGCAATCACCAATGCTTTAACATCGTGCTCCAATAAAAATTCAACAATTTGGGTGCTGAATGTTTCAATGGTAGCGCGAGATTTCACGCCATAAGGGACGCGCGCAGTATCGCCAAAATAAACAATATCTTCCATGGGTAAGCGCTCCATTAGCGCGCGCACGACTGTGAGGCCGCCGACACCAGAGTCGAACACACCGATGGGACGTTGTTTGCGATTATTATTCATTGCTGGCGGCTTCCTCATTTTAAAGGGAGTGGCATAGCACCACTTTTTCTCTCTTGTTGATTCGTTATTATCAATCAAGGCTACCTGAATACCAATAGCCAGATTTTCTGTATTGTACAATTTCTGAAGCTAAATCGTCAGCTTTCAATGTTTAATTCGGCAGAAAACTCATATAGCGATTAATTTCGCCCAAAACTTTAAGCAACTTTATACTTCCAACCCTTTGCAAAGCCTTTGAAGTATTGGATAATTGTGCGCTTTAGATAACCGCTAAATAAAGCTCAAATATGGACTATTTATCACCCTATAGCCGTTTTTTAGCTGATGAAGCAGCTACCTTGCAGTTGGGTAAAGAATGGGTAGCCAACCTAGATGCGCCATTGGTGATTTACTTGCATGGCGACCTAGGAGCTGGTAAAACCACACTTACACGCGGCTTATTACGTGGCCTAGGCTATCAAGGTGTGGTTAAAAGCCCCACTTACGCGATTGTTGAATCTTATCAATTGAATCAATTTACTGTGCATCACTTCGATCTTTACCGCTTCGCCAGCCCCAATGAATGGGAAGACGCAGGCTTAGACGATTTGATAACTAATGACAGCATATGCTTGATTGAATGGCCACAACAAGGCGGCGAATGGGTGCCAGCTGCCGATCTGTCCTTTTCCTTAAACCCACATAATGAAGGCCGTATATGTACCATCACGGCTCAATCTGAATCTGGTAAACAAAGTTTAAACGCATGGCAAAATTAACAAGACGACAACTGGTTGGTGCTTCGGCAGGCAGTATTTTACTGGGCACTTCAGCGAATGTCTGGGCTAAAGCCGCCCCACAATTCACTGCAGTACGCATTTGGCCTGCTTCATCTTACACGCGCATCACCATGGAAGCTTCTGAGGCCGTTAAGTACAAGCATTTCACCTTAGATAATCCCAATCGTTTGGTGATTGATTTAGATGGCGTAACACCCACCGCGGTTTTACAATCCTTAGGGCAAAAAGTTCGCGCAGACGATCCTTACATCGCAAGCTTGCGTGTTGGCCAATATAATCCCACCACCGTGCGGGTGGTTATTGATTTAAAAGCACCTGTTAATCCACAAGTATTCACCCTTAACCCCGTTGCCAATTTTCGGCATCGTCTTGTGGTCGACCTCTATCCAACCGCAAGATCGGCAGCCGAGGAAAACGATCCGCTGATGGCACTTTTAGAAGACTACTCTAAAGGTAAAATTGATAACAATGGCACCAGCCAAGAAGCTCCACCCATCAACACACGTCAGCCCGCCATCATCGACACGCCACCATCCAATAATACTCGCCGCGATCCAAACCGCAGAGCTATTATTGTGGTTGATCCTGGACATGGTGGTGAAGACCCGGGTGCTATCGGCCCTAGCGGCTTACGTGAAAAAGACGTGGTTTTATCAATTGCCCGCGAAACCAAAAAACAGCTTGAAGCACAAGGCCATAAAGTTTACTTAACACGCAATGAAGACGTGTTTATTCCTCTTGGTGTTCGTGTTGCCAAAGCACGTAAGCTCAAGGCCGATTTATTTATCTCAATTCATGCTGATGCATTCACCAATCCTGCCGCACGCGGCACCGGTGTATATGCATTAAGCCGTGGTGGCGCTACCAGTGCAGCAGCAAAATTTCTTGCTCAAACACAAAACAACGCCGACTTAGTTGGTGGTGTGCAAAAAGTAGGCAATCGTCATGTGGACAATACCATCCTCGACATGACGCAAACCGCTACTATTAATGATAGCTTAGTTTTGGGGCGCAAAATTTTAGATCAACTGGGCAAGCACAATCGCCTACACAAAGGCCATGTCGACCAAGCCAGTTTTGCTGTTTTAAAAGCGCCAGATATTCCTTCAATTTTGGTAGAAACAGCTTTTCTTTCGAACCCTACTGAAGAACGCATGCTCTCTGGTATGGACTTTCGCAGCAAGGTCGCCGCATCCATTAGTGGTGGCGTTAAAGAATATCTGAGCAAAGCAGTATTGGCCCGCCGTTAAGTTTAATGCTAGCCAACACAGCAATGAAAACATTAACTGAACATTATCTTTAATACTCAGTTTAAATAACAAAATAAAAGGCTACCTGAACATTTTAACTTCATTGAAGTTTTGTTTCAGGTAGCCTTTTATTCATATAGTAAGCTATATCGAATTACGCACCGTATTTTGGTTGCAATAATGCACATTTCGGGCGCTCGCGACTATTGCGACGATTACGCCCTGGAATTTTGCCGCACACATCACCGATTGTCTCCGTTTTACGTTCAATACTGTGCTCAGCACGGCTATCTGTCGCTGCTCGGCGTCGCACATTAGCTCCGCTGCTGCTTCGAATATCTTGCTCTGGAGTTGACCTTTGTACGCGCTGGTGCCCACTGCCCTCAGTACGCTTAACTTCTGGTGTTGGTGTTGGTGTTGGTGTTGCCACTGATGTTGGCGCAGGTTTGGGTGTTAATGGTATTTGTGCATCCACTCCTGCCTCTGTCCACCAACGCGGCTCAAAGCCTTCAATACGCTCCACCACAATCTCATTATTTGTCAGCGCTTTGATGGCTTCAAACATTTTCTGTTCAGATTCATCCATCAATGAAATCGCCACACCATCGGCACCAGCACGACCAGTACGACCAATGCGATGGATGTAATCTTCTGGTTGTGTTGGCAGCTCATAATTAATTACAAACGGCAATTCGACAATATCCAAGCCGCGTGCGGCCACATCGGTGGCCACTAAGACCCGCAAGTTGCCATCTTTAAATGCACTCAACGTTTCTAATCGAGTTTGCTGCGATTTATCGCCATGTAAAGCTTGAGCGGCAATATTACGACGGTTAAGCTCACGATTTACTTGATCAACGCTTTGTTTGGTTTTACAAAACACAATCACCTGGCTCATGTCCAAATCAATAATCAGGCGCTCAAGCAAATTACGTTTTCGTATGGCATCAACCGCAATCACGTGCTGTTCCACATTGGCATTAGCAGTGTTTTGAGCGGCAACTTCGATTAGCTCTGGCTGGTTCATGAAATCTTGAGCCAGCTTACGGATAGGCGGCGAAAAAGTAGCAGAAAACAGTAAAGTTTGGCGTTGCTTTGGCAGCATCTGCATGATTTTACGAATATCATCAATAAAGCCCATATCCAACATGCGATCGGCTTCATCCAACACCACGATTTCTACTTTACTTAAATTAATATTTTTTTGTTTAATGTGATCAAGTAAACGACCTACCGTGGCCACCACGATTTCACAGCCTGCACGCAGTGCTTGGGTTTGCGTATCCATATTCATGCCACCAAATAATACAGTGTGGCGCAATGGCAGGTTTTTAATATAGTTTTGAGTATTTTGTTCGACTTGATCAGCCAATTCGCGCGTAGGCGTTAATACCAACATGCGTACAGGATGCATCGCCGGTGACGTGCTAGGAGTAGCATAACGCTTTAATCGCTCTAAACTGGGTAACATAAATGCGGCTGTTTTGCCCGTGCCTGTTTGCGCAGCAGCCAATAAATCATGACCAGCCAATGCCTTGGGAATAGCAGCTATTTGAATGGGTGTTGGCGTTTCGTAACCTTGTTCAGCCAATGCTGATGTAAGTTCACTGCCTAATCCCAACGAAGTAAATGAGTTCATCTTAATTTCTTCTTCCATACTGGGCACATATTCAAAGTTTGGCCCAAATTAAATTATTACTATCTAACTGAAGCAACGCTTGGTAAGGCGTTACTGACAAATAAATTATTAGTAGGATAATGAGGATTAGCGAAACATTATATTTTTATTTAGCAAAGCGTCCGCTGAATATCCTCCCTACCTAATCAACACTAATTATGCCACAAATTAGCGTCCACATGCCGCCAGTATTACGCCCGAACTATGTTTTTAAATAATAATAACTTACCACCAATTGTCTTTAATATAGCTTTTTGGTTGAATAATTTCGATTTTTCAATGTTTTTTCAAATAACATAATCGTTAATATTAACATATACAAAACAAGACCAACATACTGTATACACTTGCAAATTAAGAACTAAAGTGTCGCAAAAGTGTATTAAAACACAGCAGCTCATTACATTTATTTAAGATTTTTAACTTTTTCACACAAACAAAAACGCTCTTTTCTACTCTGATAAGTCTGCCCAATTAAATTAATGGCGGAAACGGTTCCAAAATGCTTCTGTCTGCTCACAGTAATTTAGCTTGGAACCATAACCTATAGAAAAAGGAAGATTTAACATGAAAAAATTATTATCAGTTGCAGCTATGGCTTTGGCATTGGCCGCTTGTTCTAGCAAAAGTGACCAACCAACTCCAACTGCTGAAGCTGCTGCAACACCAACAGTAGAAGTAGCTATGCAAGAATGTCGTACTGCTGTTGAAGCTAACCAACAAGCTGACCAAGCTAAAAACCAAGCTGACTTTAATGCTTGTATGAAAGATAAAGGCTTTGAACAGTCTGCTGCTGCACCTTCTGCTGCCGAACCTGTTCAGCCAACAAATTAAGTTTTATGCTTAAGAGACTCTTTTCGCACAAAGTCTCCCTAAGTTAACCAACACCGCCCTCAAGGGCGGTGTTGGTTTTTGTGAAAGAATAAGCTGATACAATTTGCTGTCGTTTACGCAAAAAAAGCCATCCATACCAAGGGAGGAAGTATGAATGGCCAATACATTGCTAGAAACGTTTTACTAACTACTTCATTACTAGGGGATAAGTAATTTCTGTCAGTCATATTTATTATAACGAAGTTTTTTTTAACTTCTGTTAAGTTGAGCAAGTTCTATTGAGTAAAATTTCAAATTAAGTTGAGAAGCGTGTAAATTAAGTTATTAACAAAATAACAATCACTCATCGATCAAATTATGATTTTTCAATACTGCTCAACATAAAAACACATCGAGGCTACCTGAAACAAATAACATCCTTCTAATATGTATTACTGGTTTTCACGAATCCATTTCAGCCAAAGTGTGAATAAGCCGGGCTGTAAAGCAGCAATCACAGAACGCTTAAATACATGCTCATCACCGCTCCAAAATTCATCTGCCTCCAAGGTAGCTAAATGCCCACCAGCTTCTTCAAAAATCAAAGCGCCCGCAGCATAATCCCATAAACGCTGGCCGCCATGCACATAAACATCATAACGACCTGTCGCCAAGTAACACCAATCCAATGTACTACAGCCCATGCTGCGCATACTGCCACATGGTGCCAACACTTGCATGCGGCTAGCCAGCTTGCCCGAGCGCAAGTATTTCACTTCTACGCCAGCAATCGCCTCAGATAATTTCTTTTCAACGCTGCGTAACGGCAAATGCTGTCCATTTAGAAATGCACCCTGCCCTTTTTCAGCATAAAAACATTCATCACTAATTGGGTCATAAATTACCCCCAACTGTGTTCTGCCCTCTTTAACAAAAGCGGCAGATAACGCAAAATGTGGCAAGCCATTAATGAAATTATTGGTACCATCAATAGGGTCTACTACCCATAAGCCACTGTAATTATGCTCATTCCAAAGCTTATGTTGCTGCTCAGTGCTCATTTCTTCACCCAACATTGGGCAATCTGAAAATTGCGATAAGCCATAAGAAAACGCTGCCTGCGAGGCTAAATCGGCTTCAGATAACATTGAGCCATCTTGCTTTTTGCTCACGGTCACATCTAAAAACCTCGGCATGACTTCTGCCCGCGCAATATCGCGCACCAAAGCCTGTAACTTATTCAGCACATTTTATCCTTGAATACTTGCTATTTTTACTGTCAAACCTCAATATTAACTACTTCCCGCTCAAACACCAATACCGTATGCCACGCTTTTACGTTCCTCATCCCCTATCTGCCAGCCAGAATTTGGTCTTACCCGACTCCGTTACACGCCATTTACAGGTATTACGGCAGCGAGAGGGCGACACCATTATATTATTCAATGGCAATGGCAATGATTACCCTGCTAAGCTGGTCAGCTTAGAAAAGCGCCATGCTGAGGTTATCATTTTAGACGAGGTGACACTAACAAATGAGTCTCCTCTACACATTACCTTAATCCAAGCCATTTCCAGCGGTGAACGCATGGATTTCACGCTGCAAAAAAGTGTTGAGCTAGGCGTGGTTGCCATTCAGCCTGTACTGAGCGAGCGTTGCGTAGTTCGACTTAGTGGTGAACGCGCCGACAAAAGAATGGCGCGCTGGCAAGACATCGTAATTTCTGCTTGTGAGCAGAGTGGTCGAGCCATCGTGCCGCCAGTATTGCCAATCCTATCTTACAACAATGCATTGCCAACAATGCCTGGCGGCACTCTCAAATTATTGCTCAGCTTAAATCACGCACAATCATTGTCGACATTCACGCCAGAGCTACAAAAAATAGCATTCATGGTGGGCCCTGAAGGCGGCTGGACCAACGCTGAAGAGCAGCTGGCTTTTAATGCTGGTTTCCACAGCATCACATTAGGACCACGTGTATTGCGCACTGAAACCGCCGCACTTGCCGCACTTGCCGCGATGCAAACGCTTTGGGGTGATTTCACCTAAGCGAATCCTATAAATCACAACAACACAAAAAAATACTTTAATAAAATAAACTAGGCAACTAAGCTACCTGAAAAAGTATTATAAAAAGCAGTGCCAATCTTTAGTAATTTATATCACTACACATTGGTTACTAAAAACAAAAAGGCTACCTGAATCTTCAGGTAGCCTTTTAAACAGAATAAATTATTCTAAAACCACTTCAACACGGCGCGCTTCTGCATTAGCACCACTGCCTTCAGTTATCACTGGTTTACGCAATTCAATTTGCGACTCAGGTGCACCTAAAGCCAACAAGGTATCGCGCACAGACAGCGCACGTTGCTTAGACAATTCTTCATTTTGAGCTACATTACCCGTGCTATCGTGGAAACCAGAAACAACGGCTTTTTTGCCTTCTTTTACGCCATTCAACACATCAACCAACGCTTCATTTGCACCTTGTGCCAAATCAGATTTACCTGTAGCAAAATAGAATTTTACAATGCCATTTTCAACCATCACTGAAGCATCGTCAGCCACCGCAACAGCAGCATGGTCGGTATTCAAAATCACTTCCGCAGGATTACCAACGTCAGAAGCAGCGGCAGAAGTGGCTACAACACCCACACCTGAAGCTGGCACCACAAGCTCTACACCGCTGGCCATGCCATAAGTAGGTGAACCTTCGATTTGGCCGTTTTCCCAACCCCAGATACCGTAGAACAAAATTGACAAAACTGACAAGCCTGCCGCTGCACCAGTAATCCATAAACCTATACGTTTTTCTCTATCTTCGCTATCAGACATTCCAGTTTCCTATCTTTTTAAATGTTAAATCAGTAGACAAATTTTGCTTGCATTATACCGAAGATGTTCACCTTGCACAGCATTAAAGCTGTTCAATCTACTGTTAAAACAGTAAAATAGCCATTTTATTTCAAAAGCAACCCCCTCATGCTAACCTTCCAACAGATCATCTTTAAATTACAAACCTATTGGGCGGATAAAGGCTGCGTTATCCTGCAACCATTTGATATAGAAGTAGGCGCGGGCACTAGCCACCCTGCCACTTGCCTGCGCGCACTGGGCCCTGAGCCATGGTTTGCAGCCTATGTTCAGCCTAGCCGCCGTCCTAATGATGGCCGCTATGGCGACAATCCAAACCGTTTACAGCATTATTATCAGTTTCAGGTAGCCTTAAAACCTGCGCCTGATAATATTCAAGAGCTATACCTAGATTCATTAAGAGAGCTCGGCATTTCACCACTACAACACGACATCCGTTTTGTAGAAGACGACTGGGAAAACCCAACACTGGGCGCATGGGGCTTAGGCTGGGAAGTATGGCTCAACGGCATGGAAGTTACCCAATTTACTTATTTTCAACAAGTAGGCGGCATTGACTGCTCACCTGTTTTGGGCGAAATCACTTACGGCATCGAACGCTTAGCCATGTATTTACAAGGTGTTGAGAATATTTATGACTTAGTATGGGCAAAAACTTTAGATGGCCAAACCATTACTTATGGCGATGTATACCACCAAAACGAGGTAGAACAATCTACTTATAACTTTGAATACAGCAACGCCGAATGGCTGCTGAGTCAATTTAATCACTACGAATCTGAAGCCAAACGTTTATTGGCAGTTGAAGACGTTTCGCTCGCCCTGCCCGCTTATGAGCTGGTATTAAAAGCAGGTCATACATTCAACTTACTCGATGCCCGCGGTGCGATTTCGGTAACCGAGCGCGCCACTTATATTGGCCGTGTGCGCGCATTAAGCCGCTCAGTGGCACAAAAATTTGTTGAAAGCCGTGAAGCTTTGGGATTTCCATTGATTAAAAATCAGGCATAACAGCGTTTCAGGTAGCCTTTAATTTAAAAACAAAATAAACGTTTAAGCATTGTTTAACTTAATTTTCCGTCAACATATTTATAGCGATGTATTAATTAAACGCTTATTCATAGAAATAAACCAGAGAGTTAAACACCATGACCCAAACCCTCCTCATTGAACTGCGCACCGAAGAGCTGCCGCCCAAAGCACTCAACAACCTAGGCAACAGCTTGGCCGCTGCTGTGGTGGAATCTTTAGCTAAAGAGCAACTGCTAGATGGCGAGCCGCAATATCATGTTTACGCCACACCACGCCGCTTGGCCATGATGGTTAAAAACGTTAAAGCCGTGCAAGCCGATCAACACGTTGTGAGAAAAGGCCCAAGCGTAACAGCGGGTATGAAAGATGGCGCACCCACTAAAGCACTGGAAGGTTTTGCCCGTTCAGCTGGCACGAGCGTAGCTGAATTAAAAATTATTCACGACGGTAAACAAGATATTTATGCGCATGAATTTACTCAAACTGGCCAATCATTAGCAGCATTGCTGAGCGATATTTTAACGCAAGCACTGAAAAAATTGCCGATTCCTAAAGTGATGCGCTGGGGCTCATCAACCCATACATTTGTGCGACCTGTACATGGCTTAGTGATGATGCACGGCACAGATACAATTTCAGGCAGCGTGCTGGGTTTAGACAGTCAAAACTGGACACTTGGCCACCGTTTTTTAAGCACCGAAAAAGTCGTCTTTCAACAAGCCGATGATTACGCAACGCAGCTACATAACGAAGGTAAAGTGATTGCCTCATTTGCTGAGCGTCGTGAAGTGATTGAACACGGATTGAATCGTCTTTCAGCCAGCCTAAACGCAACGGTAGCTACTGATACGGCTTTGTTAGATGAAGTAACCGCGCTGGTGGAATGGCCAGTGGTTTTACAAGCTGGGTTTGAAGAACATTTCTTAGATGTGCCGCAAGAATGCTTGATTTTAACCATGCAGCAAAATCAAAAATACTTTCCACTTCTGGATACAGACGGCAAACTGATGAGCCGCTTTTTATTGGTTTCTAACCTGCAAACCGATGACCCCAGCGATATTATTCAAGGCAATGAGCGAGTATTGCGCGCACGCCTGAGCGACGCCGAATTTTTCTACACCCAAGATAAAAAAGTGACTTTAGAAAGTCGATTATCCAAGCTGGCCAACGTGGTGTATCACAACAAATTAGGCAGCCAAGCTGAACGCATTGAGCGTTTATGTACCTTAAGCGTAGCCATTGCGCAAGAACTCGGTGCTGATGCTCAGCAAACGTTACGCGCAGCTAGCTTGGCCAAGGCAGATTTAGTCACCGACATGGTGGGCGAATTTCCAGAGCTACAAGGCACTATGGGTAAATATTATGCTTTGCATGATGGTGAGAATACTGAAGTTGCCGCCGCCATTGAAGCTCATTATCAGCCACGTTTTGCTGGCGATAAGCTACCTGAAGGCAAAGTGGCCACTGCCGTGGCACTGGCCGATAAGCTTGAAACCTTAGTCGGCATTTGGGGCATTGGCCTTATTCCTACTGGCGACAAAGATCCATATGCTCTGCGCCGCTCTGCTTTAGGCGTGTTGCGCATGTTGATACAAAACAGCCTAGATGTTGAGCTGCTACTACACGAAGCATTCAATACTTTCCCGCAGGGCAAGCTTGCTGATAATACCGTGATCGAAGTGGCCGAATTTATGCAAGCGCGCTTGGGAGTATTGCTGCAAAACGAGTATAGCCATGATGTTGTGGCTGCCGTATTGGCCAAAAAACCGCAAAGTTTGGGTGATGTACCTGCCAAACTTGCGGCAGTGGCCGCATTCAAACAATTGCCTGAAGCGGCCACATTGGCCGCTGCTAACAAGCGCGTACATAATCTGCTGAAAAAAGCTGTAAATGTGTTGGACGATATTAATCCGCAGCTACTACAACAAGTTGAAGAACAAGATTTATATCAAGCCACACAAGCGCTGTTGCCCAAGATTAACCAATCGCTAGCACGCAAAGACTTTCAGGCAGCGTTGGCAGTATTGGCAACAGTGAAGCCAACTGTAGATGCTTTTTTCGATAAAGTAATGGTGATGGCTGATGATGAAGACATTAAACAAAATCGCCTGTCTTTACTCAAAACTTTGTCTCGCCAAATGAATGCGGTAGCCGATATTTCATTGTTAAGCGACTAACACAGTTTTGATTTAAATAAGGCTACCTGAAAGCATTAAAATGTTTCAGGTAGCCTTATTTATAAGCTTAATGGTTTTAGATAAATCCTTATCTAATTCATTTAACAACACGTTTTATTTTATTGTGTGTTGTCAGTAGACTGCTTATCTTGTTGCGATTGATCAAGCTGATGTTGTGCTTGAGTGCTAAATTCGGCCAATGTTATATTCATTGTTTCTAAACAAGGTTGCATAATATGAGCCACTGCTGCATTAACGTGATTTTTACTATTAAGTGAAGGGCGATACACAAACAAATTAAATAAATCGTCTAACTCAATATGTTCAGCATTGGTTTTCAACACCCAACCTTGTCGACCCGAATAAGCATAACCATGGCGCGCTAATTTTTCTAAAAGGTCGCCCAGCTCATCGTAGCCCATGTTAATGTGCTGCCTAAAATGTTGTACCTTCATTGTTCTACCATTTTGTTGTGCTTCATACAAAAGCAATAGAATTTTTAACACGTCATCAAAGCGACCCGTAAAACCCAGCTTTCGACGAAAAGCATTACCTTCCCAATAAGACAACGTAGAAGTAATAACCGCGCCAGTGATCACCAGCATCCATAATAAATTTAACCAAATCAAGAACACTGGAATAGCCGCAAATGCACCGTAAATCAAGGTATAGCTGTTAAAGTGGCCAACATAAAGTGTAAACCCAAATCGCGCCAACTCAAGCAATACAGCTGTAACCGCAGCGCCAATTAAGGCATGTATTGCAGGCACAAAACGATTCGGTACTAATCGATAGAGTAGCCATAAAATACACGTGGTAAACCCAATCGACATCAGCACACGCAGCGCATTGCCAAGCACAGGATATTGTTCAGTCAATGAGCTATTTTTGAGTAAAAAACTCCACGTAGAAACACTCACACCAATCGCAATTGGGCCAAGCGTTAGTAAAGACCAATACACTAAAATCTGCATCCATAACGGTCTTTGTGTGCGAACTTGCCAGATTCGGTTAAACGTTTGGTCTATCGTTTGAGTCAGCAACAACGAAGTCACCACCAACATAATGGTACCAATTGCAGTAAGGCTGCTTGCCTTGCCTTTAAACTCGTCAATATAGTCTAAAATGGTTTCCGCACCTTCAGGCACAAGTACGCTATTGATTAAATTGATAAACGAAGCAGACAACTCGCTAAACATTGGAAATGCAGATACCACCACAAAAGTAACGGTAAAAACAGGCACCAGTGCCAGCAACGTAGTAAATGTTAAACTAGCAGATACTTGAGGAACGCGAATTTCATTAAAACGGCGCAGTAAAAACAAAGCGAAGCCATAGATGCGCGATTCACGCACACCTTGCCACCAAGAGCGTTTCGTCATAATCTTCTCTTTATATTTTCATGACACTATTGTAACGGAAAGTTTCAAATGACCCAAAAAAGCTTGCAAATTCTTGTTGTATACTATTCTCAAAACGGCAGCACCTTAAATTTAGCCCGTCAATTAGCACTCGGTGTAGACAGCGTGGCTGGCTGTGAAGCAGTATTGCGCACTGTGCCAAAAGTATCAGCCGTATGTGAGGCCACTGAAAGCGACATTCCCGATAGCGGTGCTCCTTATGTAAGCACTACCGATTTAAAAAACTGTTCAGGCTTGGCAATTGGCAGCCCAACTCGCTTTGGGAATATGGCGGCAGCGATGAAATATTTTCTAGATGGCACCATCGCACAATGGCTTGGCGGTGAATTAATTGATAAACCAGCCACCGTGTTCACCAGCACCGCTTCACAGCATGGCGGCCAAGAATCAACGCTGTTGACAATGATGTTACCCTTGCTACATCATGGCATGATAATCAGCGGCATTCCTTATAGTGAAACAGCGTTAAGCCAAACTCAAACCGGCGGCACACCTTACGGCGCTTCCCATGTTGCTGGTCAAGATGCCAAAATCGAATTGAGCAAAGATGAGCAACAAATTGCCTTTACACAAGGCAAACGTTTGGCCGAATTAGCCATTAAGTTAGCTTCATAACCCACAACCTATCCCATAAGGCTACCTGAATTAGCCTAGATAACACCCGAAAGGATTTTTTAGAATGAGTGATTTCACTAGTAAACCTGCTTTAGAAACCGCACTGTCACACCGTTCTATCCGCAAATTCACCAGCGACCCAATTGCACCAGAAATGTTAAATGCCATTATAGCTGCAGGGCAAGCTTCGTCGACCTCTAGCTTTATGCAACCTACTCACATCATTCGAGTAACTGATCCAGAATTACGCAAAGCGCTGCGCGCGGTAGGTGCAAATCAACATTACATCGAAACTTCTGCTGAGTTTTTAGTATTTTGTATGGACTTTTCAAAGCACAAAACATTTGTACCCACTGCAGAAACCGATTGGGCAGAAGTTACATTAGTGGGCGCAGTAGATGCTGGAATCATGGCGCAAACCATGATTTTAGTGGCCGAATCTTTGGGCTTAGGTGGCGTGTATATTGGCTGTTTACGCAATGATATTGTGCGCACTACCGAGATATTACAACTGCCAGAATACGTTGTTCCTTTGTTTGGCATGAGCCTTGGCCATCCTGCACAAGATCCATTGCTACGCCCACGCTTGAAGATGGAATACGTGGTGTCTGAAAATACTTACCAGCCTTTAGGTGAGCAAGCTTTCAAAGAGTACAACGAGATTGTGAAAGATTATTACCAACGTCGCAGCAATTTAGACTTGGATTGGGAGAATCAAATTCTCGACACCTTAGCCGCCGATGTACAGCGCGATGTACTGCCATTCTTGCAAAAACAAGGTTTTCTAAAAAAATAAAATGTAATTTATTGACAAGATTCTAAAAGGCTACCTGAATACTTTCAGGTAGCCTTTTGTTTTTTAAGGATAAATATACCTATTGATAATATCTTTTTAATTTATATAAACTATTTAAATGGCCATCATAGTTTCTAAGCAGATACTTTTTGGTTATAGTAGCAACACGTCATAAGCATTTTTTTTTCAAAAAGCGCAACCTCATTCAAAAATAAACGAGCTGCGCCACATACTACCCAGCAACATCTCTATTTATCTACAAGGAGTATGATCATGGTTCAAAAGAAAACCCTCACTCACACCAGTGGCGCGCCCGTTGTCGACAATGACAACTCGTTAACCGCTGGCCCGCGTGGCCCGATTTTATTACAAGACCACTGGTTTTTAGAAAAGTTAGCCCACTTTGACCGTGAGCGTATTCCAGAACGCGTTGTCCATGCCAAAGGCGTGGGTGCATTTGGTACATTAACGATAACCCATGACATTACCCATTATACCAAAGCCAGTATTTTCAGCGAAATAGGCAAAAAAACCGATATGTTTGCGCGATTTTCTACGGTGGCTGGTGAGCGTGGTGCGGCTGATGCTGAGCGTGATGTACGCGGCTTCTCATTGAAGTTTTATACTGAAGAAGGTAACTGGGATTTAGTTGGTAATAACACCCCCGTTTTCTTTGTACGCGACCCGCTTAAATTTCCAGACTTCATTCACACTCAAAAACGTGACCCTAAAACCAACTTGCGCAACAATGGCAATGCTTGGGATTTTTGGTCAAAAATGCCCGAAAGTTACCATCAAGTGTTGATTTTGATGAGCGATCGTGGCTTGCCAACTGATATGCGCCATATTGATGGTTTTGGTAGCCACACGTTTAGCTTTATTAATGCTCAAAATGAACGTTTTTGGGTCAAGTTTCACTTCAAAAATCAACAAGGTCATCGACACTTTACCGATGCAGAAGCGGCTGATGCAATTGGCAAGTCTCGCGAAACCGCGCAAGAAGATTTGTTTCATGCTATTGAACAAGGCGACTTCCCTAAGTGGAAAATGTTTGTTCAAATCATGCCAGAAGCTGAGGCGGAAACCTATCGTTTCCATCCATTTGATTTAACCAAAGTATGGTTGCATGGCGATTACCCACTGATTCCAGTAGGTGAATTTGAGCTAAACCGTAATCCAGAAAACTACTTCTCTGATGTAGAACAATCGGCTTCCACACCAGCGGCGATTGTGCCAGGCATTGGTTTTTCACCCGACCGCATGTTGCAAGGCCGTATTTTTTCTTATGGCGACACTCAGCGTTACCGTTTGGGCGTTAACCATCATCAGATTCCAGTTAACCAACCTCGTTGCCCATTTAGCAATTTCCACCGCGATGGCACCATGCGCGTTGATGGTAACGAAGGCGCACGAGTAAACTATGCGCCAAACCGATTCGATGATTACCAAGCTTCGCACGATCAAGAACCGCCGCTAGCACTAGAGCGCGAGGCATTGCATTACGATTTCCGCGAGTACGACAGCGACTATTTTACTCAACCAAGTGCGCTATATAATTTGTGGGACAATGGCCAGCGCGATCGCACTGCACAAAACATTGCCCGTCATATGGGTGCCGATATTGACCCAGCCATAAAAGAGCGTGTAATCAGCTTATGGGGTGAAGTAAACGCTGAATTAGCAGACAACATCCGCCGTTATTGGGCTGAGTTTCATTCTAAATAAACCTTATTATCCTGTATCAAGCATTAATCAAATAGGCTACCTGAAAAGATTCAGGTAGCCTATTTAATACTTATCAAAAAAGTTGTTAGCACCAATATAAACGCACTTATAAGCACATCATACAATTAACTTTCTATCAGCTTAGGTAGTTTAGAAGTGTTGACATCCGATATAACAAAACAGCAAAACGCTAGAATGCAAAATTATGCTTACTGATATTTTGCTGCTCATGAAGTTTTAATACTGCCGCGTATTTAATCCTCAGGCGTATTAAGCATCCAAATAGAAAAAATATCCAAGTAGTCCCAAAAAGAGCGTTTCAAATCCTCGTTCAAATCAAGTTTTTCTAAAACTTCAATATAGCATTCAAGCCAAACTTTTCTTGCGCTGGGTGTTATTTTAAATGGCTCATGGCGTATAAACATCATCGGTGCCCCTCTGCTTTGATTAAAATAAGCAGGACCACCACAAATTTGTATAAAAAAATCTGCTGAATGCTTTTTGGCTAACTCAAATGCTTTTTCCTCTTGCGGAAACAAATGGGCTATTGTGCTTTTTTTTAGTAATTCATAGTGATCAGATATTAATGCTCTAAAATTCGCCTCTCCTAAAGCCTCTAAAAATCTTGAATCAGGCTTTTCAACAGCAGGTCTGGTGCCATATTGTGCCTCACTGATATTAAATTCCATTTCGCAACCTTTTTAAAAAATAAATTATAAAAAATAGTGGGATTAACTTTGTTTCATTGATTCTTGTCTAAGGAAAAGCACAGCCAAAGGCATATTTTATCGGTTATACTATAAGCAATAACTATTGAAATATAAGTATAATAATCTTTTAACGTACGATAAATTTATATTTTCTACAGTATCACTTTACGTATGCTGATTTAGATGAACAAAAGGAGCAGCTCATGTCATGCAAACATCAGGAGTTATGGCAAACCATTCGCAACGAGGCAGAATTAGCCGCCGCAGCCGAGCCTATGTTGGCCAGTTTTTTGCACCTGACCGTGTTGCGCCACAGCAGCTTAGATCATGTTTTGGCTTTTCATTTATCAAGTAAACTCTCGAGCTCGATTATGGATGCACGAGCATTATATGAAGTTTATGTTCAAGCGCTGACCTGCGATACTCAAATCATCGAAGCAGCAAGCGATGATATATTAGCATGTTATGAACGTGACCCAGCATGTGAAGAATATACTCTACCTTTACTATATTTTAAAGGGTTCCACGCAATTCAAGCACATCGTATCAATCATTGGCTTTGGAACAAAGGTCGCAAAACTTTAGCTTACTTTTTACAAAACCGTTCTTCAGAAGTTTTTGGTATTGATATTCATCCTGCTGCTAAATTTGGCCATGGCATTATGCTTGACCATGGCACAGGCTTTGTGGTCGGTGAAACAGCGGTGTTGGGTAATAATATTTCTATTCTGCATGGTGTTACTTTAGGTGGTTCTGGCAAAGAAAGTGGCGATCGCCATCCTAAGGTAGGCGACGGTGTCATGATTGGCGCTAACGCTTCGGTACTAGGCAATATCACCATTGGTACTTGCGCTAAAATTGGTGCGGGCAGTGTGGTGGTGAAAGACATTGAGCCCTATGCCACAGTGATAGGCGTGCCAGCAAAAGTGGTGGGCAAAGAATTTAATGTGCCTTCAGAGGATATGGATCAAAGCATTTGAGCTTTAAACAACACCACCATTGCAACACCTAAGGCTACCTGAAAGCACTCTAACTTTCCTATTTTTTAAACAATCCAAGTTGAACTCATCGGCGAGCCTGTATTATGAATATTTCTCTAGCTCCCATCGTGATTGTCTTGTTGGTGGCCGTTATCGTGGTCACCATTTGTCGTCGCTTCAATGTTCCTTCAATGCTGGGTTATCTGTTGGTGGGTTTTTTGGCTGGCCCCAGCGTTCTACATTTAATTCCCAAAACCGCCGCCACCGATTATCTAGGTGAAATCGGCATCGTCTTTTTAATGTTCAGTATTGGTTTAGAATTTTCTCTGGCCAAGCTTAAGGCCATGCGGCGGCTAGTATTTGGGTTGGGCGGCATGCAAGTTTTACTGACCATAAGTGCTATTTTAGCTATTTTAATGGTACAAGGTACGCCTTTTAAATGGGCTTTTGCAGTAGCCGGCGCGTTGACCATGTCGTCAACAGCGATTGTGAGCCGCATCCTGTCTGAAAAAACCGAATTGGGTCAGCCTCACGGTCAAATGGGAATGGGTGTTTTGCTCATGCAAGACATTGCCGTAGTGCCACTGATGATTTTACTGCCAGCGCTGGCCAGCGGCGCCAATGGTGAAGACTTAACTATCGCCCTAGGATTGGCCGCGTTTAAAATGGCTTTAACGCTGAGTCTATTATTCTTTGTGGGTAGCCGTGTAATGACGCCATGGTTTCGCATGGTCGCTAAGCGAAAATCCTCAGAATTATTTATGATCAACGTTTTATTGGTCACATTGGGTGTCGCTTACATCACCGAGCTAGAAGGTTTGTCTTTGGCATTGGGTGCTTTTGTTGCCGGCATGCTGCTGTCTGAAACAGAATACCGATTTCAAGTTGAAGATGATATTCGCCCGTTTCGGGATATCTTACTGGGCTTTTTCTTTATCACCGTCGGTATGAAACTAGACATTCAAGCCTTAATCACTGGTTGGCAAGATGTATTGATGTTATTAGCCATCTTGGTGGTACTCAAAGGATTAATTGTTTTCTTTATCGCTTTCCACATGAAACACCCAATAGCCGACTGCATGAAAACCTCTATGTACTTAGCACAAGGGGGAGAATTTGGTTTTGTAATATTGGCAATTGCCAGCAAAATCAATATGGTTTCGATAGACATCGAACAAGCAGCTACTGCTGCAATACTGTTATCAATGGTGTTAGCACCCTTTCTCCTCAACAGCAGCGATAAAATAGTAAACCGGCTAGTAAAATCTACCTGGGACATGAAAGCCGTGGATCTACAAAACATGTTGATTGCCACCATGAGTAAATCAGAACACGTTTTGATTGTTGGCTATGGACGTGGCGGTCAAGCTATAGGCCGCACTTTGTCACAAGAAGATATCCCATACTATGCCCTTGATCTAGATGCAGAGCGTGTACAAATTGCGCGTAGCGCAGGTGAGCCAGTATCTTTTGGCGATGCTAAGCGCCGTGAAGTGCTTGCAGCAGCTGGCCTTGGGCGCGCCAAAATGGTGGTCATTACACTCAGCAACATGCCTGAAACTCAACATGTACTCGATAATATCACGCGACTATACCCTAGCATGCCAGTATATGTGCGCGCCACCAGCGATGACTATTTGCAAATATTCACGGATATGGGTGCAGAAGAAACAGTGTCGGACAGCAAAGAAACCAGCTTAGCACTTGCTTCATACGCCATGCTGGGCTTTGGCCGCTCTTACCAGCATGTTCATCAAGTGATTATGAATATTCGGCGTAGCCGCTATAAAATGCTGGCAGGTTTATTTGATGGCAGAGATGATGAAGCGAGTTTCTACCACGAACATAATAGCATCAACCGTCACGCCTTCGACTTACCAGAAAGCGCTTATGCTGTGGGCAAGAAAATAAGCGATTTACCTTTATCGCATTTAGATGTTCAACTACTATTTATACGCCGCCATACACACCGAATTGAAAGTTTTGACGATGATCTCATCTTTGAAGTTGGAGATATCTTAGTTATAGCAGGGAAAAAAGACAAAATAATTTCTTTAGAAAACTGGTCTCTACAAGGAGGCAGTTAAACTCATCACCAAAAAGCTTGCACTAACTCATGCGATCTGGTTTAATAAGCGTCTTGCAAAAATTCACGGGTGATTAGCTCAGTTGGTAGAGCGTCTGCCTTACAAGCAGAATGTCGGCGGTTCGACTCCGTCATCACCCACCATTTTTTTGTGCGGAGTGGTAGTTCAGTTGGTTAGAATACCGGCCTGTCACGCCGGGGGTCGCGGGTTCGAGTCCCGTCCACTCCGCCAATGCTATAATGTAAAAAACCCTTGGATACATATCCAAGGGTTTTTTACATTATAAAGGCTACCTGAAACACTGTACTTTATTGAAGCCTTACATTCAGGTAGCTTTTTCTATCCACAGATATACTCTTATCAAGACAAAATTAGTTTCTTCAGCATAAACTCGAAGACATGCTATATTAGAAAACCTCCAATTAAGCATGTTAAATACTAGGCTTACAAACACCAAACCACCTATTTGCGTATATTCAGGTTAACCACTCACTAATACCAGCATGCATACACAATTGGTATCCGCATAATAATAAAATAATACTCAAGTAAAAACCAAGGGAAGCTCATTCAAAACAATTACATCAAAATATTTATGAATGCATCAAAGTCCTTATTTAGATACAAACCAATGAAAGCCACTGAATTAACCATGAGCTAACACATCATTTTCCATACAAAAAAAGAAAAAACCTCTATAAAAGGTTTTTTCTTTTTTTGTATGGTGCCGACAATGAGACTCGAACTCACATGACCTTACGGTCACTACCCCCTCAAGGTAGCGTGTCTACCAATTCCACCATGTCGGCATAAAACTGAGCTACAACCTTGAATCACTCTGGAATCACTGCTTTTTTCTGTGGCACTGGTGCAGTTTTAGCTGGCACTGGTGGAGACTGCTGCACGGTATTGAAATCAATCCCATGTGAGGTTGAATGAGTATTGATATAAACCAACGCCAAACAGGTTGCAAAGAACAAAGTTGCCGCAATTGCTGTAATACGCGTTAGAAAATTTGCACTACCTGCAGAGCCGAAAACACCTTGCGCGCTGCCGGAGCCCGAACCAAATGTCGCGCCTGCATCTGCACCTTTGCCTTGCTGCATTAATACCAACACAATCACAGCCAATGCTGCAAAAATATTGATAATCCAAATAACTGTTTTAAATGCTTCCATAATTTTACGCTTGCTCTGCAGCTTCGATAATCGTAGCGAATGATTCATAATTTAATGAAGCACCGCCGACTAACGCGCCATCAACATGAGGGACAGCAAAAATATCTGCTGCGTTATTCGCATTGACACTTCCGCCGTAAAGGACGCGAATTCTAACATCTTCACCACACAAAGACAAGATTTGTTTATAGATGAAATCATGCATAGCCGCGATCTGCTCTACAGTAGCCACCTTGCCCGTGCCAATGGCCCATACAGGCTCATAAGCAACTGCAATATTATGCGTGGCCAAGCCTGCTAAAATAGACAATTGATGTGCAATCACTTCTTGTTCGCGACCTGATTCACGCTCATCTAAACTTTCGCCTACACACAACAGGGGAATCAATCCAACATTCAGCACATTTTCCATTTTTTGGCGTTGTACTTCAATTTTCTCGCCAAAATATAGGCTACGTTCAGAGTGGCCAATAAGAACAATATCTACGCCTACATCACGCATCATCTCTGCTGATACCTCGCCCGTATAGGCACCATTACCCGCAAAACGGCTTACATCTTGAGCACACGTTAAAATATGATTATTGATCACAATTTGAGTCGCATTATGCACTTGTAACAAATACATTGTCGGAGCAGCCACACCTATACACACACGGTTCATTTGAGGCAATATGCGAAAATTATGCATTAAAGCATTATTGCTTTGCAGCTGACCGTTCATCTTCCAATTGCCGACAACCCATTTTTGATCCCACATCAGCGGACTCCTCATCAAATAACTTCAAAATTGTACCGCAAATCCTACTAAGCGTCTTCACTTTGCCATCATCTGCTTGGAATAAAGATTAGCGGTGTTATAACCGCCAAGAATTAATACTCATGCTTTTTTGCCACTGCTGAAATCAGCACATCACGCCCAACAATATTTAAACAACTTAATATGAAGCATTTAAATCATTTTCAGCCCTCATCCGACAGCAGTACCTTGAGGCTACCTGAAAGACATATCTAAATACTGTTAAAATAATGATAAACCCATTATAATTGCAGAATTATTTAATTCGATTCCCAATATAACCTACCCACCCGCAGCGGAGCATCAAATGGACTTTAACAAAGCACGTTACAACATGGTAGAACAACAGATCCGTCCTTGGGATGTGTTGGCCTATAATATTCTGGACGCTTTGAGCGACATTCCACGCGAAGTATTCGTCACAGAATCTCAAAAAAGCTACGCCTATTCAGATAAAACCCTGCCGCTTCCTAATGGCGGCAGCATGTTAGAGCCAAAAATTGTTGCTCGCTTGATACAAGGGTTAGATATAAAACCTGGTGAAAAAGTGTTAGAAGTAGGCACAGGTTCAGGCTACGCCGCCGCTTTAATGGCACAAATGGGCGCCCATATTGTCACCATAGACATAGATCCCGAACAACAAATGCGCGCCAAACTGGCTTTGGATGCTTTAGAATTTGACAAAATCACCTATCAAGTAGGTGATGGCTTGGCAGCAGAAGCAGGCGGCGCACCTTTCGACCTTATTTATATCGGTGGCGGCGTTTCAGCTGCTCCTGAATTATTAAAAGAACAGTTGAAAGATGGTGGTCGCATGGTGGTTATCGTAGGTGGAGCCCCTGTTCAACGTGCTCAGCTTATCGTACGCAATGGCAATACATTTATCGAACGCACTTTATTCGATACTTTAATTCCGATGCTAACCAACGGCGGCAAATCTGCACCCAGCAAGTTCAATTTTTAAAGTATACGTTTATTGATAATGCCGCCTGTTTCATAAGGCGGTACTTTATTGTGTTTACCAGATTAAGATAAGCTTAAATTATGAGTGATATTCCGCAAATTTCCGCCACTGAGTTACAGCAATATTTATCGGTGCAAGATAATATTTTATTACTAGATGTAAGAGAAGATGACGAAGTTGCCCTATGTGCACTGCCTAATCATGTCCACATTCCAATGAATCTTATCCCGCTGAGACATAATGAACTGCCTGATGAGCATCTAATTGTGGTTTATTGTCACCACGGTATACGCAGCCTTCAGGTAGCCATGTATCTTGCGCATGTTGGCTTTGAAAACGTAATCAACCTAAAAGGTGGTATTGAAGCTTGGGCAGCTCAAATTGATCCTACTATAGCGCGCTATTAGCCTACTTTAGATCAGCAACCAATATCATTGCTCCCATAAATAAATGCCATTATTTCCTTTAAATGACAATCAATTAAAACCAGCCCTTTT